>CAYTSW010000048.1:0-18698 GCA_964440605.1 uncultured Phycisphaeraceae bacterium | reverse complement strand
CCATGCCGCACATCATCGCCGAGCCGTGCATCGGAACCAAGGACACCTCGTGCGTCGAGGTTTGCCCCGTCGACTGCATCCACCCCACCAAGGACGACCCGGACTTCGAGAACACCGACCAGCTCTACATCGAGCCCGACGTGTGCATCGATTGCGGCCTGTGCGTCGACGAGTGCCCCGTCCAGGCCATCTTCCCCGAGGAAGACCTGCCCGACGAGTGGAACACCTTCGTCCAGCTCAACATCGACTACTTCGAGAATAAGAATGGCTGAGACGACCGCGCACGCCCTGATCCCCGGGTGTACGCGCTCCACACGGGTGCCCGCGTACCGCGCAGCGGAACGCGGATCGGTGCGTTCATGAACGCCGCGCCGGCTTCTGCTTCGCGGCAGCCGGGTGCCCTGGACAGGCTCAGCACCCTGAACGGGCCGGGCACCCCTTGGCCATTCACCTTCGTCCTACGCCGCCTTGCGTGCGTCCGTCGCGTCGTGCTCGTAGGTGCGCGCGTTGTGCGGCGCGTCGGGCTTCTCGGTCCAGTCCTCGGCGTTGGTAAGCTCGATCGCGCTCGGGCACGTCTTGCGATACCCGAGCAGACGCACCACCTCCAGCACGTCGGTCCAGTTCGGGAAGGTCTTGCCGTTGGCCTTCTTGAACGCGTCGATCGCCTGCACGAAGAGGAACTGCTCGCGCGAGTGCGAGCCCTCTTCGGCGTTCTTGGTGAAGTCCGTCAGGCGACGCCCGGGGCCGCGCCGACGGTCGAGGTCGACCGACGACGCCTCGTGGTCCGGATGCTGACGCCGGTCGAGCCCGCTTCGGCGATCCACCACGCTCTGATGCTGCTCGTTGTCCATAGCGACGCTCCCTGCTGCGCGCGCGTGCGCGCCAGTCGGGACCATCGGTCGCCGTGGCCCGCGGCATGAGCCGACGGCGCAAGCGCGGCTCGGCCCATGCAGCCGCGTCGATTCTCGGACCGCGCCGAGGGGGCGACCGCGTTGGACGGGTCGATCAGGGGTCTTCGTCCTCATCCTCGTCGTCGAGGATGAAGTCTTCGTCGTCGTCGTCCTCGTCAAGATCGTCGTCGAAGTCGTCGTCGTCCTCGTCGTCGAGGTCGAGATCGTCATCCTCGTCATCGTCCCAGAAGAGATCGTCGTCGTCGTCATCCTCGTCTTCGTCTTTGAGCGCCATCAGCGGGCGCACGAGCGCGTCGGCCCGGTCGGGCCACGCGGTGTCCGGCGTCGGCGTGAGCGAGAAGTCGTTGTCGGGAAAGGTCATCGGCGGGGTGGCGACTGCGTCGAACTCGAACATGACGGCGAAACCTCGGTACAACGGCCTCACGCACAAGGCGCTGTCGCGGCCGGCGCCGCGCCTGATGAAGCCCCCGGCCAACGCCCGGGACGAAGCGCGGGCACCATACATCCCCGGGTCACCCTGTCAAACCACCGCCGCACGAAAATTTCTCACCCCTGTTCCGAGCAACCCCGTGTCCCCGACTACCCTGCGTCCCGCGACGCGTTCCCGTCTCCCCACGATGGCCCACTCCACCCCGTCCAACCCGACCGCCGAGGGCTTCGATCCGGTCAACGGCCTGCTCGCGCTCGCCATCCCCGGCCTCGGCTATGTCGTCCGAAAGCAGTACACCCGAGCGCTGCTCTTCGCCGCCGGGATCTACCTGCTCGTCGTCCTGGGCATCCTCCTTGGCGGCGTCGACGTCGTCGACCGTGTGGAGGACAAGTGGTGGTTCATCCCGCAGGCCGGACTCGGCCCGCTCGCCTTCGGGCTCGACCACCTCCATCGCAACATCCTCGGTGCGCAGCCCGGCGGGGTGACGCCCTCGATCGGCAAGATCAACGAGATCGGCACGCTCTTCGTCGTCATGGCGGGGATGATGAATCTCATCGCGGTCTTCGACTGCCTCTGGCCCAACAAGGACGCCCGGCCCGAGGCCGACCGCCGCGCGGGGGGCGACGCCTGATGTTCCTGCTCGCCTGGACCCCCTTCGTCGACCCGATCACCGAGGCCACCCAGGGCGTCGTCGACGTGTGGTGGCTCACGCTGCCCCTCATGGCGCTGCTGGTGTCGATGGCCTACAAGGCGGTTCGCATGCGCACGCTCGCGGGCTACGTGCGGCAGGTGCTGATCATGACCGTGCAGATCGTGCTCGCCATGATCGCCATCGGCATCGTGCTGGGCATCATCGCCGAGGTCGTGGTCCCGTACTTCCTGACCTGACGGCCCACGCGCCGCCGGGACCACCCGCGCTCACTCGTTCTCGTCCCCCGCCGCCTCGAGCTCCGCGAGGCTCCGGAAGTCCAGCTCGGTGTCGTCGGGCAGCGGCGTCAGCTTCGTCGCGTAGTACCCCAACAGATCGCCGCTCGCGCGATCCGACTGCACCTCCCAGCGCACGAGCACCTTGTCCCCCACCTCGAACGACTCCAGGTCGAGCTCGGTCGGGACAATGAAACTGTTGAGCGAGCCGGCTCGCACCGGCGGCCAGAAGGGCATGTTCATCACGTCCATCCCCGATGAACCATCCGGGTTCCGGAACTCCGGCACCGCCTCGTGCCGGATGATGAGCTTGTCCTCGCGCACGCCCGGCGTCGCCGTGATCTGCCCGCGCGTCTCGTACACATCCACACGCGGCAGGGGGGTGAAGTCGAGCTCCACGTCTCCCGGCAGCTCCTCGATGTCAACGGCGAAATAGCCCCGAGGCATATCGGCCTCGAGATCGAACTGCACCTCGAACCTGACGCTCACGCGTTGCCCCGGCTCGAGCCCATCCAGCCCGTCGGGCGATTCGGGGACGCGGGCGGGAACGGGCAGCCCGTCCCGCGAAGGCACGGGCGGCCAGAAATCCATCACCATCACGTTCATGCCCAGCTTGCCCGACGGCCCTCGAAACTCCGGGATCGCCTCGTGCCGGATGCGCAGCTTGGGCGCGACCTCCACCACCTCACCCCGCACCGTGTAGCGATGAAACTCGACGCTCTGGTCATCCGAGCGCTCGACCGAGGCCGATGGCTCGGCGCCTTCGCCACACCCGACGAGCAGACCGGCAGCGATGCCCAGACCGACAGCGATGGACCAACGGCAGCGATTCGTGTTCATGCCCGACTGTATGAGCCAGCGGCTCGATCGTCCGTGCACAACGCGCACGGACGACGCCAATCAGCACGCTTCACTCGCCCGAAACGCCCTGAAGGCCGAGGCGGGGAGTGACGGGAGCGGGGGAGCGGGGGGTCAGGCCTTCTCGACCTTGAGGTAGTCGGAGACCGCCTCGAAATCGCGCGTGACCTGGGGGAAGTAGGCCATGGTCCACGTCGCGCCCTCGTGGGGGATGGCGAAGCGGGCCGACTTCTGGCGGACCTCCCAGGGCCGCTTGCCGCGCGAGCGCACGACGAGCGTCCGCATGCGGTGCTCCTGCGCCTTCTTGAGCGCCCGCTTGATGTCGGGGTCGAAGCGCATCAGTCGCGCCACGGTCTGGCGGCGGTCCTCGGTCTTCAGTTCCTTGACGACGGTGCACTTGATGGTGTCGCCGGGGGAGATGCCCTCGAACATCGCGGAGCTCCTGACTGGGCGTCGGGCGTGGCCTGAGGCCGGCTGAGCGGTCGGAAAAGTGAATCGGCGGGCGGTCGTCGTCCCTCTTGCCCAGGGACGCGTCCGCTCCAGCGGGCCGAGAGGATAGCCCCGTCGCCCCGCAGGGTCCATTCCTCGTCCGGCCAGTCCGCGCGGGCGCGGCGTCGGGGCGTAGACTGGCATGCCCCCAGCAAGCGACCCCCGAAGGAGCACGTCGTGGCCGAGAATCCGACCCCGCAGGTCCCCCCGTTCGATCCGGACCAACCCCATCACGCCACGCCCAAGCTGCGCCCGACGGTGCAGGGCATGCCCGTCCAAGGCCGCACGCCCGACGGGCAGACGCAGGTGATGCTCGCCCTGGGCGATCGGGCCCAGCTCGCCGATCGGCAGGTGGTCACCAGCCCCCTGGCCCAGTTCATGCTCCCCCACATGGACGGGGCGAACACCGTCCCGACCATCGCCGAGAAGTCCGTGCAGATGGCCCAGCAGCAGCCCAACGTCCCTGACGAAGCGATCGGGCACATCACCGAGGCCAACGTCCAGGCGCTGGTGGCTCAGCTCGACCATGCCGGGCTCATCGAGGGCCCCACCTTCGACGCGCTGGTCGAGAAGATGCGCCGGGCGTTCGACGAGTCGGACACCCTCCCCCCCGCCTCGACGGCAGCGATCGCCGACGCTCTCGTCGAGCAGGCGGTCGGCAAGGAAGAGGCGACCGACGAGAAGAAAGCCGAGCTCGGCCCGGATCGACTGCGCGAGGCGATGGACGAGTGGATGAACAAGGCCGTCGAGAACGCCGAGCATCCCGCGTTCGACACGCTGCCCAAAGTCATCTTCGCTCCGCACCTCGACTACTGGCGCGGCTGGCTCAACTACGCCAGCGTCTACGCCCGCCTGCGCGTCGTCGATCGCCCCGCCCGCGTCGTCGTCCTCGGCACCAACCACTTCGGGCGCGGCACGGGCGTCGTCGGATGTGACAAGGGCTACGAGAGCCCGCTGGGCGTCAGCCCGTTCGACAAGCCCTTCGCCGACCTGCTCGCGCAACACCTCGGCGACGACGACACCGCCAAGCTCTACAACGAGAAGTACGACCACGAGCGCGAGCACTCCATCGAGCTGCACATCCCCTGGGTCCAGCACGTCTTCGGCGCTGATGAATCCGGCGCGTACCCGCCCGTCTTCGCGGCGCTCGTGCACGACCCCGCCCGCAACAACGGCGAGGCCTACGACGCCCACGGGCTGGGCCTCCAGCCATTCGTCGACGCGCTCAAGGCCGCCATCAACGACGCGCCGGGCAAGACGCTCATCGTCTCGTCGTGCGACCTGAGCCACGTCGGGCGTAGCTTCGGCGATCAGCAACCGCTCATGGGCGATGAGGAACCCGCCAAGGCCTTCCGCGACAAGGTCATCGGCCACGACCGTGAGATGCTCGAACTCGTCAAGCAGGCCAAGTCGAGCGAGCTGATCGCCTCGATGGCGTGGCAGCAGAACCCGACGCGGTGGTGCTCGGTGGGCAACATGGTCGCGGCGATGCTGGCGACGGATGCCGAGTCGGTGGAGGTGTACAACCACGCCGCCGCCGCCGACCCGCAGGGCCACGCGATGGTGAGCTCGTTCGCCGGCGCGGTGGTGTGAGGTGCAGTCGTTGCCGGGCGTGGAGTTGATGCTCGGGGTCGCGATGCCGACCGACGCCGCGGGCCGCATCGGTCTGGCGGTCGGGGCGATTTTGTTCGTCGCCGGCGCGGGCTGGCTCGTCACGCTGCGACTGCGTCCCGACGCGTTCAAGCCCCGTCTCTCGGGCGTGGGTGAGCTCTCACTGCCGACGCGCTACGTCGTTACGCTCGCGCTGATCGCCGCGGGGTACCACTTCGTCGTCCACGCGGTCGACCTCCCCCAGTTCCGCGCCCCGCTCTGGATCGCCGCTGGTGCAAGCATCGGCGCCGTGCTCCTGTCGCTCGTCGTCGACGCGCTCGAGCGCCGGTAATGGCAGGTACGCAGAGAGGCAGGGGCAACAGAGCACGCAGAGTGGGGAGAGATGATGGTCGCTGCGCGACCCAAGCGGGCGCGTGTCATTTGTATCAACCCGTCCTCCCCTCTGTGACCTCTGTCTTCTCTGCGCTTCCGTGTACCGCCTTTCTCAGCCGCCCGAAGCACGAAGCTCGCGCAAGCGCTCGAGACGCTTGCGGTGCAGCTCGACGTCCGGTTCCAGTTTGGTGAGCGCCTCGATATGGCGTTCGGCGGCGTCGAAGTCGCGCTGCTGGATCGCGACGGTGGCCGCCAGTTCGCGGTAGTCGCCGTCGAAGGGGGCGATGCGCACCGCCCGCTCGGCCTTGCTCAGTGCCCGGTCGTACCGTCCAACTTCGGCGTACCTTCGCGCGAGAGCCGCGGCGTATGCGGTGGAGTACACCTCGCGCTCGTCGAGGAACTCCAGGTGCGGGATCGCCGACGCCGGGTCGTCCGACGCGAGGTTGTGCCGCGCGAGCAGGCGGTGGGGGAAGGGGTCCACGGGCCGCGCCTCGGCGTAGCGCTCGAGCAGTTCCTCGATCCGCGGCGTGATGACGTCGAAGCTCTCCTCGAGCTGCTGACCGATCAGCCGGCGCAGCACCTCGGGCTGCGTGGGGTAGATCTCCGACCAGAACTCGATGTCGTCCGGCCCTTCGCGGATGAGCCGCACTTCGGGAAGCTCGGGCTCTTCGACGCCCGCGTGCACCGCCGCCGCGGTGCGCCGGGCCGCGAGCGCGAGTGCTTCCGCGACGCCCTCGGCGAGCACGGGGTCGGCGAGCGTTTCCTCGAGGCGAAGCTCGTCGATCGAAGGCTCGGGCAGCATGCCCCACGAACGAACGTCTTGAACCGCCCACGCCTCGAACCGCTCCATGAACGCCTCGGGCGAGAGGCCGAACATCTCGTCGAGCACACGCGGCACACGCTGGCCCTGCGCGAAGCGGTCCATCATCTCCAGCGTCGCCTCCTCGCTCCACGTCTGCTGGATGAACTCCCACGTCCAGTGCGCCTGCGCGTACGCCAGCGGGCGGTCGAAGTCGCGCTTCGGGCGGATGAAGCCCAGGTTGATCTCGTCGAGCGAGAAGAGCCAGTTGTTCTTCAGCGCGTTGCTGAGCAGTTGGATGGTGTTCCAGTCGCGCGGCGCCAGCTCCATCGCGACCGCGGCGGCCTCGGTGAACCACAGCGGGATGCGGTTGTCGGTGCGGCTGAGCGTCACGGTGTGCGCATACTCGTGACGCGCGACGCGCTCCCAGTTGTACAGCCCGGTGTGACGCTTGCCGACCTTGGGCGCCTCCATCGCGATGACCGGCCCGGTCGCCGCCGCGACCGTCCAGATCGAGGGCATGCCCACGACGCGCACCGCGAACCACTCGTGGTCGGGCATCAGCTCGACCATCGTCTTCTGCGACGGCTCGTGCCCCATCGCCTCGCAGACGATCGCGTGCATGCGTTCGAGGTCGCCCGCCATCTCGCGGGCCATCACCTCGTCGACGCCCGGCTGGTAGCGCACGATGAAGTGCTCGGTTTCGAGCGTCGTGAACTCGGTCATGAGCCCCTCGACGAGCTTCAGGCTGTTGGCCGCCCGCACATGGAAGGGGTCGAGCTCGACCGCGCGCAGCAGTGCATCGCGGGCACGCACATCGCGCCCGGACTGGATCTCCAGCAGACCCAGCTCCACGACAGGCTCGGGCCAGTTGGGCTGACGCTCGATCGCGCGCTCGAGCAGCTCGGCGGCGTGACCGTACTGCCGGCGCTCCGAAGCCGCGGCTCCCGCCTCGAACAGCGCCCGAGGCGAGCCGGGGCTGAGCTCGTCGTACGCCGCGACGGCGGTCTCGACCCCGCCCCAGTCGTACCGCGTCGCTTCGACGCCCGCCCGCAACGCCAACGCTTCGCGGTGCTTCGGATACCGGCGCAGGATCTCGAGGACATACTCATCGGCAAGCTCCGGATCGTTCAGGCGCAGGCGTGCGCGCGCCGAGATCAGCCTGCCCATCGCACTCATCGGGCGATCGCGGTCCACGCGCCGCGCCAGGCTCGTCAGCCGCGAGGCAACGGCTTCGGCCCGGTCGAGCGAGAAGCTCGCGACCATCCGCCGACCGACGATCGCCCACGCGCCCGCCGACGCCTGGTTGAGGGTCAGCACCTGCTGCGCGGCTTCGAGCGCCTGCTGATAATTGCCCTTGTCTTCGAGCAGCTCGGCCTCGGCGAGGATGGCCGGCCAGTACAGCCGGTCGAGCCGCTGGTGCGCTGTGGTCAGCGCCTGGATGATCTCCTGGAAGTAGTCCGACGATTCGCCCCGCAGCCGCGCGAGGGTAGTCATCGCGATCGCCGCGTCGGTCAGTTCGGGCGCCGTCTGGAACGCGCCCGCGCGGAAGTCGCGTTCGAGCGTCGCGAGTTCGGTCGCGGCGTCGTCGAAGCGTGCCAGACCTTCGAGCGCTTCGCCACGCAGGCGCGTGGCGCGGATGGAGTCGACGCCGCGCAACACCTCGAGCGCCTCGCGCAACGCGCCGCGAGCGACCATCGCCTCGGCCCGCAGCTCGACGGGGACGGATTCATCGTCGAACGCCTCGTCGTCCCACACGCCGAGCATCAGGGCGGCGCGGGCGCGGCGGGTCGGGTCGTCAAGATCGTCGCTCGTCCACAGGCCGTGAAAGACGCGCGTGTCGGCGCGTTCGTCGTACGAGAGGTAGCCCAGCTCGATCGCGCGGAGCACCTGCTCCGCCGGCTCGGGCGCTTCCATCGGCGGAGTGTCCTCGCCCGCTTGTCGCAGTTCACGCGAGTCCTGCCGGGCCAGCACGATGGGCAGGGGCGCGCCGTCGATCGCGTGCGACGAATCAACCGGTTCTGGCGTGGCGGTGGTCGGCGCGGGCGCGGCTTCGTCGTCCCAGCGCCCGCGCTCTTCCTGCACGTCCCACCCCTCGCCGCGCGCCGGCGGAGTCATGTCGATCAGGTGCTCGGGCAGCTCGTCGCGCAGACGCACGTCGAAGAGCAGGACGTAGATCTCGTCGCCCTTGCGGTCGACGGCTTTGGCGAGCCGCGGCAGCAGCGGGCCGCCGCCCTCCGGGCGGTGGTACCACAGGCGGATCTGGCGGAACTGCTCGGCGACCTGCGTCGCCTCGGGCTTGGGCGTGAGTTTGAGCTGCACCGCGTCGCGCACCGCAGCCGCGTAGGCCTCCTGCGTCGGGTCGGAGGTGTCGAAGCCGGCGTCGGCGGGCAGCATCTCGGCGTCGAAGCGCGCCAGGATGTCGGCCTTGCGCTGGCCGATCGGCAGCGGGATTGGCCCGTGCCCCAGCCGCGTCGCGTCGATCGTCCGCCCGGCGGGCGCGAGCTCGCGGCGGATGAACTGCTTGCTGTCGTAGTCGCGTTCGATCAGCCAACGCCCGTCGAACGCGAACTGCTGCTTCTGATCACGCGCCTGGTCGCCCACGATCAACCGGTCGAACGTCACCGCGAACGCCCGCGTCGGTGCCTGCTCCGACTCGGCGGGCGGCGTCGAGCGGTACGCCAGCGAGCCCTCGCGGATTTGCTTGTCGCCCTGCAACAGGAACCGACGGTCGTAGCTGATCTGGGCCGTCAGCGCGTCGATCTGTTCGTCGGCGGCGTCGATCGCTTCGAGCAGCTCGTCGAGCGAGGCGAAGCCGGCGACAGCTGTATCCGTGCGCTGCACGCTCCTCTCCTGAGCGGAGGCCCTTTCGAGGCCCGTGCCCGAGGCGAGCGCGAGGGAGAGGGCAAGGACGAAGTGTCGCCACGAGAGTTGGGCCATGGGGGCCTCCAATAGGCGTTGGTGCACAACGGTAGCGCCGGGACCGGCCGGCCCGGTTCACTCAGACAACCGCCGAACGGGCCCGAGGATTCACCGGAAGATGGGCGAGGCCCGCAACCGCTCGGCGATCTGCCTCGCCGCCCGCCCCCGGTGGCTCCGATCGTGCTTTTCGTCGGGCTCGAGCTCGGCGGCGTGTCGACCGGCGAGCGGGTCGTCGCCCGTGACGATGAGCAGGGGGTCGTACCCGAAGCCGTGGCCCCCGCGGGGCGAGTGGGCGATGCGGCCCTCGAAGCAGCCGCGAGCGGTCGCGATGACTTCGCCCTCGGGCGTTGCGACGCACATGGCGCAGACGAACCGAGCCGTGCGCCGGTCGTCGGGCACGCCCGTCAGCGCGTTGAGCAGGCGCAGGTTGTTGGCCTTGTCACGCTGCGACCGCGTTTCGCCCAGGCCGCAGTACCGCGCCGAGCGCACGCCCGGCTCGCCGCCCAGCGCGTCGACCTCGAGGCCCGAGTCGTCGGCCAGGCAGGTGTGGCCGGTCGCAGCGGCATAGTGCAGGGCCTTCTTGCAGGCGTTGCCTTCGAACGTCGGCTCGTCTTCGACCGGCTCCTCGAAGGGCCCGCCCTCGACATCATCCAGGCCGACCGCGTCGATGCCGACCGCGCCCAGGATGGCGCGCAGCTCCTCGAGCTTGTGGGGGTTGGAGGTCGCGATGAGCAGGCTGTGCATGCTTCAGACGCCGCGGAAGTGGGGGGGCACGTCGCCGTGGTCGGCTCGGATGACACTCCGGATGCCGCCGCGGCCCTTCCAGTCGGTGATGATCTGGAGCCACGCCGGGTGCATCACGGAGACAAGGTCATCGCGGATGGCGTTCGTCACGGCTTCGTAGTAAATGCCCTCATCGCGGAAGCTCTGGTAGTACAGCTTGAGGCTCTTGAGCTCGACGCAGACGCCGCCCTCGCGCGCCTGGCGCGGCACATAACGCAGCGTGACCGCCCCGAAGTCCGGGTGGCCCGTCTTGGGGCAGACGCTGGTGAACTCGTCCGAGACGTGCTCGATGACGAAGGGCAGGTCGGACGGAGCCGGGAAGGTGTCGAGGAGTGACGTGTCAGGCATGGGATATGAAGTATCTCGCACGGGCCAGACGCCCGCGCCGCCGGCGTCAACCGTAGCGCGAGACGAGCTCGACGATCCGGGGCTGGCGGGAGTTGAGCCGCAGCGAGCGGCGAAGCACGCCGATCGCCTCGCGCTTGAGGTCCTTGTTCTCGCGCCCCGTGGTGATCCAATCGTTGAGGAGGCAGACGCCCAGCCCGTTGAGCGCGGGGTAGTGCGAGGCGTCGGTGTCAACGGCGCGGCGGAACGCCGCCTGAGCGCCGTCGTAGTCGCGGAGCTTGAAGCGCGCGAAGCCGACGCGTTCCCACGTCGCGGCCGTCGGCTCCAGCTCCCGCGCCCGCTCGAGGGTGTTGAGCATCTCGGCATAGCGCTCGAGCCGGCCCAGGCTCGTCGCGAGGTTGAGCAGCAGCTCGGGGGTGAGCTCCATGAGTTCCGCCGCCGCCTGATACGCCATCACCGCCTCGTCGTGCCGACCCAGCGAGCTCAGCACCGCCCCGAGGTTCGCCCGTGCCCGGCCCGATTGCGGGTCGGCGTCCACCGCCCGACGCGCATAGGGCAGCGATTGCGCCGCCTCGTTCAACTGGAGATAGGCGGTGGAGAGATTCAGATTGCCGTCGAAATCGTCAGGCCGCAGCGCCAGGGCGCGCAGGTAGGCCCGGACGGCGTCGCGCAGGCGATTGAGAAAGTGCAGCGCCAGCCCGTGCTTGTACTGATGATCGAACTCCCGTGGCTGCTGGCGGGCCGCCTCGCTGAACAGCCGCTCGGCCTCGGTGTAGTCACCCGCTTCCATCTCCAGATCGCCCAGCTTGACGTAGGCGACGGTGAGCGTCGGGTTCTGCTCGATCGCCGCCGCCAGCAGACGGACGGCTTCCTCGCGGTCGCCCACGTCCAAGGCTTCCTCCGCCCGGACGACGAAGTCTTCCTGCCGAAGCCCGCGTTCGTCGTCGAACCGCGACTCGCGGTTCTCCGGACGCTGACAGCCCGGTGCGGCGACCACCGTCAGCGCACCGAGCAGCACCACGCCCATCAGGCGAGGGACGGTGCGGCAGAGTCGAGATGCACGGGCGGCTCTGATCATCGTCGGGAGGCTAGGTCCAATCGGCTGAGCACGCGATCCGACGCCAGCGGGGAGCGGCAGCCCTCCCTCTGGCTACCGCAAGAGGCGTCGGAGCTGGGCGAGGTTCATCGCGTCCCAGGCGCGGCCCTTCTCGTTCTCGCCCTTGGGCGTTTCCAGGATCATCGGTACGCCCCGCAACTTCGGGTGGTTCAGCACCGCTGCCAACGCCCCCTTGCCCACGTGTCCCTTGCCGATGTGCTCGTGCAGGTCCCGGCGCGATCCGCGAGCGGCCTTCGAGTCGTTCACGTGCACCACCCCCAGCCTGTCCAGCCCGCAGACGCGGTCGAACTCCTCGAGTACGGCGTCTGCCAGCTCGCGGCCCGCCGCGATCGTCCGCTTGGTGCTGGGCTTGTCCGCGTCCTCACGGGCCGCCAGGTCGTAGCCCGCTGCCAGCGCGTGGCAGGTGTCGAAGCAGAACCCGACGCGACCCTCGGCGTCGGCCCCAGCTTCCTCGTGGACGAGCTCGGCGAGGCGGGCGAGTTCCTCGAAGGTGCGCCCGAGCGTGGTCCCGCCGCCGGCGGTGTTCTCAAAGCACATCATCACCCCGTACCCGCGCGTCGCGCGCAAGAGCCGCTTGTACGCCCTGGCGATGCGCACGAGCCCGGCTTCCACGGCCTGGGCGGGTTCTTCATCGCGTCGCATGTGCGCGCCGGGGTGTGACACCAGCCGGCCGATCCCCAGCCGCTCGCAGCGATCGATCTCCTCGCGCATCAGCGCGATGGACTTCTCCCAGAGCTCGTCGTCGGGGCTGGCGAGGTTGATGAGATAGGAGTCGTGGGCCACGAGGTGCTCCCCGAAGCCGAGGTCCGCCGCCCGCGCGCACCACTCGTCGGCGACGCTCTCGTCCAACGGCTTGACCTTCCACTGCCGCTGGTTCTTCGTGAACACCTGCACCGTGTCGAGGCCGAGGGTCGCGGCCTCGTCGAGCGCGTTGCAGAGGTGACCCGCGATGGAGAGGTGGGAGCCGAAGACGGTTTGGGGTGGCATCCGCTCAGAGTAGGGTGGCTCGCGCGCGACAACCGCCGGAGCGCTCCTGTGCATCGCTCCGGCGGTCGCCGTTGGTGCGGGCGTCGCGTGGAGGAGAGAGCGGAGGGAGAGAGGGCGCGACGCCCGTGAAGTGAAGCTGTCGTCGGGCACCCTGACAGGCCAGGACTCCAACGTTGAGAGTGGAGTCCCATGGCGTGACCCCCGGGTGGAAGCCCGATAAATGGGGATTCATTCGCGAAGATCGCGTCAACACCGATGACGCTCGACCGCGATTCGCGCGGCGCTCCGGCGAACGAGCGAGCCTCTTGGACCGTTACACTCCCGCGATGAGCACCACGACCAATCGCTACGAAGCCGCCATGCACGCCGTCAGCCAGGCGTGCGAGGTGTGCCGGCGTGTCCAGCAGGCGCAGGACGAGACCGCGCGCCTCCTCAAGGACGACCGCAGCCCCGTCTCTATCGCGGACTACGCCAGCCAGGCGGTGATCGCCCATCGCCTGCGGGAGGAACTGGGCGGAGTTTCGCTGGTCGCCGAGGAGGACGCCGCCGACATCCGACGGCGCGTCAAGGCGGGCGATACCGCCTTCGCCGACGCCGTCCTCGACGCTACCCGCGTCGCCTGGCCCGAAGCGACGCTCGAGCAGGTGCTCGACGCCGTTGATCTGGGCAACGCCGAGCCCAAGCGCGACGGGCTCCACGGCTTCTGGACGCTCGACCCGATCGATGGCACCAAGGGCTTCCTCCGCGGCGAGCAGTACGCCGTCAGCCTCGCCTGGATCGAAGGCGGCGACCCCATCATCGGCGTTGTCGGGTGTCCCAACCTCTCCCGCGACTTTTCCAAGGGGTTCGACGGGCCCGACGCCGTCGGCAGTCTGTACGGCGCCATCAACGGCGACGGCGTCTGGGAGTACCCCGCCAACGACCCCAAGGCCGAGAGCCACCGCGTCCATCGGCTGGAGCACGATCCGGGCGAACCGGTGCGCATGTGCGAGTCGGTCGAGAGCGCGCACGCCTCGCACGAGGACCACGCCCGCATTCTTCAGCACATGGAGAGCCAGAGCGTCCCGGCCCGGCTCGACAGCCAGGCCAAGTACGTCGTCGTCGCCCGGGGTCAGGCCGACCTGTACCTGCGCCTGCCCCGCCCGCCCAAGCCCGGCTCATCACGCTACGTCGAGAAGATCTGGGACCACGCCGCCGGCGCCCTTGTTGCCTCCGAAGCCGGGTGCTCGGTGACCGACATCCGCGGCAACATGTTGGATTTCTCCCACGGCGTCGGGCTGGAGAAGAACGTGGGCGTTGTCGTCGGGCCGCCCGTGCTCCACGGCAACGCCATCGAAGCCATCCGGGCCCTAGGCATCGGGGCCGACACCAACTGATCCGGGGCCACGCACGTGCCGCCACTCTGGGAAGCCTGGTACGTCGGCATCGTCCTGCTGGGCATGATCGGCGTCGTCGCCTCCGGGCGTGTCCCCACGGACGTCACCGTCGTTGGCGCGCTCGCCGCCATGCTCGTGCCGGGCATCATCTCGGCGCGCGAGGCCTTCGTCGGCTTCGCCGAGCCGGCGATCATCACCATCGCATTCCTCTACGTCGTCGCGACCGCGCTCAAGGAGACCGGCGCGATCAGCCTCATCAGCCGCGTCACCGTCGGCCGGCCGCGCTCCACGTTCGCGGCCCAGGCCCGGCTGGTTGGGCCCGTCGCGATCCTCAGCGCCTTTGCCAACAACACGCCCATCGTCGCCACCTTCCTCCCCGTGCTCACGAACCTCTCACGCCTCACGGGCATCCCCGTCGGACGCCTCTTCATGCCGCTGAGCTTCGCGGCCATCCTGGGCGGGCTCTGCACGCTCATCGGCACCGCGACGACGCTCATCGTCGCCGGTCAGTGGTCGCAGTTCGTCGCGGCGCTGCCCGAAGGCGCCGAGTCCGTCGGGCCCGACAGTTTTTCGCTCTTCACCATCGCGCCCATCGGACTGCCGGTCGCGATCGTCGGCGTGGTGTACGTTCTGGTGCTGGGGCGGATGCTGCTGCCCACGAAGACCGAAGAGCCCGACCGCCCCGAAGCGGTCCGCGAGTACATGACCGCGATGCGCGTCGAGCCCGGCTCGCCCATCGTCGGGCAGACCATCGAGCAGGCGGGCTTGCGTCACCTGCCGGGACTCTTTCTCAGCCGCGTCGATCGCCAAGAGGAGTCGCTGCGCGCCGTCGCTCCGCACTTCAAGCTCGCCGCGGGAGACGTGCTGATCTTCGTCGGTCGGCTCGACTCGGTCGTAGATCTCAAGCAGATCCGGGGTCTGACGCCCGTCGCCGAGGGTGACGACGCCGAGGGCTCCCGCAAGGCGCGGCTCGCTGAAGCCGTCGTCTCGACGTCGTCCCCGCTGGTCGGCCGCTCCGTCCGCGCCGCGGGCATCCGCACGCGCTACGGCGCCGTCGTCGTCGCGGTCCACCGCCTGGGGCACAAACTCGAGGGCAAGGTGGGCGACATCATCCTCCGCCCGGGCGACACGCTGCTGCTCGAAACGAGCCCCGGCTTCGCGGCCCGCTACCGCGACTCGGCCGAGTTCCACCTTGTGAGCGAGCTCGACGAGGGCACGCCGCGTCACGAGAAGGCCGCGCTCTCGCTTCTTGTTCTCGCGTTGTTTGTGGTCGCACTGGCGACGGGCGTCACGCACCCGGTGGTCTGCGCGATGCTCGCGGCCGGGGCGATGATCGGCCTGCGCTGCTGCACCGCGACCGCCGCCCGCCGCGGCATGGACTGGACCGTGCTCATCGTCATCGGCGCCGCGTTCGGGCTGGGGCAGGCGATGGAGAACAGCGGCCTGGCCGGACGCATCGCCCAGGGGCTGGTCACGCTCTCGGACGGCGCGCCGCCCTTCGTGCTGCTGGGCGTCGTCTACTTCCTCACGGTGGTCTTCACGACCTTCATCACCAACTCCGCCGCCGCGGTGCTCATGTTCCCCATCGCCATCGGCGTCGCGAGCGAGGCCGGTCTCGCGCCGCTGCCCTTCGCCCTGCTCGTCGCGATCGGCGCCAGCGCCGAGTTCACCACCCCGCTCGGCTACCACACCAACCTCATGGTCATGGGCCCGGGCGGATACCGCTTCATGGACTACGTCCGCTTCGGCGGCCCGCTGACGATCCTCGCGGGGCTCGTGGCGGTCGGTGCCGCGTCGCTGATGCTCTGAGCTCGTGCCGGAGAGGCCCTGGCTCGCATCACACAACCAGCACCGGGCGCAAGCCCGGTGGCGTTGCCCCGCTTATGCACAAGGGCCAACGGGCTCTCGCCCGGTGCTCACCGATCACGCGCCGGGCGAAGACCCCGTCCCCGCGCGCTCCGCTTCGATCCGCGCCGCCTCGTCCGCCTGGCGCTCATACCGCGTGCGATTCGCGCGGAAGTCCATCAGGAAGTGCACCCTCTCCGCCGCTTCGGCGGACAGGAGCTCGCCCAGACGCTTCTTCGCCACCGCGATGTTGCTCCGCCTCGAAACGTGGATGAGCACCAGCGCGTCGCACTCGAGCACCGGCAGCCACTCGGCGATCGCATCCAGGTGCAGGTGCTTGCCCAGGTCGGCGCGGCTGGCGTGGTCCTTGTCCACGAAGGTGCACTCGCTGATGACGATCTGCGCCGTCCGCACGTCCTGCCGGAGCATGCACCCGCCCGGAGCGGTATCGCCCAGGTACGCGACCAGCGGCACCTCGAGGATGCGCGTGATCTCCTCGCCGCGCTGCTTGAGCTCGCGCAGCTTCTCCTGAGGCAGGCCCGCGTACTCGTCCTTGAGCTTGCTGCGCTTCTCGATGATCGCGTAGCCCGCCGACGCCGGCGTGTGCTCGGTTTCGAACAACCGCAGCACGATGTTGTTCTTGATCTCGAGTTCCTGCTCGGGCTTCATCGCGACCAGCTCGTAGGGCGTGGTCTGGCCCTCGAGCTCGGTGAAGCCGGCCATCATTTTCTTCACCGCCGGCGCCAGCCCCTCGTGGCAGACGAGCGTCGCAGGGCCCATCCCCTGGAAGTTGCGCTGCGAGCAGAAGTAGCCCAGCCCGCCCACGTGGTCCATGTGCCCGTGCGAGATCGCGACGTACTTGCTCGGGAGCACCGCCCGCGGGCACTGGCCCATGTCGAAGCAGACGTCGAGCTCGGGCACCTGCACCACCGTCGTCTCGCCCGCGACGGACGTCCCCTGCACGCGGTACGGGGGCAGGTACAAAAAGCCGAGGCTGCCTTCGCGCGGCGGCGGCTTGGGGATCATGGAAAGGCCTCCTGCGCGGGGAGCGAGCCCCGCGGGGTGCGCGTCGTCCGAGTCGGCGCGCCGCGTCACGTCCACGCACGCCCCGCGCTCGGAGCCGCCATCCTACCGCCTCCGCCCGCCGTTGGTATCGTCACCGCCATGGCCCCGACGCCCAACGACACATCCGCGATCCTGACGCTGGAAGAGGCGCGGCACGTCGCCAGACTCGCCCGGCTCGAGCTCTCCGACGACCGGCTTGAGCAGTTGCGGGCCGAGTTGCAAGCCGTGCTGGAGCATATCAGTCGCCTGGCGGAGCTGGATCTCGAGGGTGTTGCCCCGCTGACGCACCCCCTCGATAGCGCCGTCGGACTTGATGACGCCAGAATCGGGGATGACTCAACGGGTGAGGCCCTGCCCAACGCCGCGCTGATGCGCATGAGCCCGGGTGTTGAGCCCCCCTTTATCAAGGTGCCCAAGGTGCTTGGTGATGGCGCAGAGGGGGGCGCATGACGAGCGCCCAAGACCTGCTCAGCCGACCGGCCGCCCGCGTCGCCGAGGCGGTGCGCCAGCGGGAGGCGACCGCCCGCGAGGTTGTCCGGGCCGCGCTCGATCGGCTTGAGGCCGACGAGCTGAACGCCGTCGTCGAGACATGGCCCGAGCGTGCGTTGGAGCGGGCACGAGCGATGGACGAGGCGTTGGAAGCGGGGCGGGAGGTCGGCCCGCTCGCCGGGGTGCCGGTGGGGATCAAGGCGAACCTGTGCACCGACTGGGGTCGGACGACGTGCTCGAGCCGGACGCTCGAGGAGTACCGCTCACCCTTCACGGCGACGTGCGTCCAGCGGCTGGAGTCGGCGGGGGCGATCGCGGTCGCGAGTCTGGCGATGGATGAGTTCGCGATGGGCTCCTCGGGCGAGCACGCGCATGGCGGGCCCACGAAACACCCGCTGCACGCTGATCGCGTGCCGGGCGGGAGTTCGTCGGGCAGCGCGGCCGCGGTGGGGGGGCGGCTGGTGCCGCTGGCGCTGGGCAGCGACACGGGGGGGAGCATCCGCCAGCCGGCGTCGTTCTGCGGGCTGGTCGGGCTCAAGCCGACATACGGCCGTGTGTCGCGCTCTGGCCTGATCGCGTTCGCTTCGAGTTTGGATCAGGTCGGACCGTTGTGCCGCTCGGTGGAGGACGCGGCGCTGGCGCTGGACGCGATCTCGGGTCATGATCCGCTGGACATGACCAGCGCGCCGATGGAGCCGACGCGTTGTTACGAACGACTCGGGGAGGAGCCGGGCGCGATCACCATCGGCCTGCCGAGCCGCTTGGTCGAAGACATCTGCACGAACAACGAGGTGCGGACGCGGTTTTCCGAGCGCGCGGCTGCGCTCGAGCGTTGCGGGGCGAAGCTGGTTGAGGTCGAGCTCGATCACGTGCCGTACGCGATCTCGGCGTACTACATCGTCGCCCCCGCCGAGGCGTCGAGCAATCTCGCGCGGTACGACGGCGTGCGCTTCGGGCTCCGCGCTGAAGTGGCGGACGGCGAAGGCGTCGACGCGATGTTCGCTCGTAGCCGCGCCGAGGGCTTTGGCGAAGAGGTGCAACGGCGCATCCTGCTGGGCACGTTCGTGCTCAGCGCGGGCTATCACGAGGCGTTCTATGAACGCGCGCTCAAGGTACGCCGGCTGATCAAGCGGGATTACGACGAGGCGTTCACGAAGTGCGACGCCGTGCTCATGCCGACGACGCCCCGGCCCGCGTTCAAGCAGGGCGAGCACCGGGGCGACCCGCTGTCGATGTACCTGGAAGATGCGCTGACGATCGGGGCGAACATGGCGGGGCTGCCGGCGATCAGCGTGCCGGCGGGCTCGGTCGATCGCGACGGCGCGGCCCTGCCGATCGGGATGGAGCTGGCGGGCCCGGCGTTCGGCGAGGAGCG
>CAYTSW010000047.1:0-18727 GCA_964440605.1 uncultured Phycisphaeraceae bacterium | reverse complement strand
CTGACGGGTCGGTACCCGATGCTCGGCAAGCTGCGCACGCGTGCGGGCATGTCGGGCTTTCCCGAGCCGCGCGAGTCCCATTACGACCTCTTCAGCGTGGGGCACGCGGGAACGGGCATCTCGACGGCGGTGGGCATGGCCCGGGGCGACCTGCTCAACCGCGAGTCGTACGACGCCGCCGAGCGACCCGACGGGCGCCGCGTCGCGACGCTCATTGGCGACGCCTCAATCGTCAACGGCGTCGCGATGGAGGGGCTGAATAACGCCGGCACGCTCAAGCGCCAGTTCCTCGTCGTCCTCAACGACAACGGCATGTCCATCAGCAACCCCCAGGGCGCGATGGCCAAGGCCTTCGACCGCACCCGCATCCACCCGCTCTACGGCGACATGAAGCGCCGCGCGCGCGACGTGCTCAAGAGCTTCCCCGGGGGCTCCGTCGTCGCCGAGGCGTACCACCGGCTGGGCGAGATGGCCAAGGCTGCGGTGTCTACGAACACGTGGTTCGAGCACTTCGGGCTCGTGCACGTGGGCCCGATCGACGGGCACGACCTCCCGACGCTCATCGAGTTCCTCGCCGAGGCCCGCGACTTCGACCGCCCGATGGTGCTGCACGTCAAGACGATCAAGGGCAAGGGGTACGAGTTCGCCGAGGGCGACGCGACGCGGTTTCACAGCCCCGCGGCCTTCAGCTACGACCCCGCGTCGTGCCGCGTGGAGATGAAGAAGAAGGGCCGAGCCTTCACCGCGGCCTATGCCGACGCCATGACCGATCTGATGGAGGGCGATGAGAGAATCGTCGCCTGCACCGCCGCCATGCCGGGCGGCACGGGCGTCGACAAGCTGATGGAGCAGTTCCCCGACCGCACGTTCGACGTGGGCATCTGCGAGAGCCACGCGATGGACATGATGGCGGGGATGGCCAAGACGGGCCTCAAGCCCTTCTTCGCGGTCTACTCCACGTTCCTCCAGCGCGCCTTCGACCAGGCCTTCCAGGAAGCCTCGCTTCAGGAGCTGCCGGTCCGGCTCTGCCTCGACCGCGCGGGCCTCGTTGGCGGTGACGGCGCAGTGCACCACGGCTTCTGCGACGTCTCGATCCTCCGCGTGCTCCCCAAGGCCGCCATCATGGCGGCGATGGACGAGGCCTCGCTCATCGAGGCGTTGCGATTCATGAACGGGTACGACGCCGGACTCTCGGCGGTGCGCTACCCGCGCGACAACTGCTCGGAGATCATGAACGGCGACGAGTGCCCGCCCTTCGAACTCGGCAAGGCGCGGCTGCTCCGCTGCGCCGACACACCCGACGTCGCGCTGCTGGGCTTCGGTGTCATGGCGGTGAACTGCCTGCGGGCCGCCGAGCAGCTCGGCACGGAGCTCCAGGCCAGCGTCTACGACGGGCGCTTCGCCAAGCCGGTCGACGAAGCGCTGATCCGATCGCTTCTCGAAGCACGCACCCCGATCGTCACGGTCGAGGACCACGGCCCGCACGGCGGCTTCGGGTCCGCGGTGCTCGACGCGGCCTCGGCCATGGGCCTCGACACGTCCCGCATCCTGCGTCTGGCGCTGCCCGACGCGTGGGTGTACCAGGACTCTCGCGGCTCGCAGCTCGCGGAGGTCGGGCTCGATCCCTCCGGTATCGCCCGGAGCGTGCGCGAAGCGGTGGAGCGGTGGAGTTCCGCCACGTCCGGCGGCGTGGGCGCGGAGCCCAAGCCGGCGCAGCAGGCGAGCGCGGAGCGTCGCGCTTGACCGATCGTTGAACCGTCCGGTGCGTGGTCATCGGTCTTGGGAGGGCTGCGTGCGATGGGTCGATCGGTCCTGCTGCTGGTCAACCGCACGAAACCGCGCGTGGTCGCGGCGCTCAGCGAAGTCCGGGCGCTGATCGAGCGCCACGGCCGACTCGCCGGCGTGCTCGACTGCCAGGACGAGTCCGCGACCGTCGACACGCGCGGGGCCGACCTCGTGATGGTCATGGGCGGCGACGGGACGCTGCTCAGCATGATCCGCCGTTTCGCCGGCCTCGGGCTGCCACTGGTGGGCGTGAACTTCGGCAACCTCGGCTTCCTGGCCGAGTTCGACCTCGAGGCCTTCGAGCGGCAGGCGGAATCCATCATCGGTACAGGTGATTTCGAGGCCCGCGAACGCATGCTCATCGATGCTTCGGTCTACGCCTCGGACGGCGGGTCGGGCGGTAGTGGGGGTGAGGTCGTGTGGCGTGGGCTGGCGGCCAACGACTGCGTCGTCACCGCCGGTCCGCCCTATCGGATGATCGAGCTGGAGTTGACGATCGACGGGGAGCGCGTGCCCCGCATCCATGGCGACGGGCTCATCGTCTCGACGCCGATCGGGACGACCGCGTATTCGGTCTCGGCCGGCGGGCCGATCGTCTCGCCGGAGTTGCAGTGCCTCTCGATCACGCCGATCGCGGCCCACTCGCTGGCGATGCGGCCCGTGGTGGTCTCGGCCTCGGCGCGGATCGAGGTCGGCGTGCTGCGGGCGAATGCGGCGGACGGGCGCGACCCCATCGGGGCGACGCACGCGTTCGACGGCTCGGGCGGGACGACGCTGGTGCTCGACGGGCAGGACATGGCCCCGCTCTCGGGCGGCGAGCGGATCGTGCTCGAACGGGCCGAACGCTCGGTCCGTCTGGTCCGGAATCCGGAGATGAGTTACTGGAAGACACTCGCGCGGAAGATGCACTGGGGCGTCGCGCCGGGGTGAGTGATAGTGCTGACCCGAAGGCCGTGTCAATCTGGGTTGTCCTTTGGCACATTCATCTTCGGCGATGATGCTTCAAGCCGTTGGACAGTCGATCGAGATGCTGTATAGTCGAAATGTTGAGTCGGGAAGCTGCCCCGGAAGGGGCAGGAGGGAAGTTCCGCCTCAGCGGTAACACGTCAGGCCCGGTGAAAGCCGGGCCACAAGGGAAGCAGGTCGCGTCTGGCCGCGCGGCTGAAGAACACGTCACGAGCAGAACCTGTGACTGCTCGCCTTGGGGGAACGGTGTTGTGGCCGGGCACCAAACTTCGCACGGAGTCCGCTCCGTGTGGCAGAAGCCCGGGTCGCCTCACGGCGGCTCGGGCTTTTTTCGTGCCCTGATCGCTCGAAGCCGCCCCGTCGCCAAGCGTTCGTGATCTGTCTGTACGATCCGCGCATGATCGACCTCAAGGCCCTTCGGACGGACCCGAACCACTTCAAGCGCGGCGCCGCCCGCAAACGCATGCACGTCGAGATCGACCGCGTGCTCGTGCTCGACGAGCGCGTGCGGTCGCTGCGCACCGAACAGGAGAACCTGCGGGCCGAGCAGAAGAAGCTCGCCAAGGAGAGCGGGCCCAAGATGGGCCAGCTCTCGGGTCGCCTCAAGCAGGCCGAGGGCGATGAGCGGGCAGCGATTCAGCGCGAGCTGGAGGAGCTCCGCGCCCAGCCGGCCCGGCTCAAGGAGCGGATCCAGGAACTCGACGAAGCCGTCGGCGGAGTCGAGCCCGAGCTGCGGAGCCTGTTGCTGCGCATCCCGCAGCCCCCGGACGAGGACGTGCCCGACGGCGAATCGTCGGACGACAACGTCGAGATCTCCCGCTGGAGCCCGGGCTGGTGGGACGAGAGCAAGACCTTTGAACAGAACAAGGGCCTTGTGCCGCGCGACCACATGGACCTCGTGCAGTCGTTGGGTCTGGCGGACTTCGAGCGCGGCGTGAAGATCGCCGGCTCGCGCAGCTACATGCTCACGGGCGACGGCATGCTGCTGCACCAGGCGCTGCTTCGGCTGGCGATGGACACCATCGTCCACGAGCACGGGTTCACACCGGTGTCGGTCCCCGTCATCGTGCGCGAGAGCGCGTTGGAGGGAACGGGCTTCTTCCCGGGCGGCAAGGAGCAGACCTACCGCGTCGGCGAGACCAGCCGCGGCGGCGCGCATGACCTCTACCTCACGGGCACGGGCGAGGTCGGCCTGATGAGCCTGCACGCCGACGAGATCCTTGAGGAAGAGCAACTGCCCCTGAAGCTGGCGACGGTGAGCACGTGCTTCCGGCGCGAAGCCGGGGCCGCGGGCCGCGACACCGCGGGGCTGTATCGCATCCACCAGTTCGACAAGGTGGAGCAGGTGGTCATCTGCCGGGCCGACGAAGCCGAGAGCCGGCGGTGGCACCAGCACATGATCGGGATTGTCACGGGCCTGCTCGAGCGTCTCGAGTTGCCGTACCGGCTGCTGCAATGCTGCACGGGCGATCTGGGCGAGAAGAACGCGGACATGGTCGACATCGAGTGCTGGATGCCCAGCCGCGGCGAGTTGGG
The DNA here is from genome assembly GCA_964440605.1 of uncultured Phycisphaeraceae bacterium. Classification (GTDB taxonomy): domain Bacteria; phylum Planctomycetota; class Phycisphaerae; order Phycisphaerales; family UBA1924; genus CAYTSW01. The sequence continues at coordinate 14,440 of CAYTSW010000047.1, read as the reverse complement.
CGACAACGGCAAGCCGACGGGCGCGTACGGCGAGACGCACTCGGCGTCGCGTCTGTACGACTTCCAGTGCCGACGCCTGAACATGCGCTACCGCGGCGAATCCACCGGTAAAAAGACCGTCTTCTGCCACTCGCTCAACAACACCGTGCTCGCCAGCCCGCGCTTCCTCATCCCGCTGCTGGAGATGTACCAGCAGGAGGACGGCACTGTGCGCGTGCCCGATGCGCTGCGGCCCTACATGCACGGGCGTGAGGTGATCGAGCCGCGCTAGTCAGGGCAACGCTGGAGCTTCGCTCAGCAGCGACCAGCGATGCTCGACGCCCGCGCGTTCGTCGTGGGCGCCCCAGCGCCAGAGGTAACGCTTGAGCGGCAGCCAGGCGTCGGCGAGGGTGCAAAGCAGGTCGGCGGACGCGGACTCCACGGGGTGATCCGCGAAGGCGAGCAGGTGCCGCTCGGCGCGCTCGGCGTCCCGCCGCTCGTGCTGGAGCGACTGCTCGGCGTACGCGTGCTCGGCGTCCGTGCGCACGTCGCGCCCGAACACGTTTAGCACGAACGCGGGGTTGAATGCGGCGTACCGCACGGCCGAGCGCCCGAGCAGATACTCGCGCCGGTGCAGGTCGCGCGGCGTCATCCGGTGATGGTGGGTCACGATCGCGTGCGGCGCATGCAGCAGCGCGGCGCCGTGGTCGCGCAGTCGGAAGGCGAGTTCGATGTCGTCGTAGCCGTAGGTCTGCTTGAGATCGGGGAAGCCACCGGCTTCGAGCGCAAAGGCGGTCGGCGCGGACAGGTTGAGTCCGAAGCAGTGGCGGAACGTCGTCGCGAGGGGGTCCGCACTCGTCGCGTGCTCGGGGGGCAGGAAGACCATCGCGGTCGTCTGCACCATCCCGTCGAACAGCGTGGGGTGCTCGACGGGAGCCCAGGGCGCGCGGCCGGCGACAAGGGCGGGGCGTGAAGACGCCGCGTGCGCCTCGGCATGCCGTCGCAGCAGGTGCTCGTCGCAGACGACATCGTCGTTCAAGGAGAGCGCGATCGGGGCTCGGGCCTCACGAAGGAGGCGGCGGCGGATAGAGATGTACCCGACATCCCCGAAGTCAATGAGTCGGCCGGCCTCGGCGAGGCGGGGCGGCACCTTGGGTCCCGGCTGGTTGGCCGCGTCGTCCACGCCCACGAGCACTTCGAAGGCGGGTGCGTCGTGCTGGTTCGCCAGGCTCTCGAGACAGGCGCGGAGCTGCTCCGGGCGTCCCCTCGTGGGGATCAGCACGCTGATGTCGGGATGATCGGTCGAGGTCAACACGGTGTAGCGTCGAGCACCCCTGTTGCGGGCGTGGCGTGACTTGTCCCCTTGATGGCGGGGCACGCGTACGTGCCCTGGGCACCATCGGCGATTCTTGCACCGCCGGCGCACAAGAGCCCGATACGACTCGCATGCACTCAACGCGTGGTGACGGCGCGGTCGGGCGTGGTGGCTCGGCGCACCCTCTGGCACAACTCATTCCGGGGTTCGTCCCGCCGGCGGATGGACGCGTGCGCGGCATCGTCGTCGCGGGTCTTGAGCGCGCCGAGGTGCTCGGGGCGGTCCTCGCGGCGCTGCCCGCGACCCCGGACGGGTTCGAGGCTCCGGTGTACGTGATCGAGCCCGACGAAACGGTGGCGGCGCGTGCGCGCGACGCGGTCGGTCTGCGTGCGGATCAGCCGGAGGCCACGCGTGTGCGCACGTTCGTGGGCCCGACGTGCGTCGCGGACTTCCGCGCGTGGTTCATGACGCGTCTCGAACGGTCGCTCCCGAAGCACGTGGTGTGCGGCGGCGTCGGCGGGCAGCGACTCGTTCAGCCGATCGCCGACGCGGTGCGGGGGCTCGGCGACGAGCAGGCGGCGTTGACCCGGTCGCTCCGGGCCCAGCTCGCGGCGCTCTGGGCGGCGCGCGGCATCGACCATTGGCGGGAGCGCTACGAGTCGCTGGCGGCGGGGGGCGCACATGGTTCAGCGCTCGTGCTCACGTCGCGCTATTCCACCTTCGTGCGCCACTCCGCCGACGACCTCGCGGCGGCCTTGCGCTCAATGGGGCTGGACGCGAGCGTGCTCATCGAACCGGACGCGACGGCGACGATGACGACGCCCTTCTACCTGCGCGCCATGTTGGAGATCGACCCGGACCTCGTGATCGGGATCAACTACACGCGGGCGTCTTTCGGCGACGCGCTGCCCGAGGGATGGCCTTACGTCTGCTGGGTGCAGGACGCGATGGCGCACCTGATCACCGGAACGGGTGGGCGGCCCGGGCCGCTGGACTTCCTCGCCGGTCACGTCATCCCCGGCGCGACCGAGCGTCTGGGGTACACGCGGGCGTCATGCCTGGAGACCCCCGTCCCGGCGCTGGCGGCGAAGTTCATGACCAACGACCGACGCGAGCCCGGGTTGTTCACCAGCGACATCGCGTATGCGAGCCATCGTTCGGAAACCGCTGATGCGCTGCACGGCCGGTTCGTGCGCGAGTCGGGCCTGCCCGCCACGGCGGGTCCCGCGCTGTCGGACGCCCGGGAGCGCGTCCGGGCGATCACCGAGGCGTGGAGCGAGCCGGGTCGGAGCGTCGCGTTGCAGGAAGCGGCTGGGGCGCTGAGCGTCGCCTTCGGGCGGGCGGGCGACGCACGCCTGATCGACTTGTTGCTGCATCAGTACGTCGTCCCCATGGCCGAACTGATCCTGCGTCACCGGATGCTGGGCTGGGCGGCGTCGATCGCCGAGGAACGCGGGCTGGTGCTGCGGATTCACGGACGCGGCTGGGAGCGTCACCCCGAACTGTCGCGGTGGGCCGCGGACCCGCTGGAGCACGGCGATGCCTTGCAAGAGAGCTATCGTGCCTCGCGCGTGCACCTGCACGCTTCGGTGTATGGGTGTGCGCACCAGCGCGTCTTCGAGTGCCTGCTCGCCGGGGGCCTGCCGCTGTGCCTGCGGAGCACCGATGAGTCGATCCGCGTGTTGCGCCAGCGTATCGAGGCGTTCATGGCGTCGGGGTTTGAGCCCCAGGCCTGGCACTGGTACCACCGGATGCCGCACTGGCAGGTGTGCGAGCACCCCGAGCTGATGCGGATCGTGCGCGATGCGCAGGTGCTCGGCGTTGCGGGCCGCTCGATGCTGTACGACCGTCCCTTCGGGCTGGTCGGGCCGAGTCAGGCGGGGGAGGATGTGAGCGACGGCCTGTTCGAGCGCCGGGTCGAGATGCTGGATCTACTGGGCGATCCCGCCGAGCTGACGTTCGCAGGGCGCGACGAGCTCGAGAAACGCGTGCTGACGGCGATCGAGACGCCCGGTTGGCGCGAGCGTGCGAGCGCGGGCGCCTCGGCGCGTGTGGGCGAGCACTGCTCGATGGAGCGTTTCGCGCAGCGGCTCATAGCGTTCGTGGGCGAGCGTGTGGGCTGGTGCGCACACGAGAGGGCGTGCGCATGACCCGGGCGCGGTCGAACGAGCTGCGTGGCGTGGCGCTGGTCAGCCGCGAGTACCCGCCGTTCTTCGGCGGCGGTATCGGCACGTACGCGCGCCACATCGCGCCGGCGCTCGCGCAAGCGGGCGTGAGCGTGCACGTCATCACCGAGTCGCACGACGCTTCGTGCGGTCGCGTGGAGACCGACGGACGCGTGACGGTGCATCGCATCCCGTTCGTGCAAGCGGGGCCGGGCTGGGGGACTGCGGCGGCTCGCTTCTCCTGCGAGGCGGCGCGCACGGTGATGCGGCTGTGGCGCCGCGGCGCGATCAGCGTCGCGGAGTTCGCGGAGTGCGAAGCGGCGGGCGTCGCGATGACGGCGATGGGCCGCGTAACGCGTGAGCGACCGGCGACGGTGGTGCACCTGCACACGCCGACCGAGGTGCTCGCGGGGCTGGGATCGGTTTCGACCGGGCCGTCCCGCGCCGTGTTCGCGGCGTACATGGCGAGCGAACGTCTTTCGGTGGCGCACGCCGACCTCGTCACCGCGCCGTCGCGATTCATCGCCGAGTGGGTCGCGCGGTGGTACAGGTTGGCGGTGATGCCGACGGTGATCCCGTACGCGGTGCCCACAGCAGTCAGCGATACAGCGCCAATCCGGGGTCGGCGTGTGCTGTACATGGGCCGGATCGAGCCGCGCAAGGGCGTCGAGCCGCTGATCCGTGCGTGGACGCGCGTCGCGCGTGCGTGCCCGAGCGTGGAACTCCGTTTGGCGGGTGCCGACACGGGTTCGCCGATATTCGGCGGCTCGGTGCGGGCGTATCTCGAGTCGATCATCCCGCCAGACGTGCGCACGAGCGTGCGATTTCTCGGGCGGCTGGACCGCTCGCGACTCGATCGGGAGATCGCCGAGGCCGCACTGTGCGTGGTCCCGTCCCTCTGGGAGAACTATCCCAACACCTGCATCGAGGCGATGCAGCGTGGCAGGCCTGTGGTTGTCTCATCAGAGGGCGGCATGCGGGAGATGGTCGGCGCGACGGAAGCGGGCCTCGTTTTCCCGACGGGCGATCACGACGCGTGCGCGCAGGCGATCCTGACGCTTGTGCGCGAGCACGACGACGAGCTGGAGCATCGCGGTCGCGTTGGGCGGGAACGCATCCTCGCGGAGTGCGATCCACGGCAAGTCGCGGCGGCGCGGATCGACGCGTACACGCGTGCCCTGCGGCGTCCGAGCGGTTCCGACGCGTCCGAGCGGTTGGCGGCGTGGCGCGATCTCTCGCGGGTCGGCCGCGCCGTCGCGAGCGGTGACGACGGTCCGGAGTGGCTGCCGGCGCCTGCGCGGTCCTTCGCGTCCCCGCTGAGCAAGCGGGCCGCGGCGGAGGAAGGGGCGGTGGCGTGAGGATCGCGCTGCTCACCAGTTCGCTCCGGCCCGGCTCGCGCAACGGTGTCGCGACGTACGTGCACGAAGCCGCGCGCGCCCTAGTGTCGCTCGGGCACCGCGTGTGGGTGGTCGGCCCGCAGTCCGATCGCCTGGAGCGAGCGTACGAAGCGGACGGCCCGGTGACGACGGTGCGGATCGACGCGGGGCGTGCCGGCGATAAGACGATGGCGACGCGTCTGGGCTTCCCGCTCTGCGCTGCGCGCACGATCACGGAACTGGTCCGCCGCGAGCGGATCGACGTGGTCGAGTATCCGGAGTCGCTCGCTCCCGGCGCGCTGCTCGGGGTGATGGGGCTGCTGGGCGGTTCGAGCGTGCCGCTCGTAGCGTCGTTGCACTGCAACTGGCGGACGCTTAATCGGATCGGCTCGATCCGCTGCGGTCACGAGGCATCGCGATGGGCGATGCCGCTGCTCGAGGCGATGTCGGTGCGGTGCGCGGACGCGGTGGTGTCGCCTTCCGAGGCGTACGCCGAGGTCGCGCAGCGTGAGCTTGGGCTGAGCGAGCGGCCCGTTGTCGTGAGAAACCCGCTGCGGCTGCCGGACGCCCCCGGGCCGATCGGGCGGAAGCGGATGCTGTACGTGGGTCGGCTGGACCCCGGTAAAGGCGTGGAATCGCTCGCGAGGTCGTGGCGTGTGGTGAGCGCGGCGCATCCCGAGTGGGAACTGCGGCTGGTCGGACCGGACACGCGGCTCGCCGAAGACAGCGCGCTGATGAGCGGTGCGCTGCTGTCGTGCTTCGGAGGGAGCCTCGAGCGTGTGACGCTTACGGGCGGGCTCGACGAGGCGGGCGTGCACGCCGAGCTGCGCGAGGCGGCGTGTCTCGTGCTTCCCTCGCGATGGGACAACTTCCCGTACGCGTGCGCCGAGGCGATGGCGTGCGCGCGCGTGGTGATCGCGTCGAGCGCCGGCGGCGCCAAGGAAATGCTGGGCGACCCGCGGTGGCTGTTCGATCCGGATGACGACGAGGGTCTGGGCGGGGCGATGCGCCGCGTGATGTCGATGGGCATGGACGAACTCTCGGGTATTGGAACGGCGTGCCGCGAGCGGATCGGTGCGCTGTGCGATCCTCGCCGGACCGCGGCGGAGCGGGTCGCGGTGTACGAGCGGGCGATGGGCGTCCCGAGCCGGGAACGTGCCGCACGGGTTCGCGCGGTGATGCGTGGGATCTGGGCGGGTGCGCGATCCGCGCGCACGTCTCGCGCGATGCAGGAGGTGATGTGATGGCGGGTGTGACCGGACAGGGGAGCGGCGTTCTGAGAGTCGTCGTCGGCGGGGAGGAGGATGGCGACGTGCGGCTCGGCGTGTGCGCACCGGGCGAGACGTCGTGCTGGGCCGGTGTGCTCGAGGGTGCCTGCGTTCCGGACGATCTCGCTCTGGACGTTCTGGCGGAATGTATGGATGGTTTGGGAAAGACGCCCGAGGTGGTCGAGGTGGTGGGCGCGCCCGCCTCGTCCGTGCTTCCCGTGTTGTGGCTGCGGACGATCTGGTGCGACGCCGAGACGGTCACACGCCTTCTGTGGCGGGAGGTCGTCGAGCCTTCGTCGCACGGGGAGGTGTTGGGCGCACGCGCCTGCGCCGCGGCGGTCAACGACGTGGTGTGCGGTGACCCGGAGGCTGCGGCGTCGCTGTGGGGTATCGAAGTGGGGGGGCGTGAACCGTGCGCGGATGCGCTTTTTGATGCGATGCAGGGGCTGATCGATGCGTGGGACTTGCGTGTGAGCGGGCCGCCGCGGCGCGAGCAGTGGACCGGGCGCATGCGTGATGCGCTGGATGCGTGTGCCGATCGCGGGCGCACGCGGGTCGCGATCTACGGAGCCGGGACGCACACGCGGGTCGTCGGCGAGGCGCTTGCGCAGCCGCCCGTCGAAGTGGTGGGTGTGATCGACGACGACTCGCGTCGGCACGGCTCGACCCTGTGGGGCTTTCCGGTGCTGTCGCTCGATGACGCCATCGAACGTGGCGTGGAGGCGGTGGTCCTTTCGGCGAACTCGATCGAGGACGTGCTGTGGGAGAAGACGGCGTGGGTGCGTGAGCGCGGCGTCGAGGTCGTGCGTCTGTACGGAGAGAACCGATGACCGTCGGCGCGCGCGAGCTCGACACGCTCGTGGTCACGATGACACTGGGGACGTCGCTGCGCACATGGGACGAGGCGGGGATTCTCGAACGAGAGGCGGCGGTGTACCGCGCTCTGGCGGGAGCGATCGGGGAGCTCGTGCTCGTGGAGTACGTTGAGGCCGCCAGTTCTGCGCTCATCGAACGGTTCGTGGGCGAAAGCGGGCTGCGTGTGCGCACGGTCGGGGGCGGCGAGCGCGCGGCCGCGTTGGTGCGTGAGACAGTCGGTGTGGGGGGACGCGTTGTGGTCAAGGCTCATCAGTTCGCCGGCGGGTCAGCAGCGGTCGCCGCGTGCCGGTCTTTGCGGCGGATGGGTGTCGGGGCGGGGCTCGTCGCGCGAGGCGGGTATCACTGGTCGTGGTTCGTGGAGCGCGAGCAGGGCCGGGCTGCGGCGTTGTGGGCAGCGGCGAGCGAGGAAGAGGCGGCGCTGCTCGAAGCCGCGGACTACGTGGTGTGCACCACATCGTTGATGCGCACGACGGTTGCGGCGCAGCACGGCGTGGATGCGTCGCGCTTTCGGATCGTGCCGAACTACGTCAGTCCTTCGATGGGCGGGGGTGGTGCCGTCAGCGCCGAGGTCTTGGAGCGTGTAGAGCGTGGCGCGTTGTGCGTTGGTCGGCTGGAGCCTCAGAAGCGGGTGCATCGGGTGATCGAAGCCGCGGCCGAGGCGGGCGTGTGTCTCACGATCGTTGGCGACGGCTCGCTGCGGAGTGAGCTGGAGGATCAGGCCTGCGCGAAGGGCGTCGACGCGGTGTTTCTCGGTCGGCTCGGGCACGATGCGGTGCGTGCGTTGATGCGTCGGTGCGGTGTGTTCGTTCAGTTGTCCGATGCGGAGGGGCATCCGAAGACGGTGCTAGAAGCGATGTATGAGGGCGCCCCGCTGATCGTCGCGCGGTCGCCGGGTCTGCACGAACCGGTGCGCGACGGCGTGACGGGTGTGGTGGTGGATGACGTCGCGGAGGCCGGTGCGCACCTCGACGAGCTCATGCGCGACGAGAAGCGGCGGCGATCGCTCGGCGAAGCCGCTCGGCGCGAGGCTCGAGAGCGATACGCGGTGGAAGCCGTCGCCGGGCTCGAGCTGCGCGTGTACCGCGAAGCGCTTGCGGCAGGCAGGAGACGAGCCGCGTGACGGGCGTGCTGCGCACCAGCGTGATCATGCCCGTGCACCGGGTGACACGTCACTTCGGTGAAGCCGTGGAGAGTGTGCTCGCGCAGACGGTCACGGCGTTCGAGCTGCTCATCGTGGTCAACGGGAGCGATGTCGAGACCCATCGAGCTGCGGCCGCCTATGAAGAACGCGACGGGCGCGTGCGGGTCATCGGGCGCCCTCGTGCGAATCTGTCGGCGGCGGTCAACGCGGGGGCACGCGAGGCTCGGTCGGACGTGCTGGCGCGTATGGATGCGGACGATTGGTGTTACCGGAACCGGCTTGAACGGCAACTGGAGGTGCTCGACGCGCGGCCGGGTGTGGGCGTGGTCGGCTCGTCGTTCAGGCAGATCGACGAAGAGGGACGGGTCGTGCGGACGGTCCCGACGCCCGCAGACCCGCGGGAAGTGCGGTGGCGGCTGATGCTCGGCAACGTCGTGGCGCACGGATCGGTGATGATGCGTCGCGCGGCGCTCGAACGGGCGGGGTGGTATGACGAGGCGATCGAGCGAGGGCAGGATCACGAGCTGTGGCTTCGGATGTCGCGTGTGTGCGACATCGCCAATGTGCCGGAGGTGTTGTACGCGCATCGCGTGCGCGACACTTCGGCGCTGGGGCCGGTCGGCGATCAGGCGTTGACGTCCGCGTCGGCCATGCTCGATGCGTGGCGGGGGCTCCCGGCGGGCAGCGATGTCGTGCCGCTGATCGCGGGTGCGTTGGAGCGGTGCGACGGCGAGGCGAGCAGCGCGGCGATCGATCGAGCGCTGCGTGAGTCGCCCAGCATCGGGGGGCTCATGGCGTGGCTGATGGCGCACGGCCAGCGCGCCTGGCCCGATGAGGAGATCTACCGCTCGGCTCGGCTCGCACGGGTCCGCGAGATCGCGCGACGGCTCGCGTCGCTCGGGGTTGACGGAGTGTGGCTGTGGGGCGCGGGCGCGCACACGGCGTGGCTGCTTGCCGAGGCGACCGAGGCGGGCTTACGGGTGCGGGGCATCGTAGATGACGCGCGCGTCGGGCAGCGGGTAGGAGGCCATGGGGTCGCTTCGCCCGATTCCCTCGGCGCGGGAGAGACGATCGTCCTGTCGTCGGATGCGCATGAGCGGGCGTTGTGGGCGGCTTCGGCATCGGCGCGGGCGCGCGGTGTTCGCGTATTCGGCTTGTACCTGGATGTGGGGTGGCATGAGGCCGGGGATGTGCCGGTTGCGTCGGCTGAAGCGGGTGATGCGTTCGCGGTCGGTGGGCGTTGTCGTAAGCCGAGCGCGGGTTCGTGCTCGGGTGAAGGAGTCCACGATGCTGCAAGATCTCACGCAACTTGAGCGGCCCTGGACCGGCGTGACGTTGCCGGGCAAGCTGGGCGTTCCAACGATGCTCACCAAGCAGGAGGTGAACTACCTCTACTGGCTGGGGCGCGACGTCGCCTCGGGGGCGGGGCGCATCGTCGAACTCGGCTGCTTCCTCGGCGGGAGCACGAACGCCCTGGCGGCGGGCTTGCGCGAGGGCGGACGCGTCGAGACGCCGATGATCGTCTACGACTCCTTCGAGACGGACGGCTTCACCGCCACGTTCGGCGACCACCCGTATGAGGTTGGCGAGAGCTTTCGCCCGCTGTTCGAGGTCCACACGAGCCGCTTCGCCGACCGGATCGCTGCACGCGAGATGCTCCTGCCCTCGGACATCCAGCGATGCGACGCTTCGGCGGTGTATCCCGAGGCCGAGCCCATCGAGCTGCTCTTCGTCGACGCGGCGAAGTCGCGCGGCATCCATGCCTGCGTGATGCACGTCTTCGGGCGCCAGCTGATACCGGGCACCTCGCTCGTCGTGCAGCAGGACTTCAAGTTCCCGGCGAGCTGGTGGCTCGCCGTCGACATGTGGGTGTTGCGCGATGTGTTCGAGCCGGTGCACGACGTCGAGGGCTCGTGCACGCTGACGTTCCGCTGCACCCGAGCGCTGACGGACGATGATCTCGAACGGCTGACGCGGACGCCCTGGGGCGATGCGGCGGCGATGGAGCGGGTGTGGGAGGACGTGGTGTCGTACCTCTACGCCGCCGCGGGTGAGCACGCCGGGTGCGCGGCATTGGCTCAGGCGGCGGCGTGCTTCGAGCGTTGCGGTCAGGCGGAGCGCGCGTCGGCGTGGCGGTCGCGTGCCGTGGAAGCGATCTCCGCCGCCTCGCCCTCGGTCCGTGCGGCGCTCGCGCCGTACGTCGATGGCGTTTGTGGCGGGGCGGAGAGCGGTGAGAGCCAGAGCCTGCGATCCTCGCTCATCAAGCATGCCCTGATGCGGTGTCACGAGGCGGGGATGCGGCGCATCGCGCTGTACGGCGCGGGCCATCACACCAAGGCGCTGCTCAAACAGGAGTGGCCCGAAGGTGCGCCCGAGCTCGTGGTCATCCTCGACGATCAGCCCGACTGCCCGGCAATCGAGGGTGTGCCGGTGCGCGATGCTTCGCTGTTCGACGAGGTGATCGACGGTATCGTGGTGTCGTCGTCGGGATACGAGTCGACGTTGGCGTTGGCGGCCGAGCGTGTCGCGGGGCCCCGTGGCATCCCGGTGGTGACGCTGTACGACGTGCAGGGTCGGATCGCGCCGGTGGGGGACGAGGGCGGCGTGGGGACGAAGTGGGCGCGGGTGATCTCGCGTGCGAACGCCGGTCTGCGGCAGCGGTTCAACCTGCCCGAGCGGACGCCGATCGAGATCCTGCACGATCGTGAGCGGTTCACCTTCGCGAAGTGGATGGTCGGGACGATCTCGGCCTACGACTCGGCGTTCACGTACGAGATGGTGCTGGGCGTCAAGCCGGAGCTGGTCGTCGAGGTGGGCGTCGCAGCGGGCGGGTCGAGCGCGGTGCTGCTGCACGGGCTGGCGGACAGCGGTGCCGCCCTGCGCCGTGAGGACGGCCTCGGCGCGCTCCAGTCGTTCGACGTGATCGACTACTGCTACTTCGACCGCGAACGCGCGATCGGCAGCGGCACGCATGAGCTCTGCCCCGATCTGGTCCGTGGTCGCGACCTGCATCCCAAGGGCGGGGCCAAGCGGGCGGCGGAAATTCTGCCCACGGCGTCGGTCGACCTGGCGTTCATCGATGGGAACCACATGCACCCGTGGCCGGCGACGGATGTGGTGCGCCTGCTGCCCCTGCTCAGGCCGGGGGCGTGGCTCGTGCTGCACGACATCAACCTGCCGGCGGTCGCCCGTCGGCACGAGGCGCGCACGGGCGAGAGCGTGGACTGGCACGTCCACGGCGCGGAGATGCTCTTCGAGCGTTGGCCGGGCGAGCGGCTGATCTCGGAGATGGAGCTGCGGAACATCGGCGCCGTACGCGTGCCCGAGGACCGCACGGAGCTCGTCGGCGTGCTGCGATCGCTGCTGGCGACGCCGGCGGAAGACGCGTCGTCGTACGCGGTGGAGGAGCTCGCGGCGTGCCGGGCGCTGCTCGAGGCGGTGCCGCTCGGCCGGTGAGGCTCAGCCGGCGCGGGCCGCCGGCTCGCGCTCGGCGGGCGGGACGGTGAGCTCCGCGTCGTAGATGGTGCAGCGGGTGTGCAACTCATGCTCGATGGCGCGGTCGATGTAAGCGAGATCGTCCGGCGAGAACAACGTGAGGTATTCGAGCGGGTCGGCCCGCCGGACTTTGGCGGTGCGTTGGTCGGCCGGGTCGGTTGGCGCGAGGGCGCTCCCGATGTACGACGTGCTGTTGCCCTGCTTGCGCATGTGCTCGAATGATCCAAGCTCGCTTGCCCGGTCGAGCAAGGCGTTGTCGATGGGGAAGCCGAGAGACCGGATCACGCGTTCGAGCACGGCGCGACGGTCGTTGCGCAACATCTCGTAGGTGATAACGTCCACCTCGTCGGGCAGCGCACTCCACGACGACTCCCAGGCGTTGTAGAAGGCGATGATCTTGTGCACACCCAGGTTACGGTCGCGCACGAGTTCGGCGGGCGTGCCCTCGAACGTGCCGATGCGGAACGTGAGCCAGTGATACGACGACACGAGCGTCTGGTGCATGTTGCGGACGAGCAAGGTAGCGCTGGAGGCGATCGAGAAGGGTGGTTCGTCGTAGCCGGGCATGGCGTCGGTTGGCACGCCGAAGTCGCCGCCGAGGTGCAGCCACCACGTGCCGAGATCGTCACGCATTGAGGCGCTGAGTTGGTAGATGTTATCGACGGGTGTGTCCGCGACGAGCGACCAGTAGGTGTTGACCATGAAGCGTAGCCACGTCCGACCCGATTTCGGGTAGGAGACGACGACGCCCGGGTGCTGGGGTGAGATCACGTTTGCGCTCCTTTGCGAGTCCGGAGGATCATCGGCTGCGTGGCTGAGATCGGATGACCGGTGTGTATCGTCAAGGCGCCTCCCGCGCGCGACCGATATTCGAGCCATGTCACAGCCGGCCCGTGTCGCGCGATCAAGGGGTTGTAGTTACTACGAGGGGATCGAATCGGTCCCCGGCGATCTCGGGACGCGCGCGGTCGAACCGAGGTGGCGTGACGTGTGCGCCGCGGCGGGTTTCCGCCTCGACGACGTGGTGCTCGATGTGGGGTGTGCGGAGGGCCTGCTGACGTTCCAGGTCGCCGAGCGGGTGCGGCAAGTGCGAGCGATCGAGTTCGACGCGGACCGTGCGCGGGCGGCGGAACGTATCCGGGGCGAGCGCGGGGTGGCCAACGCGTCGATCGAGCGCGCTGATGTCGCAGAAGTCGAGTTCGGGAGCGAAACGTTCGACGTGATTCTGTACCTCGGCGTCTTTCACAATCAGCCCGAAGCGGATCGATGGATGACGTTCGAACGGCTCGCCCGGGCGGCGCGGCGTGCGCTGCTCGTGCGCACGCCATTCGAAGATCCGGACCGATGCCCTAGGTCGGCGCGCATCGCCGGCGTGTTGTGCGGCCTGGGGTTCGATGTGTCGGTGAGCGTCGCGCCGGCGTCGAACGTGTCCCCGCTCATCGCGGCGCATCGACGCCCGCTGTTCGACGGGGCTGTGCCAGAGGCCGAGGGTGTGTGGTGGCGGTCACCAGCAGCGGAAGATCGGAGATCATCGCGATGACCCAGAATGCGGCGTCTGACGTTCTTGACGGCTTCGTGACACCCGGTGTGGATGTGCAGGAAGAGATGACATCGGGCGGTTTCACGGTGTATCGAAGGAAGGTGAACCGTCAGCTCGCGCGGATGTTTGAACGGAGGGAGCAGCTGTATCCCACGCGTCGCCCGCTCGCAGAAGTCGATCCCGTGAGCGAAGGGCAACCGGGGCTGATCACGCGCCAGACACGAGTCGCGACCGCGGGCAGTTGCTTCGCCTGGGAGATCAAGAAGTCGCTGATGGCCCGCGGCTTCCGCTACCTCCAGGCCGAGGGAGGACCCGCGACGGAAAGCGGTTCGGCTCGCTTTGGCAACATCTTCAACACGGCGTGCATGCGGCAGATCTTTACCTGGGCCTTCGAAGCGCCGGAACTCGAAGAGCCCTTTTGGGACCTCGAAGGAATGCTCGGTTCGCCATACCGTCAGTGCGTGTGCTGGCCGGACGAGGAGTCGATGCGCGCCGAGACGGCAGCTCATTACGCGGCCATGCGTCGGCTGGTGCGCGCATTGGATGTATTGATCGTGACGATCGGTCAGAACGAGGTGTGGTGCCGGCGAGATGACGGCGTCACGTTCTACGAGATGCCGCCGCGGTGGATCTTCGATAGCGCGAAGCACGCGTGTAGGGCGTTGTCGATCGACGAGAACGCCGACAACATCAGCGAAGTCGTCGAGCTGGTCGGTCGCGAGAACCGCGGTGCGAAGATCGTCCTAACCGTGTCGCCCGTGCCGTTGCTTGCGACGTTCAGGGCCACTTCGGCGGTTCAGGCCGACACGGTGTCCAAGGCGACGCTGCGGCTTGCCGCGGAAGAGATCGTTCGACGACACCCGGGAGTGGTGACGTACTTCCCCGCCTACGAGATCGTCACCCGGATGAGCGGGCACCCGTTTGTCGAGGACAATCGCCATGTCAGGCCGGAGGTGGTTGAGCGGATCATGGCGACCTTTGTGCGCCACTTCGGCCCGGCTTCGGGCGCTCGAGCCGCGTGAAGGTGAAGAAGTTGGGACGCTCCTCGATTGTCCGGGCAAGGAGTGGTCTGTTGGACGTGCCCGCCGCAATCACCCGTATCCCGGAGGACGTGCTTCGCCCCGGGGATCTCGCGATCGACGCCGGGGCCAACGTGGGCGATGTCACCTCGCAGATGCGCGCACTCGGGGCGGAGGTGCACGCCTTCGAGCCCAACAGCACCGCGTTTGCTGCGTTGGCCGACCGATTCGGAGCCGACGAGAAGGTTCATCTGCACCACGCCGCG
>CAYTSW010000046.1:0-18914 GCA_964440605.1 uncultured Phycisphaeraceae bacterium | reverse complement strand
CCGTAGAGGTCCTGGGCCAGGTCGTTGTCGGGATGGACGTAGTAGATGACCTGCTCCTGCGTGATGTCGTAGGGCAGCGTCCAGACGCCCGGGTCCTGCGCCCAGCTGTCGACGATGGAGGGCTCCTCGAAGCGCACAGCGTCCGCGGCGAACGTGCCGCCGGGCAGAGGCGTCGGGCGCAGGTAGCGCGGCGGGATGGACTCGACGATGGCGCCGACCACTCCCGTGCCCCGCGTCTGCGCGAGGAAGACCGCGGCGTCCGGGCGCGCCGGGTGCATCCCGCCGCGGTACTCCACCAGACCACTCTCCTGGAAGTTGGGCTGGCCCTCGTAGAGGATCGGCTCGTACCCGGGGATGCTCCCGACCTCGCTGATGTACTCCTCCAGCGCCCGGTCGAGCGTGTTGAGGAGGTTCTCGGTGTTGCGCTCCTTGCTGCCGCGCAGGACGCTCACGCCGACCGCGGCGGTCAGCGACACCAGCACCGCGATGATGGTGATGACGACGATGAGTTCGATGAGCGTGAAGCCGCCGTGGCGCCCACCGGCGCGGGCATGGTTGCTCGTGCGATGCATCATGGCACGTACCTCACGTTGGAGCGGATCATGTTGAGATAGGTGTTGAGGCTGACCTCGTCATCCTCAACGAACACCATCGAAGGATCGAACGGCTGAGGCATGGTCGCGCTGCCGCGCAGCGGCAGGGGGACGCGCTGACGATTGACGTTGATCGTCACGTCGCCGAAGGGCGCGACCGGGCGCCCGTTCGCGTCGCGGTACGCGCTCGCGTCCTCGCCCGCGCCGAGGATGACGAAGTCGGCGCCGAGCACGTCGGCGTCGAGCGCCGCGTAGCTGGACATCTCGGCGGAGTCCGTCGGTAATCCGGTTCGGTACGCCGTCACCATCTCCTCGGCCGACGTGATGCCACGCAGCTCCTGCGGCATGAACGCGCTGCTCGCCAGGTCGGTGTTCGGATCGATGGTCAGGTAGTTGCGGTAGTAGCGGATGGGCGTGCCCCAGGGGTCGACGAAGCGGTAGAGGCGTCCGCCGTTGTTCGTCGGCACCGCTTCGAGCGCGCCGGAGCGTTGCACCTCGCCGTTGGGGTCGATGATGGCGGCGTCGAGCTGGCCCGTGTCGATGTAGGGCCCGTAGACGCGCCCGGCGTTGATGGGGGCGTGCACGTAGAAGTCGGGATCGTCGGGGTCGCTGACCTGCGGGTCGCGCTGCTTCCAGGCGAGGATCGGCCCGGGGTCGCGGAAGCCGAAGCCGTCGACGCCATCGTCGCGGTTGGGCACGCCCTCGTCGGAGTAGTCGTTGATGCCGTCGCCGTTGATGTCGCCGACGCCCAGCAGGTAGATGGGCAGGGTCCACTCGCTGTAGTAGCGGGCGTCGTAGTAGGCCTCTCGGCGTTCGGTGAAGTCGTTGATCATGCCGGGCACGCGGATCTCGCCGGCGTTCCCGCCCCCGCCGCCGCCCAGCCCGCCGCCGCCGGGAGGCGGGGGCGCGTCGAAGCCGGGCACCTCGGTGACGAGGGGCGGCACGTCGTCGTGGTCGATGCGGAACTGCTCGGCGCCCATGCCCAGCGTGTTGACCGTCGCCTGCGCCGAGGCCCGGCGCGCGTTGCCCAGCACCCCCGAGAAACCCACCACCGCCAGCGACACCAGCAGCACGATGATCCCCACGACCACCAGCAGCTCGACCAGCGTGAACCCGCGCCGGGTGGCGGCGGCGGGCGTTGTGTTGTCGCGGGCTCGGGTCATGGCGGTCCTTCGTTGGGGTCTGACAGGCGGAAACGGGCGAGGTAAGAACAAGCGGACGACAGGACCGAGCGGTCAGCTCTGGAGCTGCTCGATCATCGCGACCAGCGGCATGAACATGGCGACGACGATCGTGCCCACCACGCCGCCCAGAAAGACGATCAGCAGCGGCTCGATCAGCGAGACGAGCGAGCCGACCGCGACGTCGACCTCTTCGTCGTAGTTGTCGGCGATCTTCATGAGCATGGTGTCCATGTCGCCCGTCTCCTCGCCCACGTCGATCATGTTCACGACGATCGAGTCGCAGACCTTGGCGTCGCGGAGCGGGCCGGCGAACGTCTCGCCCTCGCGGATCGAGTCGTGCACCTTGCCCAGGGCCTTCTCGAACTTGTAGTTGCCCGAGGTCTCCTTGGTGATGGTGATGGCCTCGAGGATGGGCACGCCCGCGGCGATCAGCGTGCCCAGCGTGCGCGTGAAGCGCGCCACGACCGTCTTGCGGATCAGCCCGCCCACCACCGGGACGTACAGCGAGAGCGTGTCGATCGACGCCTTGCCCGGCTTGGTCATGCGCAGCAGCTTGTACATGAAGGGCGTGCCGAAGAGGATGCCGATGATGAAGATCCACCCGTCGATCGGCATGGCGTCCTCGGTCGGGTAGTTGCCCGCGACCCAGGAACTGACGTTGATCAGGAAGATGGTCACCGGCGGGAGCTTGACGCCGAAGTCGGCGAAGATCTCTTGGAACGACGGGATGATGAAAAGCATGATGCCCGTCACGATCAGCACCGCGACGACGATGACCATCAGCGGGTAGATCATCGCGCCGATGACGCGGCGCTTGAGCCGCTCGGCCTTCTCCATGAACTCCGCGAGGCGTTGGAGGATGACGTCCAGCACGCCGCCGATCTCGCCGGCCGCGACCATCTTGGTGTACAGCACGTCGAACGCGCGCGGGTGCTTGGCCATCGCCTCGGACAGCGACGCCCCGCCCTGCACGTCTTCGACCACGCCCTGGAGCACGTTCTTGAGCAGGCCGGGCTTCTGCTGCTGTTCGAGGATCTGGAGCGAGCGCAGCAGCGGGAGGCCCGCGTCCTGGAGCGTCGAGAGCTGGCGCGTGAAGGTCGTGAGCTTCTTGCCCTTGACCTTGCCGAAGGGCAGCGTCACGCCGCCCCCGCTGCCGCTCGACTTCTTCTTCTTGCCCGCGGCTTCGTCGCCGCCGGGCGCCCCGGCCCTCGCTCCCTTCTTGGTCTTCTTCTCTTTAATGACCATGGGCGAGAGGCCCCTGGCCTTGATCTGCTGGATCGCATCGGAGTCCGAGGGCGCTTCGATCGTGCCCGACTGCTGCTTGCCCTGACGGTCCAGCGCTTCGTAGTTCCAGGTCGGCATGGCGTGGTCTCGATCCGGTGGGTCGTGGTTCGGCCCGCGTCGCGGCGGGCGGTTGTGCGCTCAGCAGCGCGTCCGGTCCTCGGGGTTCACTCTTCGGAAATCGTCTCGCGGACCACCTCGTCGATGGTCGTCTGGCCCTCGTAGATCGCCAGCAGGCCCGACTCGCGCAGCGTCCGCATCCCGCGCCGCGTCGCCTCCTGACGCAGCACCGACGTGCTCGCCTGCTTCATCACCAGGTCGCGCATCGTGTCGTCCATCTGCAGGATCTCGAAGATCGCCTGGCGGCCCTTGTAGCCCGAGCCGTGGCAGTGATCGCACCCGCGCCCGCGGAAGAACTGCCGCCCCGCGACTTCTTCGGGCGTGAGCTCGAGCTCGAGCAGTTGCTCCTCGGTCGGCGTGTACTGCTCCTTGCAGCGCGCGCAGATGGTGCGCACCAGGCGTTGAGCGATGATCGCCTCGATCGTCGCGGTCAGCAGGAACGCCTCCAGGCCCAGGTCGAGCAGGCGGATGACCGAGCTCGGCGCATCGTTCGTGTGCAGCGTCGTGAAGACGAGGTGACCCGTCAGCGACGCCTGCACCGAGATCTGCGCCGTTTCGAGATCACGCACCTCGCCGACGAGGATGATGTCCGGGTCCTGACGCAGGAACGAGCGCAGGCACTTGGCGAACGTCAGCCCCTGCTCCACGTTCACCTGGCACTGGCACAGCCCGTCGATGTCGTACTCGACCGGGTCCTCCGCGGTCAGGATCTTCACGTCCACGTTGTTCAGAGCCGCCAGCGCCGCGTACAGCGTCGTCGTCTTGCCCGAGCCCGTCGGGCCCGTGACGATCACGATGCCGTTGGGCCTGCGGATGATGCCGTTGACCAGCTCCAGTTCTTCCGCCCGCATCCCGATGCGGTCGATCGACAGCTCCACGTTCGAACGGTCGAGCACACGCATGACGACGCTCTCGCCGTGCATCGTGGGCAGCACCGCCACACGCAGGTCCACCGGGTTCCCACCCACCTGGAGTTCGACGCGCCCGTCCTGAGGCAGGCGGCGCTCGGCGATGTCCAGGTTCGACATGACCTTGATGCGGCTCGTGATCGCCGGGCCCAGATACTTCGGCGGCGGCACCATCTCGTACAGCACGCCGTCGATGCGGTACCGCATCTTGAACTCGTCCTCGAAGGGCTCGAAGTGGATGTCCGAAGCCCGATCCTTGATCGCCTGGAGGAGCACGAGGTTCAGCAGCTTGATGACCTTGTTGTCCTCCGAGGCGTCGAGCACGGCCTCGAGATCGATCGACTGCTGACCCGGGGCCCCCCCCTTGGCGAGGGACTGAAGCCCGGCGTCCGAGGACAGGTCGCTCACCGCCTCGGTCAGCGAGGTCTGCTTGTTGGCGTAGTATTCCTGGAGCCGGGCCTCGACCTGCTGCTCGTCGGCGACGACCGCCTCGACGTTGAAGCCCATGAGCAGCTTGAGGTCGTCCACCGCGCGGAAGTTGTCTGCGCTCTTGAGCGCCACCTTCAAACGCCGGCTCTCCGGTCGGTATTCGATCGGGAGTACCTGGTACGCCATCGCGGTCTCGGCCGGGAGCGCGTCGATCGTCGCCTGGTCGATCTCCAGACCCTCGAGATCCACGAACCGCATGCCCGCCTGGCCCGCCAACGCTTCCTTGACATCACGCGGCTGGATCAGCCCCATCTCCACCATCAACTCGCCCAGCGGGACACGCTTGCCGGTCGACTGCTTGCGCTCCTGCTGCTTGGCCAGCGCCTCATGGACCTGCTCGCGCTTCACCTTGCCCAGCTTGGTGAGGACGCGGCCGATCTTCCGGCGTTTGAGTTCCGAAGGGTCCATCTTGCTGATTTCCGCAGGGTTGGCCATGGTGTGTCAACGTGGGGCTGCGTCGCCCGCGGCACCCGGCGCCAGCCGAGCCCACAAGCAACCTACGTGGAGAAAAACACCCGTGATGCGTCAACCATCGCCATCACAGCGATTTGACGCGTTACGACACCGCACTTGCGATCCGACCAGATTTCGTACCTGATCGGATCGCCCGGTGCGTTTCAGGGCGGCTGAGCGATCCATTTGCATCGCCCATCGGGAATGTGGCTATTCCTTGCTCGCGACTTGCTCGTCCTCGAGATCCATGTCGGGACGCCCGACCTGGCGGCCCATCTTGTGGAGACGGTCCCGCAGGTCGGCACCGTTCTTGGCCTTGTCCACCATCTCTTCGGCTGCGATCATCCCCCTCGAATAGAGGGACCACAGGTGCTCATCGAGCAGCTGCATGCCGAACTTCTTCCCGGTCTGGATCGCCGAGTCGATGCGGAAGGACTTGTTGTCACGGATGAGGTTGGCGATCGCGGGGGTGACGACGAGGAACTCGTAGGCCGCCACCATCCCCTTCGTGTCCACACGAGCCAGCAATACCTGTGACAACACGCAGATGAGCGCCGTGGACAACTGCACCCGGATCTGGTTCTGCTGCGTCACCGGGAAGGCGTCCACCACGCGATCGATCGTCTTGGCGGCCCCGGTCGTGTGCAGCGTCGCGAACACGAGGTGGCCCGTCTCGGCGGCCCGGATGGCGGCCTCGATCGTCTCGAGATCGCGCATCTCGCCGACCAGGATGCAGTCGGGGTCCTGACGCAACGCTCGGCGCAGCGCTTCGGCGAAGTTGGGCACGTCCGACCCGATCTCGCGCTGGTTCACGATCGACTTCTTGTGGTAGTGGTAATACTCGATCGGATCTTCCATCGTGATGATGTGCCGCTCGAGGTTCGCGTTGATGTAGTCGAGCATCGTCGCCAGCGATGTCGTCTTGCCCGAGCCGGTGGGCCCTGTGACGAGGAAGAGGCCGCGCGGGCGGCGGATCAGCTCCTTGCACATGTCGGGCAGGCCGATCTGCTCGAACGTGAGGAGCGTGTTGGGGATGAGTCGGCAGACGATGGCGAGGTCGCCGCGCTGGCGGAAGACCGAGACGCGGAAGCGTCCCTCGGTGCCGTAGGCGAAGCCGAAGTCGCAGGTGCCCTGCTCCTGAAGCTCGGCCTGGGAGCGTTCGGGGGTGATGGCCTTCATCAGCGTCACCATGTCGTCGGATTCGAGGACCTTGGTGTCGAGGTTCTTCAGCCCGCCGTGGAGCCGGAGCGTTGGCTTGCGCCCGACGGTGAGGTGAAGGTCGCTGGCCTTGAGCTTGATGACCGTTTCGAGCAGGCGGTCGATCTGCATTGTTGACATGAAGGCTCTCCTCTATCGGGTCGCGCCCGCGTGCGCGGGACGGTGGTTGCGTGGTCCGGCCCCGATGCCCGCGTCAGGTGGTGACCGCCTCTTCTTCCAACTCCTCCGACGACATCCCCGTGCCCTCCACTTGCGCGATACGGGCGATCTCCGCCGGCGTCGTGATGCCCTTGAGGATCTTGATCTTCCCGTCGCCCAGCAACGGGCGCATCCCGGCCTGCAACGCCGCCTTGCGGATCTTGTCCACCGGCGCGAGGTTAAACGTCAGGTCGCGGATCTGGTTGTTCATCTGCATGAGCTCGAAGATGCCCTTGCGGCCCCGATAGCCCGTGCCCGAGCACCGGTCGCACCCGATCGCCTTATAGATGGAGTGTCCGCGCCGCTCGTCGGGCGAGATGCCCGTGAGGCGCAAGAACTTCGGGTCGGGGTTGTGATCCTCTTCCTTGCAGTTGTCGCAGAGGACGCGGATCAGCCGCTGGGCCATCACCGCCTGGATCGACGACGCGACGAGGAAGGGTTTGACGCCCATGTCGATCAGGCGCGTCATCGCGCTGGGCGCGTCGTTGGTGTGGAGCGTCGAGAAGACCAAGTGGCCCGTCAACGCCGCCTGAATCGCGACCTCGGCCACTTCCTTGTCGCGGATCTCGCCGACCAGGATGATGTTGGGCGCCTGACGCAGCATCGCCCGCAGCACGCTGGCGAACGTCAGCCCGATCGAATCGCGCACCTGGCACTGGTTGATGCCTGTGAAGGCGTATTCGATCGGGTCCTCGGCGGTGATGATCTTCTTGTCGGGACGGTTGAGCACGTCCAGCGCCGAGTACAGCGTCGTCGTCTTGCCCGAACCCGTCGGCCCGGTGACCAGGAAGATGCCGTTGGGCCGGCGGATGATGCGGTTGAAGATCTGGAGGTTGTCGGGCTCGAAGCCCAGGTTTTCCAGGCCGATGCGCACCGCGTCGGGGCGGAGCACACGCAGGACGATCGACTCGCCGTGATACGCGGGGCACACCGACACGCGGAAGTCGATCGTCTGCTCCTCGCCCGTCTCCTGGTCGGTCACGGGCATCTTGATGCGTCCGTCCTGCGGCACACGCTTCTCGGCGATGTTCACGCCCGACATCAGCTTGAAACGGGCCAGCACCGCGTTCTGCATGCGCTTGGGCAGGTTGTCGCGCTCGATGCACACGCCGTCGATGCGGTAACGCAGACGCACGCGGTCTTCCATCGGCTCGATGTGGATGTCCGAGCACCGCATGTTCACCGCCTCGACGATGATCCGCTTGCAGAGCTTGATGATCGGCGCCGATTCGGCGGCCTGGTCGATCGAAGAGTCGATCGAGCGGTCGACCGACTTGTCGACCGACTTGTCGATGGAGCGGTCGATGGACTCAGTGATGATCGAGTCGTCCCCGCCGCCGGCACCGCCCGCCAGCGAGGGCTTGGCCCCGCCCAGCTTGGAATCGATGAAGGCCTTGATGTCGCCCCGGGCGGCGATGCGCGGCTCGATCTCGGTGTTGAGCCGGAACCGGAGCATGTCGAGCAGTTCGAGGTTCTTCGGGTCGTGCACGACCAACTGCAGCTTCCCGCGCTCCTTGCCCACGGGCAGGATCAGGTGCTTGCGGATGAGCTCCTCGCCGTTCTTGCCCATCAGCGAGGCGTCGACCGCCTCGGCGGTCGCGGGATCGCTCAGGTCGGCGTACTTCATGGAGAACTGCTCGGCCAGGGCTCGGGCGAGGGCCTGCTCCTTGAGCATGCCGGCGTCGATCATGACTTCGCCCAGGCGTTTGCCCGCCCCCTTCTGCATGCCGAGGGCGGTCTTGAGGTCGTCCTTGGTGACGGCGCCCTGTTCGAGGAGGATCTCGCCGAGCTTCTTTCGAGAGCGGGCCATGTGGAGGGGGAGACCTTTCTTGCCTGAGTCGCATCGCGCGGGGAGCCGTCATCGTCTGCGACGCCCGGGCCGCGCGGCTATCCTCACGCCCTCACTGTAACGCCCGCAGACCCGCGGGCCGAACACCACCTACGCCCCTTCAGGAGCGTCCATGAGTCGAAGGCTCTTGATCACCGCCGGGCCCACGCACGAGCCGATCGACGCGGTCCGATACCTCGGCAATCGCTCGTCGGGCCGCCTGGGCGTCGCCCTTGCCGAGCGTGCCGCCGATCGGGGCTGGGACACCACCCTGCTCCTGGGACCGACGCACCTGGGCCCGCCGACCGCCCAGCGCGATACGCCCCTCACCGTTGAGCGGTTCCGAACAGCCTCCGACCTTGGCGCCCTGCTCGGCAAGCGCCTGCCCGATGCCGATGTGCTCGTGATGGCCGCCGCGGTCGCCGATTACCGTCCCGTACCGCCCGAGGGCGTCGACCGCGTCGACGAGGTGAAGATCCGCCGAACGGGTGAGCGACTCACCCTGGAACTCGAACCCACGCCCGACCTGCTGGCGCGCTGCTCTGAAGTCGCCCGGCCCGAGCAGTTGCTCGTTGGCTTCGCGCTGGAGCCCGCGGAGGAGCTGATGGACTCCTCGCGTCGCAAGCTCGGGCGAAAGAAGATCGATCTGATCGTCGCCAACCCGCTGGAGACGATGGACGCCGGGTCCATCGAAGCGACGCTCGTCGGCCCCGCGGGCGTCGTTGCCGCGACCGCCGGGTCCATCGGCAAAGGCTCGTTCGCCGACTGGCTCCTCGATCGGCTCGACGAACACCCCAAGGTCCGCGAGCGGCGCTCCGGCTCCGTCTCCACCACCGAGCGATGACCTTACCGCCGCCGGCCACCCATGCTTGAATCGCTCACCTTCCTCAGCCCGCTGGCGGGCGTGATCGCCGGAGCGCTGGGCGGCGCTGGCGTGCTGGTGTCGTACTTCCTCAAGCTCCGGCGCCGCCCCGTGCGCGTCGCGAGCACGCTGCTCTGGGAACAGGCGGTGCAGGACCTGCAGGTCAACGCGCCGCTGCGCTGGCTGCGTGCGAGCTGGCCGCTGCTGTTGCAACTGCTCGTCGTCGCCCTGTGCGCACTCGCCCTCTCGCGCCCGGCGATCGACGCCCCGGGCCTCGGCGCCGACCGCATCATCCTCATCCTCGACGCCTCGGCCTCGATGTCCGCCGAGGACGCGCCGGACAGCCTCACGCGTCTCGAGGAGGCCAAGCGCCGTGCGCAGGCGCGCGTGCGTCGCCTGCCGGGCGAGGCGCGGGTAATGGTGATCGCCGCCGGCGCCGACGCGCGCACGGTGCTGAACTTCTCCCGCGACCGCGGGCAGCTCGACCGCGCTATCGGCTCGATCGCACCGACCGACCAGCCGGGCGACCTGCGGGCGGCATTGCGCGTCGCCGAGGCGTTCGCCTCCGGCGCGGGCGAGACGACACAGGAAGACCCGCCGGCTCTATGGATCTTCACCGACGGCAACGCCGTCACCGGCCCGGGCGAGAACGCGCTGGATCTGCGCGCGCCCGTCGGCGCGGTGGTCGTCGAACGCGTCGGCCCGCCGTCGGAAGTCGCCAAGGACAACCTCGGCATCGCGGCGGTCCGCGGACGCCGCGACTTCGACAACCCCGCCGTGGTGCGCACGTTCGTCCGCATCGTCTCGGCGCGCGACCAGCCGACACCCGTCGGGCTCACGCTCACGATCGACGGCGAAGAAGCCGAAACGCGGGCCGTTGAGATCCCGCCGCGTACCGAAGAGAGCGTGGGCGAGGTGGCGCAGACCTTCGAGTTCCGCCGCGCGGGCGGGGGAACCATCGTCATCACGCTCTCGCGCGACGACGACCTGTCGGCCGATGACGCCGCCGCCGTCGTTCTCCCCGCGCCGCGCCTGCCGCGCGTCCTCGTGGTGCAGCCCGGCGAGACGGTGCAAAGCGACTTCGATGCGCTGCTGATCGATGCGCTGGCCGCGACCTTTCCCGAAGGGCAGGAGCAGGTCGAGCGCATGAGCATCGAGGAGTACGCCCGCCGCGCCGAAGCGGGTGCCTCGTTCGTCTCCGCCTACAGCCTCGTCGTCTTTGATCGTCACCGACCCGAAGCGCTGCCGCCGGTGCCGACGATCAGCTTTGGCGCGACGCTGCCCATCCCCGGGCTGGCGGTGCGTGACGGGGACGCCACGGGCACGCGCTTCGCCGTGTGGTCGCGCACGCACCCGGTGATGCGCAATCTCAGCCTCAACAACGTGGCGATCCGTGACCCCGGCGTCGTCGCGCTGCCGGGCGACACCGCCCGCGTGGGCGGCGACCCGATCAGCAGCGAGACGATCGCCCGAGGCGTCGAAGGCCCGCTGATCGCGACCGTGACGCACGGCGGTGTGCGCCGCGTCGTCCTCGGGTTCGACCTGAATCGAACCAACTGGCCCCCCGACGCCAGCTTCCCGCTGTTCATCTCCAACGCCGTCGAGTACCTCACGCTGGGCAGCGACCGCGTCGGCAGCCGGGCGTTCTCGACGACCGAGCCCGTCTTCGTGTTGCTCGACGCCCCCGCCGACGCGACGGCCCGCCTGACGGGGCCGGACGACATCGAGCGCACCGCGACGACCGACGGCGCGGGCCGCGCCGACTTCGGGGTCATCCCGCGCGCCGGGCTCTACACCGCGTCGGCCGGGGAGGATCGGCAGGCGGTCGCCGTCAACCTCTTCAGCGACGCCGAATCCTCGATCACGACGCGTGACGAGTTGCAGGTCGGCGGGCGAGCCGCGGCTCGGATCGGCGCGGGCGACGCCGGCCCGCGCGAGGTGTGGCATTGGTTCATCGCCGCGGCCGTGGTGCTGCTGGCCGTAGAGTGGGTCCTGTACGCGCGCCGGATGCGCGCCTGATCCGATCTCAACACGCTCGCCGGGCGAAGGGAGCTCGCAGGTGCAACGACTTACTCACGCAACAATCGCTTTGCTGACGCTCAACGCCTTCGCCTTTCCCGCGCTCGCGCAGGACGGCTCGAACGAGCGCCTGCTCGTCGAACCGGGCGGTCGAGCGGACGCGGACGCGCAGGAAGAGGACCGGGCGGCCCCTGATCAGGAACCACCGGCGGTCTCCATCTCTCTGCAGGGCAACCAGCGCTTCTTTTTTGACACCGAGATCGACGACGGCGACGCCTCGGTCTTCCTCTCCCGAACCGCGGGCAGCGTCGACTTCACGTTCCGACCCTCGTCGCGCCTGAGCCTCACCGTCGGCGTCGGCGGCGCGGTGTCGGTGTACGAGGTCGACAACGCCGGAGACTTCCTCCCCGGCCTCGACGACGACCCCTTCGACGAGTTCTACGCCCCACGCATCACCGCGCGAGGCTTCTACGCCATCGACCGCACCTGGGGCGTCTTCGCGGGAGGCGACGTGCTCGCCGCGTTCGAGTCCGGCGCCGACTTCGGCGATTCCATCACCGGCGGCGGCTTTGGCGGCGTGCAATGGACGCCCTCGGCCGACCTCTCCATCGGCTTCGGCGTCCTCGCCCAGACCCGCCTCGAGGACGATACGCTGGTCATTCCCATCGTCACGCTCGACTGGCAAGTCAATGAAAAGGTCAACGTCCTCGTTCAGGGCCCCGGCGCCCGCATCAACGTCGATGTCTGCCCGATGTTCACCGTTCACCTCTTCGGGCGCCTGGGCGTGGGCGAGTTCCGACTGTCGGACGACCACGCCGTCGCCCGCGACGGCATCTTCCGCGACTGGCGCGTTCTCGTCGGAGCCGGGGCGACCTGGCGACCCCTCGACGGCCTCGAAGTCTTCATCGAGGGCGGCGCTTCGGTCTACCGCCAACTCGAGATCCTCGACTCCGGCGGCGACGAACTCGTCGAAGAAGAAACCGACCCTTCCGCCATGCTCGCCTTCGGCCTCCGCTACGACTTCTGACCCTCCGACGCGTCCCTGAACGCGATTCGAACACGCCTCGGGGTTGTTTCCTCAGGCGTCGGCGGCCACCATTACCCCATGACACCATCCTTTGACGGAGCGGGCGATCACCGCGAGCGGGCCGGCCTCGACCGACGCACCTTCATCGGCGCCGCCGCGGGAGGCATCCTCGGACTCGCAGCCGCGACGCACGCCCAACCTGCACTCCAGCCCGGCGTTGCGCGTCTGCGCCCGCTCCCGCGGCGGAACCAGAAGGAAGGCCGCCCAAAGAACGTCATCCTGCTCATCAGCGACGGGATGAGCCCGGGCGTCATGGAGATGGCCGAGCTCTTCGCCCAGCAGACCCGAAGCCGCGGCACGCGCTGGGTCGAGCTGATGAACGAAGACGATGTGCTCAACGGCATCCTGTCCACCGGCTCCGCCGATGGGCCCGTCACCGATTCCGCCGCAGCCGGCACCGCCTTCTCCGTAGGCGAGCGCACCCTCAACCGCAAGCTCAATGTGTTGCCCGACGGCCGTCGCCCCACGCCGCTGGCCGTCACCCTCGAACGCCTCGGCATGGCGACCGGCCTCGTGACCACCACCCACCTCGGCCACGCCACCCCAGCCGCCTTCCTCGTCAACGAAGACTCGCGGCGTAACTATCCGTCCATCGCGCGCAAGATGCTCGAGCGGCGCGTCGACGTCTGCCTCGGTGGCGGCACGGACCACTTCACACCCGAGCTCTTCGACGAGCTCAAGCCCGACGCCCAGGTCGTGCGCTCGCGCAGCGCGCTCAAGAGCGCCGACCTGAAGCGCGACGAGCCGCTGTGGGGCGTCTTCACGCCCGACCACATGCACTTCGAGTGCGACCGACCGAACGATGAGCCCACGCTCGCCGAGATGACCAAGACCGCGATCAAGCGTCTGCAAGGCCGCTCCGACACCGGCTTCTTCCTGATGGTCGAGGGCGGGCGCGTCGACCACGCCGCCCACGCCAACGACATCATGGCCCTCCTCCGCGACCAGCTCGCCTTCGACGACGCCGTGCGCCAGGCCTGCGACTTCGCCGAGCGTGACGCCGACACGCTGGTCATCGTCACCAGCGACCACGGCAACGCCAACCCCGCCATCACCAAGTACGCCGAGGGCGGCGCCGAGGGCTTCGCCCGCATCGCGGGCGGGCGCACGTCCTTCGAGCAGATGGGCCGCCTCCTGGGCGAGCGCGGCTCGGGTGAGGTCGACGCCGTCGCCGCCATGCTCACCGAGCATCGCGGCGTCACCCTCGCCGAGCACGAACTGGCCGCCATGCACGCCCAGGCCCGCGGCGAGCGGATCGACATCTTCGACCCCGCCGACAGCCGCCCCTGCATGCTCGGCTCCATCATGGCCAATCACTACGCCGTCGCCTGGGTCAGCGCGAACCACACGTCGGACCACGTCCTGCTCTCGGCCAAGGGCCCGTGGGCCGACCGCGTCTCGCCCGCGGGGCATATCACCGACCTCCACGCTGCGATGACCGCGGCAATGGGCGTCGAAGCCTGACGGACCCGCGCCCACGCGTCGCTACGATCATCTTTATGAGCGACGACACGACGCAGCCCAACGCCCACGCCGACCCCGCCTCGCCCGAAGACGTCCAGGCCGCCTCCGAGGCCTTCCGCAACGACTTCCAGGCCGTCGCCAGCGAAATCGGCAAAGCCGTCGTCGGGCACGACGAGATCGTCCGCGGCGTGCTCATCTGCCTCTTCACCTCGGGCCACGCCCTGCTCGAAGGCGTCCCGGGGCTGGGCAAAACGCTGCTCATCTCCTCGCTCGCCAAGGCCCTGAGCCTCGACTTCCACCGCATCCAGTTCACCCCCGACCTCATGCCCGCCGACATCACGGGCACCACCATCGTCCGCGACACGGAGCACGGGCGCGAGTTCGTCTTCGAGCCCGGGCCCGTCTTCGCGCAGATCGTTCTGGCCGACGAAGTGAACCGTGCCACGCCCAAGACCCAGGCCGCCATGCTCGAGGCGATGCAGGAGCGCAGCGTCACCGTCGCAGGCGAAACGCGCCCGCTGCCCAAGCCCTTCTTCGTCATGGCGACGCAGAACCCCATCGAGCAGGAGGGCACGTACCCCTTGCCCGAGGCCCAGCTCGACCGCTTCTTCTTCAAGCTCCACGTGGGCTACGCCCAGCGCGACCAGCTCAACGAGATCCTCCGGCGCACCACCGCCGGCGACTTTGAAGAGCCCCAGACCGTCATGGACGCCGAGACGATCCTGCGCTACCAGCGCCTCGTCCGTCGCGTCGCGATCGCCGATCATGTGCGCGATTACGCGGTGCGCCTGGTCCTGGCGACGCACCCCGGCGGCGAGTTCGCCCCGCCGCAGGTCTCCCGCTTCGTCCGCATCGGTGCCAGCCCCCGCGCGGCTCAGGCGTTGGTCCTGGGCGGCAAGTGCATCGCCCTGACCAAAGGCCGCGCGACGGTCGCGATCGAAGACCTCAAACAGGTCGCCGCCCCGGCGCTGCGCCACCGCGTGCTGCTGAACTTCGAAGGCGACGCCGAGGGCCTGACGACGGACCAGATCGTGGAGAACATTGTAGGGACGCTGCCGGAGCGGGCGGCTCCGACGGCTTCCGCTTCCGGCGCTGGGTGAAGGCAGTACACGGAGGACACGGAGAAGAGGCAAGGGTGGAGAGACGGTGCCACCATGCAGCCGAAGGCTGCGTGGTGCAAGCGGCGAATGCGCTACGCGGGCTGCGCCCGCACAGTGGCACCGTGATCGGGACACTCACCGACGCGTAGCGACATTGATCGCATCGCGGAGTCGTTCCCGCGTCTCTCCATCCAAGACCCGCCCGCACTCCGGACACCGATCCGTCACCAGCCCCGCCAGGTCGTACCCGCACTCCGGGCACGCCACCCCCGGCGGCTTGGGGCTCAGCCGGGCCGCGAGGGTGATCGCGGCGATCGTACCCACCAGGATCAGCACCACCGCCAGCACCGCGATCAGCGGCACCAGGGCGTCCGGACCCTCGAGAATCAACGCGAACAGCGGGAGCATCGCCAGCCCGAGGATGGGCGGCAGCGCGCGGCCGACGTTTCGGCGCGCCTTCGGGTCGGGCTCCACGCGGGCCTTGGTCACCAGCGTCACGAGGCCCGTGATGACGATGGCCAGCGAGCCGGTGATCGTGAGCGTGGGCCAGGCGAAGGGCCAGCCGCCGATGAGATACGCCGCGCCGGTCGCGAAAGCGCACCCGCTGAAGCAGAGCAGCGCGGTGGTTCGGATGGGCGCGCGGCGGAACACGCCTGATTGTTCGCGCGCCGTCAGCCGCGGATTCGCAAGGCCAGCGTCACCGCCCCCGCCAGCGCCCCGGCCGCGAGCATGAGCGTCAGCACCCACGCGTTGCGCTCGGGCGGCGGGCCCGTCTCTCGCGCGCGGGCAACGGCGGTCACCGAGGGATCGTCTGCCACGACGACCAGCGGCACCGGCTCCACGCCCGGCAGGCGCTCGCGCGCCGGATCCAGCGGTTCGACGCCCATCGGCAGGGCCTCGAACTCCAGGTGGAAGTGCACCGGCTCGAGGAACGTGCCGGGGATCGTTTGCCGCCACGGGTCGCGCAGGCTGCGCAGCGCGGGATAGGCGAAGCGCGTGACGAGCGTGAGCGTGTCGTCGGCCTCGCGCTCGATGCGCACATCGCCGAGCGAAGCGCCGTGATCGCCGAACGCGCCGAGGCGCGCGTCGATGCCGGGGCGGACGCGGTCGTTGAGCGTGTCGACGGGCGAGGCGATGTTGAACTGCTCGCGCGCATCGGGCGGCATGCCGCAGCTCTCGAGCGCTGCGGGGTCGTACTTGAGGTGCTGGATGACCGACGACGCCAGCGCGTGCACCGGCTGATTGAAGCGCACGCCTTCGAGGCGGACTTCGATGATCGTGTCGGGCGTGACGCCTTCGAAGAGCGGGCGGTTGTTGTCGCGCGCGTAGAAGCCGACGCGCACGACCGCGCCCCGCGGGTGGCCCGCACCCTTGGACAGCCGCGTGCCGCCGGCGGCGACGAAGGCGTCGAGATTGGGCGCGATGGCGGTGCGCTGCGCGTCGGACCCGTAGGGGAGCCGCAGCGCGTGCTCGTGCCGCTCGCTGGCGCCGTCTTCCCACGCGATCACCACCCGGGGCTGCGTCGATTCATCGAGCAGCACGAAGGGCGTGACGATGTCCTTCGCCGCGGCTGCCGGCACGACGACCCGAAGCGCCACCATCGCGACGAGGACACGCACGAATCCGGACGTTGCCCGCGGGTTGGCGGATCGGCCCGAACCGCCGGGTTCACCCGCCCATATAGTCGGGCGAGCGCCTCCTGTGCGCTCGGGTGTCGCGGTGCGCCGCTGCGGAGCGGCTTGGCGATGCGGCGAGAGATGAACGGAGCCCATATGCATCGGTTCGGCGGTCGGAGGCGAGCGGTTCGCGTGGTGATCATCGCGGGCGTCGCGGGGGGCGTGCTCGCGGGCGTCCCCCGTCCGGCGCAAGGCCACGATGAAGACTGGCGCAAGCTGGCCGATCGTCTGCCCGCCGTCCCGGGCGAGGTCTACCGCTCACCCAACCCGAACGAGCGCGGCGTGCCGCGCGGCTCGGGGTTCGGCGCCCAGGGCGTCACGCTGCTGAGCCACATCCCGCTCAACCAGTTCCCGGGGGGTCAGAACCTCGGCAACGACTGCTGGGGCTACGTCTCCCCCAGCGGGCGCGAATACGCCATCATGGGCCTCGAAAAAGGCTTCGGCTTCGTCGAGATCACCGACCCGACCGATCCGCAGATCATCGAAGTCATCCCCGGGCCCTCGAGCGTCTGGCACGACATCAAAGTCATCGGCAACTGGGCCTACGGCGTGAGCGAGGGCGGCGCGGGCGTGCAGTGCATCAACATCGGACGCATCGACGCCGGCGAAGTCGTCCTCACCGGCAACATCCTCGACGCGGGGCACAGCACCACGCACAACATCGTCGCCAACGAAGAAGCCGGCACGCTCTACCTCGCGGGGGCGAACATC
Organism: uncultured Phycisphaeraceae bacterium; assembly: GCA_964440605.1. Classification (GTDB taxonomy): domain Bacteria; phylum Planctomycetota; class Phycisphaerae; order Phycisphaerales; family UBA1924; genus CAYTSW01. Next base: position 1,723 of record CAYTSW010000046.1, on the reverse strand, counting down.
GGCAACGGCGGGCTCATCCGCCTCGACCTCACGGAGCCGGGCAACCCGCAGGTCGTCGGCGGCTGGACCCAGCAGTACGTCCATGACGCGCAGGTCGTCACCCGGCAGGGCGGCGAGTTCGACGGGCGCGAGATCGCCTTCCTCGCCTCCGGGCTCAGCGGCGGCTGGACCCAGACCGGCCTGCGCATCGTCGACATGACCGACCCGCTCGCGCCCGAGCTCATCAGCACGCTCTTCTATCCGCGCTCGGGATACAGCCACCAGCTCTGGCTCAGCGATGACCGCTCCACGCTTTACCTCAACGACGAACTCGACGAGAGCGACGGCTCCGTCGCGACCACCACCACGCGCGTCATCGACGTCACCGACCTGCGCAATCCAGTTGTCACGGGCTCGTTCACCACCGGCAAGCAGGCCATCGACCACAACCTCTACACCCGCGGCGATTATCTCTTCCAGGCCAACTACCGCTCGGGCCTGCGCGTCTTCGACGCCACCGACCCGAAGAACCCGCAGGAGATCGCCTACTTCGACACCTTCCCGGGCAGCGACGCCGCCGCCTTCAACGGCGCGTGGTCCGTCTTCCCGTACTACCCCAGCGGTAACGTGATCGTCAGCGACATCGAGCGCGGCCTCTTCGTCCTGCGCGTCGACGCCATCGACGGCCCGCGCCTGCGCATCACGCAGGCCGGCGCGGCGCCGGAGCTGCTCGCGCCGATCGGAGGCGACACCTTCGCCGTCACGATCGAGAGCGTCAACGCCTCGGTGGAGCCGGGCACGGTCGATCTGACGCTCCAACGGGCCTCGGGCGACGTGGTGCTCACGCCCAGCGATGTGAGCGGGCAGACGCACACCTTCACGTTCCCCGCGCTCACGCCGGGCGAGCGCGTGTCGTGGTTCGTCACCGCCGAAACGACCGACCGCCAGGCCTTTACCTATCCCTTCAACCCCTCCGATGCGCCGCTCGTCGCCGACGTCGCCGTGCCCGGGCTCGACCTGGCGTTCACCGACGACTTCACCACGAACCAAGGCTGGTCGGTCTTCTCATCCGCCAGCGATGGCCAGTGGCAACGCGCCCAGCCGAGCGACACGAGCTTCGGCGCCCCGCCCTCCGACGCCCAGGGCGACGGCTTCGCCTACGTCACCGACAACGCGCCGGGGAACTCCGATGTCGACGGCGGATCCACCACGCTCACCAGCCCCGTCCTCAACACCACCGGCGGCGCGCTCGTCACCTATCAGTACTGGTTCAACGACATCGCCAACAGCGGCTTCGCCGGCGGCGACAACCTCACCGTCGAGGTTTCCTTCAACAACGGCTTCACCTGGACCGAGGCCAACCGCCACGACACGCCCGAAGCCGCGTGGCGGCCGGGCGTCGTGCGCATCCCGCCCGACGATGGCACTTCCGCCACCCGCGTCCGCTTCAGCGCCAGCGACAACCGGCGCCAGAACATCCTCGAGTGCGGCGTCGACGCCGTCGAGGTCCGCCCCTACCTCGGCTGGTGCCCGACCGACGCGAACAACGACGGCTCGATCAGCACCGACGACCTCTACACGCAGTCGCAGAACGCCGAGACCGAAGCCGCCCGCTGCAACGCCAACTGGCTCCGCCGCTTCGAACTCGAAGGTAACTGAGGCAAGCCTCAGCGGATGTGCGTGCCACTGACCCGGCTCTGCGGGTCATAGCTTTGGCATGCCCGGACGTTGAAGGCAGCCGGGC
>CAYTSW010000045.1:0-19225 GCA_964440605.1 uncultured Phycisphaeraceae bacterium | reverse complement strand
GGCACGCCGGTTTTTCGCGTTCTGTTGTCTTTGCCCAGCTTGTATCGCTTGCCCGGGTGGTCCAGACTCCGGAAGTGGATCGGGGCGATTTGGGAGAAGGGCAGGTGCGATGTTCGGTTCGTCGGAAAAGAACCCGCTGGGCACGCTGCTGATGGGCCTGATCGCGATCGCGGGAGCGGTGTCGGCGACGGTCCCGCTCAAGACGCCGCGCCCGAAGATCGAAACCCCCGCCGTCGCACCCCCGACTCCGGACCGCGTGTACGCGCGGTTGTGGCAGGACCCGCTGCGCGCGGTGGGAGCAATCGGACAGGCGACGGCCTCGGGCGAGGACGAAGAGGTCGCCCCCCCGCGCGACGCGAGCGGGCTGGAACGTCTGCGACGCGAGATCATCGCCTCGGCCCTGCCCGATGACGACGAAGACGAGCGCCCGGACGACAGCGAGCGGATCGCGAGGCTCCTGGTGCTGCCCGTGATGATCGACGGCTCGCCCTGGCAGGACACCGCCGACTCGCGGATCGAGACGCGCATCGCGGTCATCGCGGCCTTGGCGGCGGAGGGCTTCGCGCCGAGGCAGGGGCTCAACCTCGACTTCGCTCGGGTGCGGAGCCTCTCGCGCGAGCTGAGCGTCGGGGGGGAAGCGTGGGACGTCGCGCGAGCGGACCTGACGCCGGCGAAGATGCCCTTCGAGTGGTTCGAGTTCGACGCGCAGCTCGTCCAGGGCGGTCGAAGAGTGGACGTGGAAGACGGGTGTGGGCGCGTGCTGGTGCTGTGGTTGGATGAGACGCTGCTGCCGACAATGGCCGAGTTGCCCAAACGCCTGGCCTTCCTGATCGAAGAAATGGTGCGGGGCGCGTACGACGCGGAGGCCGCGGACGATCCGGGCCTGCTGGCACAGGTCTGCGCTGGTGTGGATGTGCGGGTCCTGGGTCCGACGAACTCGGACGCGTTGGTCGATCTGGTGGACGCGAGCCAGGCGCCTCGCCTCGGCGAGGCGGTGTCCGAGCCCGTGCTGGAGCTGCTCCAGCGGACGGTGGTCTATCCGAACTGGACCACGATCTCGGAGGCCTCGCTGGCGAGCTACTTGGCGACGCGCAACGGCCGGGCTCGGCCCGCGGAGGCCGACCGACGCGTGGCGCGCAGCCTGACGCGTTCGGGCACGGGAGCGCGGCTCTTCCCGACCTCGCGGTTGATGCTGCGTGTCCCGCGAGCCTCACGCGACTCGGATGTGATGACCCGTCTGGCGGACCACACCTTCGTGCGCCGTGTCTCGCGGGACGACGACGTGCTGGTGGATGGCCCGTTTGTGCAGAGACTCATCGGCACGGACGCGGATTTGCTGGATCTTGTCGCCCAAGAACTCGCTCGCCGGGGCGTGGACCTGGACCCGGGTCTTGGCGAGCGGGCGGAGCGCGTGCTCGTGCTGTCGCCCTACGACGACGCGTACAGCCGCGCGATGTTCATGACGCTGGCGCGATCGATCGCGCGGGTCGTGCTGCTCGATCGCGGATTGACAGAAGGTGCGCAGGGGTGGAGCGAGGCGTTGGAGCGGGTGGTGAGCGAGTTGACGCGGTATCGGCTGGAGGGCGGGACGCCCGCGCTGTTTCGCAAGGGGTTCATGTCGGGGTTGTCCGGGGACGAATCGGAGGCCGATGGCGGCGGTTCGGGGAAGGGCGGCGACTCGCTCAGCCGCGCCTTCGAGCCCGCGGAGCGGTACCGGCCCGAGGGGCGGACGCAGATGGACTCGATCGACCGCCTGATGGATGACCTGGACGCGGAGCTGACGCGGGCGCGGCGTTCGGGCCAACCGGTGCGCGCCGTCGGCATCCTCGGCGCGGACGTGTACGACACGCTGACGATCCTGCACGCGGTGCGGCATCGACTGCCCAAGGCCCTGTGCTTCACGACGGATATGCACGCGTTCTATGAGCACCCGGCCTACCGCGAGGCGACGCGCAATCTGCTCGTGGCCTCGCACTTCGGCCTGCGCCTCGGACAGCCCTTGCAGCCCGGGACGCCGCCCTTTCGGAACGGCTACCAGAGCGCGACGTTCTTCGCGACGCGGTACGCGACGAGCCAGACGACGGGGCTGGGCAGTTGGGCATCGGCGGAGGGCCTGGGCGCCGGCCCCGGTGATCGGCGACGCCTGTACGAAGTGGGGCGCACGCGCGCACACGACCTGACCTACCTGGGCGGGCGCGAGCACGCGACCCATCTCTTCGCGCGCGAGCAGACCGAGCCGCAACACCGGCTCGTGGTCGTTGGAGGTCTGGTCGTGCTGCTGGGAATCTTTACGCTGGCGTTGTGGGGCGCGGCGCGACCCATGCCGCACGACGACTCGCTGCTGGAAGGCCACCTGCGCGCGTTCGGGGACGGGCCGACGGGAGGGACGGCGTGAGGCTGCCCGCCCGATCGCTCAAACGGCCCGACGTGCTGCTGGCGTGGCCCTGGACGTGGTTCGCCCTGGCGGCGATCGTGCCGACGGTCGTGGGGCTGTGGGCGTCGCGCGCGACGACCGTCAACCGAGCGATGGAGCCCCTGAAGTGGGCCGAGGGGATCAGCGCCTGGCCCGGGTTCCTCATCCGCCTCGGCACGCTCTTTCTGGCGGTGGGCTTCCTGCTGCACTTCTGGAAGAGCGTGCGGACAAACCGAGCGGCGATGGAGGAGGCCTGCGGCTTCGACGAACTCTCGGGCGAGGACGAGCGGGACCGCGGGCTGCGCACCGCCCGGGCGGAATGGACGTGGTATCGACGCCGCGGGCGTGGGCGGTCGCGCCTCGCGCGGTCGCTGGTGTGGTTTGCGCTGTTTTGCGTGATCTCGACGCTGTGGACCGTGGTGATCGATCCGCCCGTGCGCTCCGACCTGCGACAGGACTGGTTCCGCGGGATGAACGTGGCGGTGTGGTACGCGGTGGGGCTGCTGGTGCACTTCTTCAACTTCTACGTCTTCGACGCCTGCTGCCTGGAACGGAAGTTCGTGGATCGGCTCTCGGCCGACGGGCCGCGGCGCTGGCCGGAGCAGGCGATGGCGCGCATGCGCGAGCGGCGCGGGATCGAAGGCCCGGCGGCCGAAGAAGCGTTGCTGATCGGCCTGGTCGCGGCTCGAACGCGGGTGGTCGGCGCGGGCGTGCTCTACCCCGCGGTGCTGCTGTCGATCCTGCTGATCAGCGTGCAGAGCGTCTTCGAGACGTGGGCCGGGTGGACGTGGTCGGTGATCGCGACATTTGCGCTTAGCGGCGTCCTGGTCTTGGCCTCGGCCTCGTCGCTGCGTTGGGCGGCGGAGCTGGCGCGCCGGCGCGCGCTGGTCCGCCTGCGGGCGATGCGCCCCGGCGAACCGCCGACGAAGAAGGCCGAGCGCGTCGTCGAGAGCAAAACGGACGGGCGGGCGGCGGTGGCGACCGGAGGTGCGACGTGAAAAAGCAGCGCAAACGCAAACAATCGCGGGCGAACGCGGCCCCGAGCAGCGCGGCCGCCTCGCCGCCGACCAGCGACGTCTCTGAGCGCGTCACCTGGTCGTCGTCGGGCTCGATCGAACGGGCGATCAAGCGCGTCGAGAGTACGCGTGAAGGGGCGTTCGGCGCGTGGAGCTCGAGCCCGGTGGTGCGGGCGCTGCTGTTGCCCTTCACGGGGCTGGGCGCGCTGGAGTTGATTCGGTTGTTGTCGATGTGAGCTGAGGAGAGAGACGCAGAGACGGGGGCGTACACCTTTGGGTGCTACTGACCCCGGCTTTGCGAGGTCGGTGTTTCTCTGCGTGTTCGATCGAGCGAAGCACTGACCTGCAGAGCCGGGTCAGTAATGCCCGGCTCTGTTGTCTCTGTTCCGCTCCGTGGCTCGGTGTACCGGCTCTCCCAGCCTCAGAGCTCGGGGGCGAAGCCTCGGCGCATGGTGTTTTCGCATGACGCGCGGGGTTCGACGAACTGGAGGAGGTAGTCGTGTCCGCCGGCCTTGGAGCCGACGCCGGAGAGGCCGAAGCCGCCGAAGGGCATGCGGGCGACGAGGGCGCCGGTGCAGGGGCGGTTGATGTAGAGGTTGCCGACGCGGAACTCGCGTTTGGCCTTGATGATGTGTTCGGGCTTGCGGGTGAAGACGCCGCCGGTGAGCTTGTAGCGCGAGCTGTTGGCGATGCGCAGGGCGTCGCTGAAGCTGCCGGCGTGGATGATCGCGAGCACGGGGCCGAAGACTTCGTCGATCGCGAGTTCGTCGTCTTCGGGGACGCTCGTGAAGACGTGCGGCGCAACGAAGGGCTTGTTCGCGGTGTTGTCGGGGTGATCGGGGTCGGCGAGATGATCGGGGAGCGCGGGGGCGGAGTATGCGAGGCCTCGTTCCTTGGCGCGCTGGATGTAGCCGCGGATCTTGTCGGCGGCTTCGCGGTCGATGACCGGTCCGACATCGGAGCCCGAGTGCACCGGGTCCTTGATGACAAGGCTGTTGACCGAGTGCGTCAGGCGTTCGAGGAAGAGCTTGGTGAGGTGGCCTTCGGGGCCTTCGGGGTCGACGACGATGCAGCGTGAGCAGGCCGAGCACTTCTGGCCCTGGAAGCCGAAGGCCGAGGAGCGGACGCCCAGGACGGCTTCATCGAGGTCGGCCGACGTGTCAACGATGATGGCGTTTTTGCCGCCCATCTCGCAGATGACCTTTTTCACGGAGGCCTGTTCCTCGGCGGTCATGCCGGCGGCCTGGATGATGTCGAGGCCGACGGCTTTCGAACCCGTGAAGCAGATCAGCGCGACACGCGGGTCGCGCACGAGCGCCGCGCCGGTGGTCTCGCCCGGGCCGGGGATGAAGTGCAGCACGTCCCTGGGCAGGCCGGCTTCGCGCAGGATGTCGACCATGAGCTTGGCGATGCCGGGCGTCTGCTCGGCGGGCTTGAGGACGACGGTGTTGCCCGTGACGAGGGCGGCAACGGTCATGCCGCAGCAGATCGCCAGCGGAAAGTTCCACGGGCTGATGACGGCGGCGACGCCGCGGGGCTGATACCAGCTCTCGTCGAGCTCGCCGATGAAGCGCCCGATGCGCGTGGGGTTGAAGAGGTTGACCGACTGACGGGCGTAGTAGGCGCAGAAGTCGATGGCCTCGCAGACGTCGGCGTCGGCGTTGGCCCAGTCCTTTCCGTTCTCTTTGATGACCACGCCCGAGAGCTCGTCGCGGCGCTCGCGCATGATCTCGGCGGCGCGGCTGATGATGCGGGCGCGTTCGTACGGGTCGGTGTCGCGCCAGGCGGTAAAGGCTTCGTGCGCCTGGGCGATGGCCTTCAGAGCGTCGTCGGGCGTGCCGTCGTTGGCGACGTCGGGCACTTTGGCCTTCTCGACGGCCTTGGCGAAGGTGGCGCGGACCGGCTCGAATGAGAAGTCGCGCGTCGGTTCGTTGAGGAAGGGGCGGCCGTCGCCGACGTGGATGTCGGCGGGCGAGAGCGCATGGCGCTCGGGCTGGTACAGCGCCATGGGGTCGTCGCGGTCGGAGGTGAGCTGGGTGTGCTCGATGGCGTCGGGCGAGCCGTTGGTGCGCGGCATGGCGGTGCGGCGGTGGGGCGAGGCGAGGAGCTGGTCGGGGTCGGCGTCGTGCAGGAAGCCAGCGCGGAGCCATGACTCGTTGGAGGTGTTCTCCAGCAGGCGGCGCACGAGGTACGCCATGCCGGGGATCATCTCGCCGACCGGGACGTACTCGCGGACGCGCAGGTCCATCTCGGCGGCGGCGTGTTTGAGCTGGTCCGCCATGCCGTGGAGCATCTGGAGTTCGATGGCCGAGCGCGGGAGGTCGCGGCGTTCGAGCCCGTCGAGGGCGGCGGCGATGGAGCGCGCGTTGTGCGAGCCCAGCGCAAGGGTGACGCCGCCCGTGCTGGTGTCGCGCGGCGTTGCCTCGATGAAGGCCTCGGCCATGCGTTCGAAGCAGGCGTCGGTGTCGCTCTTGACCGCCCAGACGGGTTGCGGCCAGCCCATCTGCTCGGCGTGGATCGTCTCGTAGTCCCAGTACGCACCCTTGACCAGACGAACGCTGACGCGGCGGCCCGTGCGCTTCGACCACTCGATGATCCGCTGCGCATCGGCATCGCCCGAGCGCAGGTACGCCTGCATCGCGAGCCCGGCGTGGAAGTCGACCTCCTCGCAGCACTCCATGAAGAGCCTCATGGTGAGGTCCTTGAGGGCAGACTGCTCCATGTCGAAGTTGATGAAGACGCCGCGCTTGGCCGCGGTCTTGAGGATGGGGATGACGCGGGTTTTGAGGTCGGCGATCGCGCCGTCGGTGTCGATGGGGTGGCAGCGTGACGAGAGAGCGGAGATCTTGATGGAGACGTTGGTACGCGGGATGGGTCCGAGGTGGTCGTGCTCGAGGCGCTCGTTGGGCCGCCAGACATCGACCGTCTCGGGCAGGTTGTCGACGAGGTCGAGGTACTTCTCGAGGTAGGCGTCGGCTTCGGCGTCGGAGACGCAGGCCTCGCCGAGCAGGTCGACGGAGAAGGCGATGCCGTGACGCCAGAGCTTCTCGAGCTGCGGCAGCGCGGAGGCCGCGTCTTCACCGGCGATAAACTTGCGGCCCATGCCTTCGATCTGGCCCGAGATGGTCTTGGTGAACGTGCTCTTGGCGAGCGAGCCGGCCTTCATGCCGGCGCCCATGCCGGGCGGGAGGGAGACGCCCGGCTGGCCGAGGTAATCAGTCAGGTGCTCGTAGACGGCGTCGGGGTCGTGCCGCAGGACGGGGAAGGCGTCGACGAAGCGGAAGAACTGCACCTTGAAGTTGCGGTCCTTCATGGACCAGTCCATGAGCTTGTCGGACCAGAACTCGCGGCTGAACACGCCCGACTTGTGATCCCGCGCCCGCTGGAGCACCTCGGCGCCGATCTCCCGCACGCGATCCTCGCGCCACGGGTGGCCTTCGATCGCGGGCGACGCGTCGCGGCCGGCGACGGCGCGGCCCGCGGCGCGACGGTGCTCGTCGGCGGCCTTGGCGCGGTCCTGAGCGGGGCGTTTGAAGAAGGAGATGGGCATGGGCGCGTGTTCCTGTGACGGGGGAAGAGGGGCCTTGCGCGAGTGTATGCGGGGGGGATAGACGGCCCAAGGGTGGGGGTCGTGGTGAAGCGGTTTACCAGCGCAAGCCGTCGAACGCGGGGCGGCGGACGATCTGGTTGGCGGTCGCTACACTCCGCCGATGCTCGCCGTCGTCGACCTGCTGGATTACGCGCCGATCCTCATGCTCCTGCTCATGGCGATCACGTTCGCGGTCGCGAACGTGGTGCTGAGCCTCGGCATCGGGCCACGGCGCGACGGGCGCGTGAAGAGTGACCCGTACGAGAGCGGCATGGTGCCCATCGGCACCGCCCGCAAGCGCTTCAACGTCCGCTTCTACCTCATCGCCATGACCTTCCTCGTCTTCGACGTCGAGGTCATCTTCCTCTACCCCTGGGCCGTCACCTACGCCAACGTCGACCCCGCTTCGTCCGAAGCCACCGCCTTCCTCGGCCGCGTGCTCTTCTTCATGCTCACCACCGTCATCGCCTACATCTACGGCTACCGCAAGGGCGTCTTCCGCTTCGACTGATGCCGGCTGCTCCACCCCAGAACGGACCCATGGGCCGGGGCGGGCGGATCGTCGCGGCTCTCATCGCGCTGGGCTGTCTGAGCGTGCTGGCGGTCGCCTCGTGGCTGGAGCCGGCGGCTGAAGGCGTGGGGACGCACGAGCAGATCGCCTTCATGGACCCTTGCTCGTTCTTCGCGCAGACCGGCGTCCCCTGCGCGACGTGCGGGATGACGACGGCGTACACGCACGCGGCGCACGGCGAATGGGTCGCCAGCTTCGTGACCCAGCCGCTGGGCTTCGTGCTCGTGCTGGTCACCGGGGGCATGGTGTGGCTCAGCGGGTACGCGGCGGTGACGGGGTCGCGCATCGCCGAGGCCGCCAGCGGGATGATGAGCCAGAGCCTCGTGTGGTGGGCGGTCGGCACCCTGCTGGCGGCCTGGGGATGGAAGATCGTCTCGATGGGCGTCCTCGGCTGAGCGCTGACTCCGCCGGCGGGCCTACATTCCTGCTGGCGGCTGGGGATGGAACCGAACCGCGGGCGGGCCGTCTGCGGAATGAGAGGTCCGGGCCCGTGCGCGCGGCCCAACCCGATGGAGCAAGCATGGCGAAGCGGCGAGCGTTGAGGATGTCGATGACGACGGCGGCTGAGCGAGGCTTGAAGCGGCTGCGCCAAGCGTGCGTCGTCGCGGGAGCCGCGCTGGTGGGCACCGGCGTCTCGGGCGTTCTGGGCGGGTGCAACATCGTCGGCGTCGCGGCGCCCTTTCTCGATGCGGCGGAGAAGGCCGGCACGACGACCTTCCCCGCGCAGTACGAGGGCCTTGAGGGCGAGACGTTCGCGGTGGTGGTCAACGCCGACCCGGCGCTGCGCATCAACTACCCGCGCGTGGTGAACCGGCTGACGAACGCGATCACGCGTGAGATGGCGACGAACGTCGCGGCCGTGGGGTTCGTCCCGGGGCCCAAGGTGCTCGAGTTCCAGTTCTCGAATCCGCGCTGGTCGGCGTGGCAGCCGCTGGACGTCGCCGATGAGTTCACCGTGACCCGGCTGGTGATGGTGGACCTGCTGGAGTACCGCCTGAACGAGCCGGGCAACGCGCACCTCTGGGAGGGGCGCGCGGTAGCGCTGGTGAACGTGTACGAGGCCGAGTACGAAGGCAACGATCCGGCGTTTACGCGCGAGGTGAAAGTTAGCTTCCCCGACGGCACGGGCTACACCCGCACGGAGATCTCCCAGGGCGCCGTCGCCGCGAACCTCGAGACGCGGCTGGTCAACCGAATATCCTGGCTGATGTACGAGCACACCCTGCCCAACACGATCGAGTATTGAGCCTCCCCCATCCTCTTACCGCTCAGGCTCGTTTCTGCAACGCTCCCAACCTGGTTCACGGCGGTACTCATGCACCGATCGATTCTGACGCGTCTCCTCAGCTTCGGACTGGCCTCCGTCCTCGCCCTGGTGGCGGCGGGCGGGTGCAATCTGGTGGGAGCCGCGGCGGTGGTCGCGACCGGGCCGCCCAAGATCCCGGCGGTCTACGAGCCCGTCGAAACGCGCACCACGGTGCTGCTGATCGACGATCTCAACAGCCGCCTGCCCCGCGTGGCGCTGCGCGACACCGTCGGCCGCTCGGCGGAAGCCGAGATGCTCCAGCGCGGCGTGATCGACGAGGGCCGGCTGATCGCTTCGTCGTCGGCGCGTCGGGTGACAGCGAACGACACCAACGAGGCGCGGACGAGCATCGTTGACGTGGGGCGCGCGGTGGGCGCGGAAGTCGTGATCCACGTGTCGGTGGACGCGTGGACGCTTCAGGGCCAGCCGGGGCGCGTCCTGCCGCGGGCGGCGATGAGCGTGCGCGTCGTGGACGCGGTCTCCAACGAGCGCATCTGGCCCGTGGGCGAGGGCGTGTACCAGTTCCGGGCCGAGCTCCCGCTGCCGCCGGGCGCGGACGTCAACCTGTCGCTCGCGGACAAGCGCCGACTGGAAGACATGCTCGCGCAACGCATGGGCTCGACGATCGCGAAGCTGTTCTACACGTACGAGCGCGAGCGCTTAAGCGATCAGCGACGGTTGGTGCAGTGACAGGCGGGGGGATGGTGCACCTGATCGCACCCGAGGCCACGCCGCTGGGCGTGACGCGGGCGCTGGTGCGCTGGCTGGAGCGCGAGGAGTCGGCTCGGGACCGCGTCGTGGTGCTGGGATCGACGGGGGTGGAGGCGTCGTGCGCACGCCTGGGCCTGAGAGTCGGCGGGGCGCGAGTCGAGCGATTGTGGGTGCCGCGGATGTTGGTCGGGCGGTGCGGACGCGCACTGCGCACCTACGCCCGCTCACGCGCGCTCGAGCGCGGCACACCGGTGCGCGTGTGGACGGCGGGGCTGCAGCGGGCCGCGAACCGCGGATTCGGCGGGCGCGTCGAATCCGTGACGGGGCGAGGCGGCATGCCGATCGACCTCCAACTGCTCGACGCCGTGGATCGCGACGCGGTGCGCGCCGGTTGGGGCGTGCGGCAGGGCGAGCGGGTGGTGGCGCTGGTGGGCGATCCGGTGGATCGTGTGGACGCCAAGGCGGCGTCCTATCAGGCGGGGGTGATGCGCGTTTCGGGGTTCCGCGTGCGAGCCGTGGTCCAGCGCGGGGCGCGGGGCGTGGAACGCGCGCGCCGGTTCGCGATGCGCCACGACTGGATCTGGGACGTAACGGTGACGGACGAACCGCTGTGGTCGGTGGTCGTCGGCGCCGATGTCGTGATGTACCGCGATGAGCCGGCTCTGGACCTCGGGGCCGGGTCGCGCGTTGATCGCGTGCACGCGTGGCCGCTCGAGTGGGCCTTGGCGGCGGGAACGCCCGTGCTTGCGGAAAAGCGAGCCGCGCTGCGGGCCGATGCGCTGGATTCAATCATGGACGGCCTCACGCTGGCGCCGGCGGGCGACCCGCTGGCCTTCAACCGGGCGCTGGCAAGAGTGTTGGATGACTTGCCCGAAGCGAGGGAACGTGTGCGTGCAGCGCGCGACTTCGTGCGCCGGGAGCGGAGCATGGAAGCTTTTCTGCAAACATTGCAGAGCAGAGCGCGTTCCGAAGCGCACGCACCCGAACGGCCAGGTCAGTGACGTCCTGAGTGCTATGGCGTCGGCTGCGGGGCGCGCTCGTGCGTCGGCTGTTCGCTTTCCCCCGTCGCGATGGCCTCCGCGGCGCGACGCATCCCGCTCAACATGCCCGTGAAGACGATGCCGTGGAGCGGCAGCACGGCGTACCAATACGCCAGGCCGAGCAGGCCCTTCGGACGGAAGCGCGCGTTCATCGTCAGTTTGGTGCGAGCGGAGGTCTCTTCGACGGGCTCGAGGTCAAACTCGAGCAGCGCGATGCCCGGAACCTTCATCTCGGCCCGCAAGGCGAGCCGCCTGTCCTGACGCACGTCCACGACGCGCCAGAAGTCGAGCGCTTCGCCGTATTCCACGCGCTCGGGGTGGCGCCGGCCGCGGCGCAGCCCGGGGCCGCCGATGAGCTGGTCCATCCATCCTCGGATGCGCCAGAGGTAGTCGGCGGCGTACCACCCGTGACCGCCGCCCACGCGACAGACCGCGGCGAAGACCTGCGCGGGTGTCGCGTCGATGGTGATGGCGCGCCGATCGTTGAAAACGCGCCCGCCGGCCCAGTCCGGATCACCCGGCATGACGCCGGCGGCGGACCAGCGTGTTTCGATGTTGTCCGTGCGCGTGTTGTTGAGCGCCCGCTCGATGGCCGTGCGCGCGCCGGCGGCGTCGTGGGGCATCAGACGCCGGGTCGTGTCGTCGCTCACCACCACACGGTTGCGCAGGCCCTCAGCCAGCGCGTTGCCGATCCGCCCGTTCACGGGCGTCACCAGCCCGATCCACTTGCCCGAGAGCTTCGGCGTGAGCACGGGCACGGGGATGACGATGCGTTTGGGAAGTTCGAGCTCTTCGGCCATGATGCGCATCAACTCAAGGTACGTGAGCACGTCCGGACCGCCGATCTCGAGCGTCTTGTCCCGCGTCTCGGGCACATCCAGGCACCGCGTGAGCCAATGGAGAACGTCTGCGATCGCGACGGGCTGGCACTCCGTCTGCACCCATCGCGGCGTCACCATGACCGGGAGCCGCTCGACGAGATAGCGCAGGATCTCGAATGACGCCGAGCCGGAGCCGATGATCATCGCCGCGCGAAACGAGGTGAGCGGGACAGGACCCATGCGCAACACCTGTTCGACCTCGCGGCGGGACCGCAGGTGCTCGCTGAGCCCGGAGCCAAGCTCGCCCAGTCCTCCGAGATAAATGATGCGGTCGATCTCCGCTTCGGACGCGGCCCGGGTGAAGGACCGCGCCAACTGCTTGTCCTCCGACGCGTAGGACTGCCCGTCCTTGGGCTTGGCCATGGAGTGGATGAGGTAGTAGGCCGCGTGATGCCCGCGCAGAACACTGGCGAGCTGCTCCGTGTTGGCGACGTCGGCCTGCGTGATCGTGACGTTCGGATGCGTGGACCACGGTCGCTGGTCGAGCTTGCGCGGATCACGCACGACACACGTGACGTCGTGCCCCGCCGCCAGGAGACGGGGCGTGAGGCGCCCACCGATGTAGCCCGTCGCGCCGGTCAGGGCGATGCGACGCGGTGTATGCGTTGTTGTGTGTTCGTCCAACATGTGAGGGAACGCTCGCCCTGATGCTCCAGCGGCCTACAAGCGGCTACAAGAGCCATCTGGGAGCGGGGACTTCGGGAAGCTTGCCGATCTTGACGCGGATTTTGGGCCACACGCGAGGCGGGAGCCGGCGCTTGGACTTGGGGAGCGTGCCGAACGCGGTCCGTGCGTGGCTGAGGACGCGTGCGCCATCGCGCGTCTTGTGAAGATGGATGCGGATGGTCTGTCCGTCGCCCTCGATGGTGACCGGAACGCCCTGGGCGGAGCCCGTGAGGCGACCGGTCATCAGGAGTTTGGGGACGAGCCGTTGTCCGTCGTGCGGATGCGGATGGTGCCCGAGAGATTCCAGCGGGCGTGCTCGGCGTTGCTGCCCGTGCCCGAGGGGACATCAATGGTCATGTCATCGAACTCGTAGGTGATCTCGGCGTTGCGGCCGGTGAGCCGGTCGTAGAGGCCGATGGCGAGATCGGGCCAGGTCTTCGTGTGTCCGTCGGCCATGATTGAGCTCCTTACGGTTGTTGATGATGGTTGGAGAGCGAGGATGCCGCTCCGACAGAGAAGTCTGTGCGCATGCACACGCCAATGCAAGCGCGCGACACGCCATAAAGCGCCGGCGCGCACGGCGGGTGCGGACCGATGGCGGGTCAACGTGTAGCAATGCGTCGGGCGGCGCGGGAAGGCCCGCACGTGAGCGTTGCCGAGTGATTATTTCTTCAGGTTGGGCAGCATGAACAGGACGCCGAGCAGCAGAGCGGCGCCGAGGAGAATCCCGGTGAGGATGAGCACGTCGCCTCCCATGAACGTCGCGAAGAGATCGGGGACGCGTCCGACGACACCCATGATGATGAAGGCGGTCGCGCCCGCGGCCGCGAGCAGCACGCCCAGCATCAGCCCAGCGGAGAAGGAACTGAACTTCGGGTCGATCGCCTCGGCGGCGACCGCGCCACCGGTTGCGCCGGCGGGTTCGGGTTGGAGTTCGCCCGCCGAGGCCGCGCCTTCGAAGAGCTGCGACTCGCCGACGGTTTCGCCCGAGGCGTCGTCCTCACCGGCGTAGAGGTCATCGAGCAGACCCTCGGCGCCGGCGGAGGTGTCGTCGGCGTCGCGCGTCAGGTCCATCAGGCCGGAGCCCGAACCGAAGGATTCGAGACTGACCGCGTCGAGGTCGGGCGCGCCGCCCGAGTCCGGCGAATCGGTCACCTGTGTCACCGCGGAAGGATCGGCCTCTTCGAGCTCGTCGGCGTCGAACACCGAGATGCCCGACGACTGGCCAGAGTCGGACAGCCCCATGCCGGAGCCCAGGCCCGTGTCGGAGAGGGGGATCATCGAGTCGTCGCCCTCGCCCGAGGAATCGTCGCCGGCGAGCAGGTCGATCTGGTCAACCTTGAAGATCAGGTCGTCGCCGTCGCGGAACTCCGTGATCTCGCCCTTCTGGGCCATGTTCCGCACGTCGTCTTCGGACTTGCCCAGCTTGTTGGCGGCTTCGGCGAGGGAGTAGAACATCTTGGCCATGGCGGTCAGCGCCTCCATCGGTGGCTCTGAGGTGAGATCGGGCTTCACGTCGGCGTTCCACCGCCGCCGCCCATGGGATCACGCTAACGAGGCTCGGGCGGGCGGGCAACCGGGCCGACCGATCCGAGCCCGAGCGGGACATGGTTCCGACCACGGGGCGATCACGGGCTCGGTGGGCGGCGTTCAAGACCCCTCGGACAGAGGCGTGGGCCGGATCGCTCGGACAACGTAGACCGCGGCGTACAGCCCCGCGACCTGCTCGCGAGGCAGCGTCCGCGCGGCGTATCGCGGGTTGAGCGGCTGGAGGCGGATGAACTCCCGCCCACCCTCGTCACGCTCAAAAAAGACCCGCTTGAACGTCGTTTCGTCGTCGTGCTCGAGGCGGGCGAAACAGTCGCGCCCCGGAGCGGCGTCGACGGCGGGCGAGAACACCACGATGTCGCCCTCGTGGTAATCGGGCGTCATCGAGTCGCCCACCACACGCGCCGCGAACGCGTCGGCGTCCCAGACGCCCGGGACGGCGACGTACTCGTCGGCGACGCGGGCGGGGTACCCGAGGTCCGTGAACTCACGCGGGTAGCCAGCGGAAACCGAGTTGATCAGCGGCACCTGCACGGGAAGCGAGGAGAGCAGCGCGGCGTTGTCGCTGGGCGGGCCGTCGGGCGGCAACCGGTCGGCCCCCGGCCGATCGGACGCGACCAACTCGGGCGAGCGGTCGGGCGGGGCGGGCTGGTCGGGGTGTTGGAGCTGATGGACGAGCTTCAGCAGATCGCCCGAACGGTGGGCGTGGTCGAGCCCCTGCTCGGCGACGAGGCTGGCGAGGCGTCTGGCGGCGTGCTGGGCGCGTTGATGGTGGGCTTCGAGAGACTGCACGCGCCGCTTCACCTGCCTGGGGGTGGCTTGCCAGTTGGCGACCTGACGTAATGTTCCCCTGCGCAGGTGGAGGGCGTGTTCGATGTTGTCGAGTGTTTGTTGTGATGGCGGATTGGCCCGCAGGCCGCGTTCGATCTCGGAGAGGTACCCGAGCGCGCAGCCGGCCTGCTGAGCCAGTGCGCGCAGGGAAAGACCTATTTCCAAGCGTCTTGCGCGGATTGTTGGACCTAGATCGGACATTGCTGGGCGGCGCGCGCCGACTCGTGGAGATACCGAACAATACCCTTGCATCGTACCGCCAACCCGCTAAAAAACAACAGTGTTCTCTGAAATGAGAACATCGGCAGCTTGTTTTCCACACGGTGATCACAACCGGGACACATCGTTCGACAACGGATCGAGGAGCCACATGAGCACACAGACGGCGAGGATGGGCACAATGGAGAGATGGGGCGGGCCTTCGGCGGAGGTGCTGGACTTCCGACGATCGCTCCACCGGGACTACGGCGAGGCGATCCTCCGCTTCGCGCGGGCCCTTCCCGAGGACGAGCGCTCGCTGCTCGAAGCGGTCTACGGGCGCGGGCTGAGCGTGAAAGACGTCGCGGGGCTCGTGCGCGAAGAGCCTCGCCGACTGGCGCGCCGCGTCAAGCGCCTGGTGGAGCGGTTGCTCTCGCCACGCTTCGCCTTTGTCTACGCCCGTCGTCACGCCTGGCCGCCGAGGCGCCGGCGGGTCGCGGAGACCGTCGTGCTGCACGGGCGGTCGATGCGCGAGGCGTGCGATGCGTTGGCGCTGTCGCTGCACACCGTGCGACGCGAGTTGGACAAGGTCGATGCCCTGTTCGAGATCGAAGGGCGTGACTGATGCCGATGGTTCGCGTGCATCGACGGGTGATGGGCGGGGCGGCGGTGACACGCTCGGCCTGCGAAGCGGCGTCGCGTCTCGGGGTGGTGCTCGACGATCTGGCGGGGCCGCGAGCCAAGCCGGCAACGCTCAAGCTCGACCTCGGGCGCGGCGCCTGTGTGCTCGTGACGGGCCCATCGGGCAGCGGCAAGTCCACTCTGCTGGGCGACATTGAGCGGGCGGTGATCGACGCGGGCGGCGAGGTCGTCAAGCCGCCCGCCCGCCTGCGGGCCAACCGGTGCGCGGTGGACGTGGTGCCGGGGGCCGACGTGGAGCGCCGCATGCGGCTCCTCGGATCGGCGGGGCTCGGTGAAGCCGACGCGATGGTCCGGCCCATCGGCGTCCTCTCGGCGGGCCAGCGCGAGCGGGTGAAGTTGGCGGTGGCGATGGCCCGGACCGAGCGGGCGGCGGTGCGGGCGCGCCGGCGCGGGCGCTGGGTCGCCTTGCTCGTGGATGAGTTGGGGTCGTTGCTCGACGGCGCCACTGGGCGGGGCGTGGCGCGATGCCTCACTCGGTTCGCCCAGCGCCTGCCCGATGCGCGCGTCGTTGTCGCGACGGCTCGGGATGACGTCGCGGCCCACTTGCACACGACGACGGCGCTGCGCTGCGCGAGCGGGGGCGCAATCCAGATCGTCGAGGGCGGGCGCCAGGCGATAGCACGGGAGTGGCGCATGGAAGAAGGATCGCTGCGCGACTGGGCGGCGCTGGCGCATCTTCACTATCGGCCCGGCGAGCCGCGCGGGGTGGAGCGCGTGTTGGTAGCCCGCGAGCCGGTGTGGGGCGAGCGTGTGGGCGTGCTGGTGGTGAGCCGCCCTGTGCTGAACGCCGCGTGGCGAACGCTCGCGTGGCCCGGCCTGTTCGACACGGGTCGGGCGGCGGCGGATGCCGCGCGGGTGAACGGATTGCTCCGGTGCATCAGCCGGGTGGTCGTGACGCCCGAGCGGCGGTCGAGCGGCGTCGCACGCGGGCTCGTCGAGGCGTACTTGCGAGAGCCGTTAACCCTCTGCACCGAGGCGGTCGCGGCGATGGGGCGCTCGTGCCCGTTCTTCGAGCGGGCGGGCATGCGAGCCTATCCGACGCCGGTGAGCGGTCGGCACGCGCGCCTCGCTGATGCGTTGGAACACGCCGGTGTCGAACCGTGGCGGCTCGCGACGCCGGGCCTGGCCTATGACCGCGCCGTGCGCACGGCCGGCGCGGCGTTCGTCGACCGCGAGCTTCGCCTGTGGGCGCGCGGGTCCCGCGCGACGAGGCGGCACGCCGATGCCAGCGGGCGATCGCTCATGGAGCTGGCGGCTCGACGGGTGGGCGCTCGGCCGGTGGCGTACGCCTACCGGGCAGGGCCTCAGCAAGCGACGGAGCGTGCATAGCCGCGCGGGGATGGACGGGGGCATGACACGGGATGCGTGGAACGAGAGGATGGAGTGTCGCGATGGCGGATAGGGATGTTGTTGTGGGTGAGGAGACGGTGGGCGTTGGGTCGCCCGCCGAGCCGGTGGAAGAGGGAGCGCTCGCGCACCCGCTCACGTTCTTCCTGACGGCGGACCAGCGAGCGCGGGTGCTCGGGAAGTTGCGGCGGGCGGACCGGCACCGCACGAGGGCGCTGCTCAAGGCGCTGCGCGTCGAGGCCGCCAAGGGGAAGAGGTGATGAGCAACGTGGAGTTGCGGATCGGCGGAAGGCCGGTGTCGTCCGAACAAGGTCGGGCGCACGACGGCGCCACACGGGCGGCGGCGGTGAGCGAAGAACCGCCGCCCGATGATGCGTTGGCGGACCTGCTCGACGCGTCGTTGGACCTGCTGGCGTTGGCCGAACGGCACGAGGTATCGGCGGAGGGATTGGCTTCGTGGTCGCGAAGTGCGTGGGTGCGGACGGCGATGCGCGGGCTGACCGAGCTCGCGCGGATGCGGACGGTCCTCGTGATCGCCCAAGGCCAGGCGCGGGCGGCGACGCGCCTGGCGGCGCTGGCAGACGAGGGCGAAGGGGAGCCGGCGCGGCGGGCGTGCGTTGATCTGCTGAAGTTGGATGTGGACATCGGGGCGGCAGAAGGGTCGGAAGACGGCGCTGTCGCGGGTGCCGTGACGGATCCGAACGTGGTGCTCGAGTGGCTGGAGCGTCGCGGTCGGTGGGATGACTCGAGCGACGCGGGCGACGATTAGGGCAACGCGGGCCGCGGGAGAGGCGAGGGAACGGAGTTGGGCGGATGGCCGATCGGCTTGGTGGCGGGCCTGAAAGCGTGCGGATGTTCCTGCGACCGCGCACGCCGGATCAGTTGCGTGGTTGGCTGAGGGAGGTGCTCGGCATCACAGTGCCGCGGGATGGCCTCGTCGAGATGCATGACGCGCCGTTCGCGTATCTCTGTCACGCGTTCTTCGAGCGTGAGACGCCTCGGGACTGTGTGGTGTGGGCGAGCCGCGGGAGCGGCAAGACGTTCTACGCGGCGGTCGCGACGCTGCTGGACCTGATCTTCAAGCCGGGCGTGGAGGTGCTGATTGTCGGGGGGTCGCTGGAGCAGGCGGCGCGCATGTTCGAGCACCTGCGTGGGCTGCTGGGGCATGAGCTGGTCCGGCCCATGCTGGTCAGGGAACCGACCAAGCGTCGGGTGGAACTCCGCAACGGCTCGGTCGCGATGATCGTGGCGGCGTCGGAGCGCGGGGTGCGTGGTGCGCGACCGGTGAAGGTGCGGTGCGACGAGGCGGAGCTGATCGACCGCGACGTGTGGTCAGCGGTGCAACTCGTGCCGCGCACGCGTGTGCTGGGCGGCGAGACGGTGTGGGGAACGGTGGAGGCGTTGAGCACGTACCACCGTCCGGGCGGGCTCATGAGCGAACTGGTGGAGTCGGCGCTCAATGGCGATGGCGATCGGCGGTTGTTCCGCTGGGGCGTGGTGGACGTGCTCGAGCGGTGCCCGCAGTCGCGGGCGTGCGGGGCGTGTCCGCTGGAGCCGGAGTGCGGCGGGAAGGCCAAGCGGGCGCAGGGTCACGTGCGCATCGACGATGCGGTGAACGCCAAGGCCCGGACCGACCGGAGCACCTGGGAGGCGGAGATGCTGTGCCTGCGGCCGTCACGCCGCGATGCGGTGTATCCCGGCTTCGATCGCGCCGTGCACGTCGCGGAGTTCGGGGTCGATCCGCGCGACGCGGCGGTGCGGTGGTTCGTCGGGTTGGACTTCGGCTATCGCGATCCGACGGCGGTCGTGTGGGGCGTGGTCGACGGGAGCGGGTGGTTGCGGATCGTGGACGAGTACGAGCGGAGCGAGGTGACGCTGGAGCGCCACGTGCTGACGATGCTGGGCCGCGACTGGCCGAGACCCGAGTGGGTGGGCGTGGACCCGGCGGGGGCGCAGCGGTCATCGCAGACGGGCCTGTCGCCCATCCGGGTGCTGCGAGACCATGGCCTGAGGGTGCGGCACAGGCGGACACGCGTGGAAGATGGCCTACGGGCGGTGCGGGCGCGTCTTGAGCCGGCGACCGGCACGCCGACGCTGGTGGTGCACCGGCGGTGCGAGAAGCTGATCCGCGCGCTGGAGACGTACCGCTTCGGCGAGGGGCCGGGCGCGCAGCCGGTGAAGGACGGCCCGGACCATCTGGCCGATGCGCTGCGGTATCTGGTGGTGAATCTGGACGGCGCGAGTGGGGTGAAGGTGGGGGCGTATGTGTGAGGGTGGAAGAAGCGACGAAGGGGAAAGACAGACAGTAAACACCGGGTGCGAGCCCGGTGATCGGTGGGTATGGGGGGCTCGAGGGACGGAGGGACGGAGGGACGGAGGGACGGAGGGACGGAGGGACGGAGGGAC
>CAYTSW010000044.1:4705-19456 GCA_964440605.1 uncultured Phycisphaeraceae bacterium | reverse complement strand
CTTGAGCGGGTGAGGACATGCCACGCATCACGCTTCCCGACGGCTCGACGCGCGACTTCGATCACCCGGTGACGCCTCTGGAGGTGGCCGAGTCGATCGGCTCGCGTCTTGCGCAGCAGGCCGTCGGCGCGCGCATCGACGGCGAACTGTCGGACGTCCACGCGCCCATCGAGCGTGACGCGCAGGTGAGCATCATCACCACCAAGCCGCGGGACGATCAGCAGCGGGCCGACCTGCTCTATCTGATGCGCCACTCGGCGGCGCACGTGATGGCCGAGGCGATCCAGCGGATCGTGCCGAAGGCGGAGTTCGTCTACGGCCCACCGCTGGAGACCGGCTTCTACTACGACATCCGCTTCCCCGATGACCGCCCGCTGTCGTCCGATGACTTCGAGGCGATCGAGAAGGAGATGGAGAAGATCATCGCGGAGGATCGGCCGTTCACGCGGTACGAGCTGCCGGTGGACGAAGGGATGAAGAAGCTCGAGGGAGAGGGGAGCAAGTACAAGCTCGACAACGCGCAGCGGGCGATCGAGGCGGGCAGCGCGTGTCTCTCGTGGTATGCGACGGGCGAGGCCGGCGCGGACTGGGAGGATTTGTGTCGCGGCCCTCACCTGCCGAGCACGGGAAAGATCGGCGCTGCGAAGATCATGTCCCTCGCCTCCAGCTACTGGCACGGCGACGAGAACTCCGACCGCCTCACGCGCGTCTACGGCACGGCCTTCCCCTCCAAGAAGGAACTCGACCAGCACCTCGAAGCGCTCGAAGAAGCCAAACGCCGCGACCACCGCGTGATCGGGCGGCAGCTCGGGCTCTTCCACATCGACGACATGGTCGGCCAGGGCCTCGTGCTCTGGACGCCC
Organism: uncultured Phycisphaeraceae bacterium; assembly: GCA_964440605.1. GTDB lineage: Bacteria > Planctomycetota > Phycisphaerae > Phycisphaerales > UBA1924 > CAYTSW01. The sequence continues at coordinate 18,593 of CAYTSW010000044.1, read as the reverse complement.
AAGGGCGCGGTGCTGCGCAACGAGCTGGAGCAGTTCATCTCGCGCGAGCTGCGCCGGCAGGGGTACCACCAGGTCTACACGCCGCACATCGGCAAGCTGGAGCTGTACCGCACGTCGGGGCACTTCCCGTACTACCGCGAGAGCCAGTTCCCGCCGATCGCCGAGCGCGACGTGCTCGACGAGCGTGCGGCCGCGGGGTGCACGTGCGCGGAGCTAATGAACCAGCTCGAGGGCGGCGAGGCGGAGGGCTACATGCTCAAGCCGATGAACTGCCCGCACCACATCCGCATCTTCAAGAGCCGCCCGCACTCGTACCGCGACCTGCCCGTGCGCATGGCCGAGTTCGGGACGGTGTACCGATGGGAGCAGTCGGGCGAGCTCAACGGCATGACGCGCGTGCGCGGCTTCACGCAGGACGACGCGCACCTGTTCTGCTCCGAGGACCAGCTCGCCGACGAAGTGCGGGGCTGTCTCGAACTCGTCAAGATCATCTTCCGCACGCTGGGCATGGACGACTACCGCGTGCGCGTGGGCCTGCGCGATCCGGATTCGTCGAAGTACGTTGGCGACCCGAAGAACTGGGACCGCGCCGAAGAGGCGTGCCGCGACGCGGCGCAGTGGCTCGGCGTGCCCTTTACCGAGGAGCCGGGCGAGGCGGCGTTCTACGGCCCGAAGATCGACTTCGTCGTCAAGGACGTCATCGGGCGGTCATGGCAACTCGGGACTGTGCAGGTGGATTACAACCTGCCCGAGCGGTTCGACCTCTCGTACATCGGCCCGGACAACCAGCCGCACCGCCCGGTGATGGTGCACCGAGCTCCGTTCGGGTCGATGGAGCGGTTCGTCGGCGTGCTGATCGAGCACTTCGCGGGCGCGTTTCCGCTGTGGCTCAGCCCGGAGCAGGTGCGCGTGCTGCCGATCTCGGAGAAGACGAACGACTACGCGCAGGAAGTCATCAACGCGCTGAAGGGCGCGGGCCTGCGCGCGACGCTGGACACGAGCGACGCGCGGGTGCAGGGCAAGATCAAAGTCGCGGCCGACGAGCGGGTGCCCTACATGGCGGTCGTCGGCCCGCGGGACGCCGACAATCGCGCCGTCAGCGTGCGCGCGCGGGGCGTGCAGAAGGATCTGGGCGCGATGCCGCTGGACGAGTTCGTCGCGGCGCTCACCGAGGAGTACCGGACGAAGGGGGAGGCGACGGTGAAGGAGCGGATGGTGGAGGTCGGGGCGTAGCGGGAGAAGACGGGCTGGAAGCCCGTCCCACCGAAGGCAAAGAGACGCTCAATAGGTCGGCACGCTTGGGTCGATGTCCTTCGACCACTGGTCGATGCCGCCGGACATGGAACGGGCGTTGTCGAGGCCGGCGGCGCGGAGTTGGGCAGCGGCGGTGAGCGAGCGGACGCCGTGGTGGCAGTAGACGATCACCTCGCGGTCGCCGACGTCCTCGGCGAGATCCTCGGCGGCGAGGCGGATGCTGTCGAGCGGAATGTGGACAGCGCCGTCGATGCGGGCGAAAGCCCATTCGTCGTCACGACGACAGTCGATCAGCAGGACGTCGTCGGGGCGTTCGTCGAGCAGGCGCCCGGCTTCGGCTGGCGTGATCTCCATGTCGGCGCGGTCGTTCATGGCGTGTCGTCGGCCCCTTCGTCGATGCCTGTACCCGCGCCGGGGGCGACGGCGTCGTCCATCGCGTCCTCAGCCCAGCGGGCCGTGCCTTCGGTAATCGGTGAACGCGCATAGCCGAAGGCTCTCGGGCTGTAATCGACGAAGTCTTCCTCGGCGTGGCGGGCGGTGCGGGGAATGACGAAGAGGATGTCGCGTGCCGCGAAGACGGGCCAGGCGGCCCAGGAGAGGAGCTCATCGGCGACGTTGTGCTCGACATCGAGCGCGCTGTGCGCGGTGGGGTAGACGCCGTCGGCGCGGAAGGCGTCGACCTGGACGGGGTCGAGCGTGGTGTAGTCGGGGAAGTGCTCGACGCCGTCGTTCGGGACGAGCAGGACGCGCTCCTCCCAGTTATCGCGGTCGAGGGTGAGCTCGCTGGGCCCGGCGTAGGCAACGACCCCTTCGGTGGGCCCGCCCGCGGCGGGCAGGAGCACGCGTCCCTCGTAGCGCTCGAGGCCGACCGCGAGGCGCTCGTTGTGCGGGGCGGCGCAGCCGAGGGTGAGGGCGGCCGTTGCGAGGAGACAGAGGGGGATGGTGTGGCGGGGCATGGGGAGATGGTAGGGGAAGGCGCGGAGGGGGGTGAGCAGCAGTCGACACCGGGCGCGAGCGCGGTGATCGGTGGGCTTGACGTGGTTCGAAGAGACGGAGAGACGGAGGCAGACATCGTGGGGTGCCACTGACCCCGGCTTTGCGGGGTCAGTGCTCGGAGCTCACGCCTCCACAGGAAGCACTGACCTTGCAAAGCCAAGGTCAGTGGCACCCGATGTCACACCACCGAGGCTCACGCGCATCTCGATCAGTCCCCCTCGCGCACAACTCGCCGCACCGCTTCCCACACCGTCTCCAGGTCGAAGCCCCGCCGCGCGAGAGCCGCCGCGATGCGCCGCTTCGCGGTCGCGGCGTCCGTCCGCTCGCGGAGCGTCCGCCACTTCTTCTGCGCGAGCGCCGTCGCGTCGGCCAAGGAGTCGCGGTCGGCGAGCGCTTCATCGGTGGCCTCGCGTGCGAGCGACTCGTGCACGCCCTGCGCGCGGAGCTTGGACTCGATGAGGCGTCGGCCTGCGCCGCCGTTGCGGTTCGCGATGGCTCGAGCCGCGGCGAAGCTCGCGCGACGATCGTCGAGCAGGCCGGCATGCTCCAGCCGATCGGCGGCGGCTTGGGCGGCCTCCGTCTCGTGCCCCTTCGAGCGCAGCTTGGTCATCAACCGCGCACGCGTAACGACGCTCCGCGTGATGACGCCCAGCGCATCGGCGTAGGCGAGCGCGCGCTGCTGATCGCCGCGGACGGCGCAAGCCAACTCGGGCGTCCACTCGACGCCCGGGCCCAGGCCGTGACGCGTGAGGACGTCGGTGTGGATGGTTGCGCGGGCGCCCGCGGCGGTCTCGAGGGTCCAGCGTTCGGGGTTGCGCGTCGGCTTGATGCGTTCGATGGTGTCGCCCGGCGCGATGGCGTCGAGCGGTGCGAGCTTGTCCCGCGGCGTTGCGCGCTCGCGGCGCTTCTTCGCGGGCCCGGTGGAGGTCGCGTCGTCGGCGGTCACTGGCGCAGGCTCTCGAGGTAGCCGCTGATCTCGTCGACCGCCTTGGCGTTGCCGGAGGCCCGGGCGCGTTCGAGGCCTTCGCGCAGGGTCGCGCGGGCTTCTTCGAGGTTGGCGAGCATTTCGAGCGAGCGGGCCTTGTGGAAGTAGGCGTAGGCGAAGTCGGGGTCGAGGCGGAGCGTGTTGTCGAACCACTCGAGCGAAGCGTCGATCCCGCCGGCGGCGACGTGCTCCTGCGCGATCATGTAGGCGGTTTCGGGATCGGAGGGGTCGGCGTTCCAGAGTTGTTGGAGCTTGTCGAGTCGGCTCATGCGCGGGCGCCCTTTCTGGTGGTCGTTGGGGTGGTGGGACTCGTCTTGTTCTTCTTCGCTGTCTTCTTCGTGGTCTTCTTGCTGGTGGACGCCTCGGTCTTTTTCTTCGCCGCGCGTTCACGGGCGTGGAGGCAGAAACGCCGGCAGATGGGATCATCCGCGCACAGCGCGCCGCGGGCCTTGCAGACACGGCGGCCGTGGAAGATCAGCAGGTGGCTCAGCTTGGACCACTTGGCCCGCGGGAAGAGGGCCATGAGGTGGCGCTCGACCATCGCGACCGTCGCGTCTTCGTGCACAAGGCCGAAGCGCTTGGAGAGCCGATCGACGTGTGTGTCGACGACGACGGCGTCCTGGATGTCATACGCATCGCCCAGGACGACGCCGGCGGTCTTGCGCGCGACGCCACGCAGCGTGAGCAGCTCTTCCATCGTGCGCGGCACCTCGCCGCCGAAGTCGTGGGTGACGGTCGTCATCGCCGCGTGCACGCTCCTGGCCTTGTTGCGGTAGAGGCCGATGGTCTTGATGTAGGGCTCGATCTGCTTCGGCGTCGCGGCGGCGTAATCCTCGGGCGTCGGGAAGGCCTTGAACAGTCCCGGCGTCGCCTTGTTCACGCCGACGTCGGTCGCCTGCGCGCTGAGGATCGTCGCGACGAGCAGCTCGTGAGGCTCGGTGTAGTCGAGCTCGCAGTGCGCATCGGGGTGGCGCTGCTCAAGCGCGTGGTAGAGCTCACGGGCTCGACGCTTCTGCGCGGGCGTGACCTCGGGCAACGCGAAGGGCAGGTCGCGCAAGCCGCGCGGGTTGGAGGGTGTGCGCACGGGGCTCGCGGTCATGACGCGACGGCCCGCGGCTCGGCGTGACGCGACGGAGAAGACAGGTCGAACCCCGCGAGAACGAGGGCGAGCAGGACGATCGCGAACTGGCCGACGTACAGGTTTGAGGCCGTCTGGTGCATGCCGTCAAAGGCGGCCTTGTGCGTGTTGGCGATCGCGACCTCACCGGCGCGGGCGGCCTCCCAGTAGGCGTGGGCGTCTTCGGTCATCGGCAGGCGGACCGTGAAGAAGACGACCAGCAACATGGCGGTCGCAAGGAGCGCGACGCCCAGGCGAATAAGCGTTGCGCGCGGGCGCACCCGGGCGGCGAGCAGCCGCAAGCCGAGCGTGAGGATCGCGACCGCGGCGAGGGCCATCGCCGCGTAATCGATCGCCATGAAGACACGGTTCATGACGTGGCCCGCGGCGATCCGCCAGTGCTCGTCCGGATAGTCGCCGAAGTCAGGCATGTAGGGTCCCAGGTCGCGCAGCGTGGGAAAGGCGATGGCGGCGGTGACGCCGACGCAGGCCATCGAGCCCGCCCACAGCCCGAGCGCGGCAACGTGGATGGTTTCGGCGAGTCGGGCGGCAAGATGCATGGCGATCGATCATACGATGCGCCAATGGCGCGTCATCCCGGTCACAAGTCGGAGTCGGATCGCTCGCGGCAAACCCTGTCGGTGTCGCTGTCCGGGATCCCGGGCGTGAGCGCGGCGACGCTGCGGCGCATGGTGGAACGCGCGGCGGGGTTCGGCGTGCGGGGCGTCGTGCTCAACGCCGCGACGCCCGGCCTGAGGCCCCGGGAGCTGTCGCGCTCGGCGCGACGGGACATCGCGGCGGCATTGCGACGGGCGGAGCTCGTGTGCGACGGCGTGGACCTTTTCGTGCCACCTGACCACCTGCAGGACCCCACCCACGCGGATCGAGCGGTTTCGGCGCTCACGGACGCCGTGGAGATGGCCGCCGAGCTGGCGGAGTTGACGGGCGGGACGCCTGTGCTCACGACGCTGCTGCCCAGCGAAGAGGTGGGCGAGCACGAACCCGTGGCGGACGTGCTCGGGGAGATGGCCGGGAGGGTGGGAGCCCGCGTGGCGGACCTCGCCTGGCCGCCCGGTCCGGCTCGAGACGCCGGCCCGCTGGGGATAGGGCTCGATCCGGCGACGGTCATGCTCAGCGAGGGGCTGAGCGCGAACGTGCCGAGGGAAGCGGCACGCCTCGGAGGCCGCCTGGCAGCGGCTCGCCTCAGTGATCTCGACGCCAGCGGACGTGCGACGGTGGGCGATGGCCGGCTGGACGCGCCCGCGTACCTCGTCTCGCTCGCGGTGGGCGGGTATGGCGGACCGGTCGTTGCGGATGTTCGAGGGCTATCGGATCCATGGGCGGCTCTAACGGCCGCCATGGACACATGCCAATCAAGCCACTTCGGCTCGCCTCAGGATCCCTGACGGGACCCAAAAAGTTTCCGCAAATCGTTTGCGTCTGGACGATGATCGGGTACCGTTCACCAAACAGGCGGTGCGAAGGACGATCGGCATCGCCTCCAAACGAGGCCACGCAGAGTCGCGTGCGTCCCTTCGCGAGGTTGGACATGGCCCACGCATCTTCCAGACGCACAGCACGCCGAGCGAATGAAGCGAGGCAATCAGCGGCTCCTCCGCTCGTCGCTCTCGGCCCAGGCGGGAGCTACCGCTCGGAGTGGGTTCCGGCTGTCGCTGAAGTGCGTGACGCACACAACGCACACCCGCGTCGGGAGATTTCCGTCCCGGAGCGTCTCGGCGATCGCTTGCGGCGGTGGTTGGGAGTCGAACGGCGGTCGCCGGTAATCGATCCGATTGCCTCTGCGACGCGGCGAGATTCGGGCTTGGAGTTCATCGCAGAGCCCCCGCACGACCGCAAGCTCGCGCAACAGGCGGCGCGTGTGTCGGCGGCAATCGGGCTGCTCGATGCGCAATCTCGCGTGCTGCGTAGGGCGGCAGCCGCGATCGGGGGGCTGGCAGCCTTGCTGGAGTCTCCCGCAGGCGCTCAAGCCGACCGCTTGGCAGCGGCGGTCGAAGGTCAACGGCGTCGCGCGTGGGCAACGACGGGTATTGGCGTGAGGCGAGTCGATACAGGCCGCCGGTGCGATGCGAGAACCGCCGAGGCGGGTTTCGCGGTGGGTGCGGGTGGTGTTGGAAAGGGCGCGGGGGGTGTTGGAACGGGTGCGGGAGGCAATCGAGAGGGTGTACGGGGTGTCGGAGTGGAGAAGACGAACTTCAACGGGCGTGCCGCGAGCGCGGCAAGCCCCGAACGGAGCAAAGCGTCGGCGCCGGGTGTGGCGAGGCGTTCGCTCGCGGAGATGAGCCATGAATCTGACCCCGAAGCAACTCAGGATCCTCACGCTGATCCGCGACAGTCGCGTGCGCCGTGGCTTTTCGCCGACGATGCAGGAGCTCGCCGACGAGCTCGGCGTGTCCAAGGTCACCGTCTTCGAGCACGTCGAAGCGCTCATCAAGAAGGGCGCGTTGGTGCGCGAGCCGAACAAGGCTCGCTCTTTGTCGATCGCTGACGGGATCTCTCTGCCCGACGAGGAACGCTTGATGACCTTCCCGCTGGTGGGCAAGATCGCGGCGGGCAACCCGATCGAGAAGTATGCCGACTCGGACGAGCTCGACCTGACCTCGGTCTTCGGCCCACGTGTGGGCCAGAGCGCGGCGAGCTTCGCTTTACGCGTGGATGGAGACTCGATGCGCGACGAGGGCATCCTGGATGGTGACTATGTGATCGTCGAGCGTCGCGACACCGCCCGGAATGGCGAACGCGTCGTCGCGCTGATGCCCAACGGCGAGACGACACTCAAGACGTATTTCCTCGAGAGCGACCACATCCGGCTCCAACCCGCCAACCCGGACTTTGAGCCGATAATCGTCAAGGAGTGCGCGATCCAGGGGGTCGTGATCGGCGTGCTCCGTCGCTACGGGTGATTGCAGCCACCCGGATCGGGTCTCCCCTCTCCTCAACAAGACGCTGCACGTCAGATTCGCCGACCGGACTCGAATCGGCGATCGGCGGGCTGGTCAGGGGAGCGGCGTTTGGATCGCTCCACCGCGTAACACGGCTATCCTCACGCCGTGACGCGCTGTTCGTTCATCTTTCTTGGGACCGGCACGTCCGGTGGGATTCCGCTGATCGCGTGCGACTGTCCGACGTGCACGTCGGACGATCCGCGTGATACCCGGACACGCACCGGCGGCTGCCTCGTGTGGACCGATCCTGAGGGGGTGGAGCGGGTGGTGCTGCTCGACGCGACACCGGACCTGCGCACGCAGGCGGTGCGGCACGGGCTGTGGCGGTGCGACGCGATCCTTTTTACCCACAATCACGTGGACCACATCTTCGGGCTCGACGAGGTCCGGCGGTTTAACGTCTCGATGGGGCGAGCGCCGATCGCGATTTTCGCCGAGCGCTACGTGCTCGAGGCGCTCCGTCGGGTGTACAAGCACGTCTTCGACCACATGGACAACGTCAACGCCTCCTTTGTCGCGACGCTGATCCCGAACGAACTGCACGCCGAGCGCCCCGTCGACCTCTTCGGGATGCGCTTCACGCCGATCCGGCTGATGCACGGCCGCCTGCCGATCTTTGGCTTTCGGATCGAGCCCAGCCCGGATGCACAGTGGGAGGGCGGGCCGCCCGAGCCCCTGCCGCTTGCATATTGCACGGACGTCTCGGGGATCCCGCCCGAGACGTGGCGTCACTTGGAGGGGCTGCAGACGCTCGCACTGGATGGCCTGAGGCCGCGTCATCATCCGACGCATTTCAACCTCGACCAAGCGACGAACACGGCACTGGGCGTGGCGGCGGACCGGACCTTTTTCATTCACATGTCGCACGAGATCCGGCACGCGGACGTCGATGCGGAGTTGCCCAATGGCGTAGCGCTGGCCCACGACGGACTCGTGCTCGGGTCGGCGCTTGCTGAATATCCGGGCCGCGCCGAGACACAACGCCGCGAGGATGTGTGACGGTCGATCGAATTAGCGATCTCGGTGGAGGGCAGCGTCGGCCAAGGCGCTGAGCTGGTCGCGGGCGGCCGAGGGCGGCAGCTTCGCGAGGTGGGCCTTGGCCTGTGCGATGCGCGACTCGGCGGCGTTGATCGCGTAATCGACGCTGCCCGTCGCGTGCAGGCGGGCGGCGAGCGGAGCGCGCTGGCCGTTGAGGGGCGTCTCGCTGCGAATCAGCGTGATGACGCGCTCGCGTTCGGGGCCGTCCACGACCCGCAAGTGATGCAGGAGCGGCAGCGTGAGCTTGCCCTTCTCGATGTCTTTGCCGAGGGGTTTACCCACGACGTCTTCCGCGCCGACGAGATCGAGCAGGTCGTCCTGAATCTGGAAGGCGACTCCGAGGTCGATGCCGAAGTTGAAGAACTCGCGGCAGACCTGATCGGACGCACCGGCGTGCCACGCGCCGAGTTCGCAGGCGACGGCGATCAATGCCGCGGTCTTGCGTGTGATGATCGCGTAGTACGACTCTTCGTCGAGCCCCGCGTCGCCGCGACGGGCGAGTTGGAGCATCTCGCCCTCGCAGACGGCGCTGGTGATCTCCCCGATGCGCAGGGCTGTGGTCTGGGAGTCGAGCGTGGAGCAGAGGTGGAAGGACTTGGAGATAAGGAAGTCACCCAGGATGACCGCGGTTTCAGAGCCACGGATCCGGGCGATCGTCGGAGCGCCGCGGCGGGTCTCGGCGTCGTCGAGCACATCGTCGTGCACGAGCGTCGCGAGGTGGATGAGCTCGACAACGGACGCGACGGTCACGACATCGTCAACACAGGCTTCTTCGACGGTGCGTCCGGTGGCCGCGGCGGCGGATAACGCGGTCAGTGCGGGACGCACCATTTTGCCGCGGTACCGCTCCACATATCGGCAGAGTTCCTCGACCTCGGGGATCGACGAGGTGAGTTGATCGGCGATGAGGTCGGCGACGCGTGATCGGAGACGAGACAGCGCCTTCTGTGTGGCGGGGAACACGCTCGAGATGGCGCGGGTGGGAGGCATGCGATCAACTCTAGAAAGCCATCGGCGGCTGGCGACGGGTTGTTTCAGAAATATTTGAAAACACGGGTCTACTCGCGTCCGGAAGCCTCTCTCACCCGTTTGCGGCCGCCGCGGTGGGCCGCGGCGTACGGTCGTCATTTGGGTTATTTCTCGGCGACGATGTAGCAGATCCAAGCGTCGTCGGCGGTGCCCTCCTCGGTCGGCTCGAAGACGCCGTTGCCCTCCTCGGGGTCGTCCTCGTCCGTTCCTTCCCAGTAGACGATGGACTTTCTGAACCCGGCTTCGGCGAGGATCTCGCGGATCTCGGGAAGGGTCCACATGCGCCAGGTGTAGCTGAAAGCGCGTTCCATCTTGGACCCGTCGGCGAAGTGGAAGTGGATGAAGCAGTCCATCTCGCCGGAGATGGGGTTGTAGCGGTGCTGGTCCCAGACGTAGGAGAAGTGGTCGTCGATCTCGCGCTCTTCCTCGCACTCCTTGAAGGATTCCGAGCCGCCGTAGCAGTCGAGGAAGAGGATCCCGTCATCGGCCAGTTGCTCGCGGACGCGCTTGAAGTAGGTGCGCAGCTCGTCGCGCTTCTGGAGGATGAAGTAGCTGAAGTTCATCGCGAGCACGCAGTCGACGGGCTCGGTGTTGACGTCGAGAACGTTCTGCTCGAGCAGGACGATGCGCTCCTGCTGGTGGGGGCGGAGCTTGGCGATGTTGTGCTCGCGGCCCCACTGGAGCGTGGGGGCGTCGAGATCGACGCCGATGGCCTGGTTGTCCGTGCGCCGGCGGATGAACTCGCAGGAGGTGTTGGCGGTGCCGCAGAAGTCCTCGCGCAGGCGTATGGCGTGACGGCCTCGCAGCGCCTTGAAGGTCTCGTCGACGAAGTCGATCTCGGCCTCGACGCACTGCACAGACTTCTGATAGAGCACATGGCGGTCCGCCTTTTCGGCGGCGGGGGTGCCTCGGGCGTGCTTCTTGTCTTTTTTGCCGGACTTGTTCTTCTTGTCCTTCTTGGCCGGGGCGCTGGGCATGCTGGGTCCATCCTTGAGTCTGGCGCGGGAGGACGCGCGGGTGAGCGTGGAGTGTACGGCTGACCGATACACTCCGCCGGTGCGCACGGCGCGGGTCCAACAAGATGTCCACGAGGGCGACTGGCTCGAGCTGGCCCCTTCGCTCGAACCCGCGAGCATCGACCTGATCTACGTCGATCCGCCCTTCAACACCGGACTGGTGCGACGCGGCGAAGCCGGGGCGTTCGAGGACCGTTGGGCCACCCACCACGCGTACGTCGGCTGGCTGCGTGAGCGGCTGGTCGCGACGCTGCCGGCGCTCAAGCCGACGGCGAACGTGCTCGTGCACATCGACTGGCGGACGAGCCATCGGGTACGCGTGCTGCTGGACGAGTTGTTGGGCGAGGACCGGTTCGTGAACCACCTTGTGTGGCGGTACGGGCTGGGCGGGTCGTCGCCGCGGCGGTTCGCGCGCAAGCACGACGACATCCTGTTCTATTGCGTCGATCCGGCGTCGTACTGGTTCGAGGCGCCGCGCGTGCCCGCGACGAGTCAGCGCATGGCCGGGCGGACGAAGAAGGCTACGGATGTGCTGGACGTTCCGGCGCTCAACAACATGGCGCGGGAGCGTGTGGGCTGGCCCACGCAGAAGCCCGTGGCGCTGCTCGAGTTGCTCGTGAAGGCGTGCTGCCCGCCCGGTGGACGCGTGCTCGACCCCTGCTGCGGGAGCGGGACGACGCTCGCAGCGGCGTCGCGGCTGGGGCGGCGGGGCGTGGGCTTCGATCGGGCGGCCGAGGCGGTCACGCTGACCCGCCGGCGGCTCGAGGCCATGCGCGAGGCGACGGACTGACCGCCTTCTGGGGGGCGTACGCGTCGGTGACACGGTTCGGCGCGCCTGTGGGCGCCGCAACGCGGTAGGCTTTCGCACGCTCAGGTTTCCCCATGCGAGGAGTCGAACCGTGAAGAAAGTCCTTGTTGTTGTGCTGGTGCTCGTGCTCGCGGCGGCGGGCGTTGGCTACGTGGTGTTCTCGCGCGGCATCGGTGGGGCCGACGACTGGGTCGTTCGCAAGGTGGTGCGCGTCGTCGAGACCTACATCGAACCCACGATCGACTTCGACTCTTTCGACTGGGACGGCTCCCGAACGATCACGCTCAAGGACGTCACCCTCACCTCGGATGACGGCACAGAAGTGGTGCGCGCGGGCGCGTTCGTCGTCGAGCTCGTCAGCGTGCCGGTTTTCGGCGGCGGGCCCATCACCATCGAAGCGCTGGAGCTGCGCGACTACACGGTCCGGCTGCTCCAGACCGAGGGCGAGGACGGGGGCGTCGCCTTCAAGGGCCTCGTGCCGTTCGTCAAGGCGGGCAACATCGAGAATCAGGAGCGCGTCGATGAAGAGGTGAGGCTGAGCAACGTGCTGGAGATCCGGCGCATCGACTTCACCGGCGGCTCGATCGAGTACGACGCCGGCGACGGCTCGCAGCCGATGCGGATCTCGGGCATCGACCTGAACGTGGACCTGAACCCGACCGAAGCGGGGCTCTACGAACTCGATGTGGAGTTCGACCGCGCACCAATTTTCAGCACGACGGTTGCGGGCGAGTTGAACATCGACACCATGCGGATGCCGAGTCTCGACGTCTCGGTGAACGCCGATCTGAGCTCGAGCGAGGCGCGCTCCGCCCTGCCGCCGCAGTTGCAGTCGCTGATCGATCAGTACGAAGTGCGCGGCGAGCTGGCGGCGGACCTCAACGGCAGCGCGCAGCTCCGCGACCCGCTTTCCTCCGAGCTCGAGGCGACCTTCCAGCTCACCGACGGGAACGTCTCGGTGGGAGAGTACCGCTACCCCGTCTCGGGCCTCTCCTTCGCGGGGACGCTGGCGAACAGGCGCCTGACGATGCCGACGAACACGATCAGCGCCATCGAGGGTCTGGTGCGGCTGACCGACGTCAGCGTTGACATGAGCGCGCCCGGGTGGCCGGCGCGGGCGACGTGGAGCGTGCGGAGCATGAAGATTCAGAAACTGCTGCGCAAGGAGCCCGACGCCGAGGACGCCCGCATGGCGGGGACGCTCTCGAGCGAGGGCTCACTGACGCTCGAAGCCCAGGACATCCCTGCGTCGATCGAGGGGAGCGGGACACTGACGATGCGCGAGGGACGGCTGGTCTCCATCCCGGTGCTGTCGGACCTTCTGGACGTGATGGACGTGGTCGCGCGGGTCACCGGTACGACGACGAACAAGGACAAGGCGGATGTGACGTTTGACCTGACCGGGGAGGGTGTCGAGATCGAGGACATGACGATCGCGACGCAGGTGGCGGTGGTGCGCAGCAAGCAGGGGACGATCTTCTACGACGGCGCGCTGGACCTGCTCGTCAACGCCGGGCCTGTCGAAAAGCTCCAGGAAGAGTTGGGCCGTCTGGGCGATGTCGGGCGGCTCGTGGGCGACGTCGCGGGCGCCGTCACGGATGGCCTCGTGAAGTACGACATCGAGGGCACGGTGGGCGAGCCGAAGATCAAGGTGCGCCCGCTGGGCATCGGCGGCTGATACGACCGAACGTTGGTGGCACGGGCGTCCCGCCCGTGCGCACGAAGCCAAGCCGCCGCCCCCCTACCGTGTCTCATGATCGACACGCATTGCCACCTGACGTTCGACGACTTCGAGGGACGCATAGGCGAGGTGCTCACCGATGCTGCGACGGCGGGGGTCTCGCGCATCATTACGGTCAGCACCACGCCGGCGGATGCCGAGGCGTCGCTGGCGGTCGCGCGGCAGTTCCGCGACGTCTTCTGCACCGCCGGTGTGCACCCGCTCTACGCCGACCAGACGCCGCCGGGCGCGAGCACGCACGACTGGGACGCGCTGGTGCGTGTCGCGGGGGCCGACGAGTGCGTCGCGTGGGGCGAACTCGGCCTCGACGGGTACTACGACAAGCCGGCGTTCGCCGAGCAGCGGCGTGTGCTGGATGAGCAGTTGCAGACGATCGCACGCTCCGGGATCGACAAGCCGATCGTGCTTCACTGCCGCGAGGCGTTCGATGAGTTGATACCCGTGCTCCGGGAGTCGGGCATGCCGGGTGAGCGTTTCGTGTTCCACTGCTTCACCGCCGGGCCGCGCGAGATGGAACTGGTGCTCGACTTTGGGGCGTGGGTGAGTTTCACGGGCGTCCTGACGTACCCGAACGCTCAGGAGGTGCGCGACGCGGCGAAGCTCGTGCCGATGGATCGAGTAATGGTGGAGACCGATGCGCCCTTCCTGACGCCGGCCCCGCATCGCGGCAAGCGGCCGAATGAGCCGAAGTACGTCGTCCACACCGCCGCGGCCCTGGCGGAACTCAAGGAACTGGACGCCGCGGAGATGGAGCGCGTGCTGGACGCCAACGCGGAGCGCTTTTTCGGGGTGAAGGCGGTGAACGACGGAGGCTGAACGCGTTGCACGCGGTGACCGGGTCGCAAGCGTCTGGGGTGTCGGGGTTCGGTGTAGCCAAACCCGGTTTTGATCGTGCTTGCGGACGCTGAGTCCGGCTTCTGCTGCGCAGGAGCCGGGCACCC
>CAYTSW010000044.1:0-4605 GCA_964440605.1 uncultured Phycisphaeraceae bacterium | reverse complement strand
GCGGGACGGTCGCGCATGCTCGGGGGCTCGGCGCGTTCGGCGGTCTGCTCCGCACGATCGAGCAGTCGGGCGAAGTGGCGGCGGACGAGGCGCTGCTGCGCCTCGGGGAGCTTCTCGTAGCGGGCCTGGAGCGTCGCCCAGTCCGGCGTGATGTCGCCGCCAGCGCGTTCGATGCCGATGCCCATCTCGCGGGCGCGGCCCTCGGCGAGCGACTGCATCTGCTGCTCGATCTCGAGTTCGACGTGCGCTCGCTGCTCCTCGGTCAGAACGCCCCAAGCCTTGGCGTGGACGGCCTGCATCTGCGGGGCGCCGCGCATGATTTCGCTGATCTGCTGCTGCAGGGCTTGCACGTCTTCGGGCTGCTCGCCGCGACGGAGCGACTCGAGCTGGCTGCGCAGTTCGCGGAGCTTCGGCCCGTGCTCGCGCAGGTACGCACGCCGGGCCTCGCGTGCTTCGCGCTCGAGGCCTTGCAGCGCTTCCTGCTGCTCGCGGGTCAGACGCAGCTCGGGCGCCGCCTCTTCGCTCGTGAGCGACTCGACGGCCTCGCGGAAGACGCGGTGCGGAACCGGGCGATCGGCCATCATCCGCGCCTGACGGCCCGACATCTCGCCGAACGTCGACGGGCTGCCCGGCACGTCGACGTTCTCGACACTCGGGCCGCGCAGCGCGTCGGCCTCATCCGCTCGCGGCGACGGCGCATCATCGGAGGCGATCAACGCGAGCGGCATCAGCAACACGAAGGCTGCGGCCAACAGAACGGAACGACGGTGGGAGCGGTTCATGGCGGATGACTCCAACGGGTACGCGGTCGAGAGGATTCGGCCCGAGCACAACGGTAGCGGCGGGCGGTCATTGCGTAGGATCGGATGAGCGGCTGGACGGGCTGCTCCGAGGGCCCGTTTTCGCGACGAGGCCCTCGCGTTGTGCAGCGATTGATCGGGAGACGTTTGGTATGGCATTGGGCAAAGACGAGGTGATCGACGCGCTGCGCGGCCTGGGCGAAGGCGATGTCGACGTGGTGAGCGCGGGGGTCGTCAAGAAGGTGTCGGCCTGTGACGGGTACGTACGCGTGACCTTGGAGCGGCCCGAGAATGAGCAGGCCGCCGAGCACCTGCGCGCGGGCGTGGAGACGCTGCTCCGCCGACGAGCGGCGGCCGAGGGCGAGGAGCTCAAGGACCTCAACGTGGCGTGGGTGGAACCGGCACCCGGCGGCGTCGAAGCTGGCGCGTCGTCCTCGGACGAGCGCCCAACGGTGAAGCAGCGCGAGGACATCCCGCTCAAGCAGGCGTCGAGCTCGCCCACCATCAAGGAAGGAACGGCCTCCGGCGGCTCGGGCATCCCGGGCGTCAAGCACATCATCGCGGTCGGCGCGGGCAAGGGCGGCGTGGGCAAGAGCACCGTCTCGGTCAACCTCGCCCTGGCGCTGGCCCGGCAGGGCCACGGCGTCGGACTCATGGACGGCGACATCTACGGCCCGTCCGCACCGACCCTCCTCGGGCTCGACAAGCTCGACGTCACGCTGCACGAGAATATGCTTCAGACCTTCGCGGTGCACGGCATCAAGGCGATGACCATCGGCAAGCTGGTGGACTCCGAAAAACCGTTGATCTGGCGCGGCCCGATGGCCCACGGCGCGTTCAAGCAGCTCGTCGAGCAGACGAGCTGGGGCGAGCTGGACTACTTGATCATCGACCTCCCGCCGGGCACCGGCGACGTGCCGCTGAGCATGAGTCAGATGCTCAGCCTGACGGGCGCGGTGATCGTCTGCACGCCGCAGAAGGTCGCGCAGGACGACGCGGTGCGCGCGGCCCGGATGTTCCAGCAGCTCAACGTTGACGTGCTGGGCGTGGTCGAGAACATGAGCTTCTTCATCGGCGACGACGGCAAGGAGTACGACATCTTCGGCCGCGGCGGCGCCGAAATGATGGCCCAGCGGATGGGCCTGCCCTATCTCGGCGCGATCCCGATCACCATGGCCCTGCGTGCAAACTCGGACGCCGGCAACCCGAGCGCGAACTTCGAGGACGACAACGCCGAGTTGCGATCGGCGCTGGAGCGTTTCGCGCAGAACGTCGTCAACGAAGCCGCCATGGCTGGCCTGCGGCGCGGCGGGGCGACGCCTTCGCTTTCGGTCTCATGACGAGCGCGCCCGTCGCCTTTGGGGTGCCCGGGTACGGCGCAGCCGAACCCGGCGTTGGTCGCGCCGGCGGATTCGAAGTCCGGCTTCTGCTGCGCTGGAGCCGGGCGCGCGCCGGAGCGTGCGATGGCCGGCGCCCAAAGCTTCCGCCTCAGAACCCGAACACCAAACGCGCGAAGTAGTCGATGTCGGTCCGTTGGTCGTCGTCGGCTTGGCTGTCGAAGCGCTGCTCGAGCCCGAGCGAGAGGGCCAGGTCGTTCTTGTCGTCGAGGCGGAACTCCCAGCGGGCCCGCAGGATGGAGCGGATCTCGCCGAGCTCTTCGAGATCGGGGAACACCTCGGCGCTGGCGGCGAGGGTCTGACGGTCGGTGAGCTCGTGGCGGAGTTCGGCGCCGGTGATGAGTTCGGGGACGGCCTCGGTCTCCGTGCCTCCGATGTCTCTGCTGAAACCCGCGCCGATGCGCGCGTTCAGCGAGGTGCGGTCGTTGTCAAGGAAGCGGTAGCTGAAGCCGGCGCCGGCGCTGGTGCGGACGTCGAAGTCGCGGAACTCGTCGAACTCGGCGCCGCCCTGGAGGAAGAGGGTCCACTTGGAGTCGGGGAAGTTCCAGTCGTTGCGGGCGTTGAGGGTGAGGCGGTTGGCGGTGCGATCGCCTCGGGTGGTGTTGAGCAGATAGCTGGTATCGAAGGAGAAGCGCGTGCCCTCGGTTCGCCGGGTGGTGCGGAAGGCGGCGTTGACACTCATGCGCTCGGCGTTGCCCTGCGAACCGCTGAGCCCGAGCTCGACGCGCGACGACCACTCGGCCTCCGACTCGTCCTTCGCCGCCTCCTCGGGGACCTGAGGTTTCTCGACGACCTCCGGCTCAGTCGGCTCGGGCAGCACGATCTCGGGCTTGATGGGCGTCGGCGGCTCAGCGTCCGGATCGGGCGCGGGCAACTCTCGTGGTCGCGGCTGCGGGCCGGCGCGACGGACGCCGATCAGCCGCGTCGTCGAAATCTCGATGTCGCCCAGCACCTCGTGACGCAGCACCAGCACGCCGTCGTGCACGCGGATGATGGTCCCCCGAATGGTGTCGTCGTTGTCGAGGGTGACGGCGGCGAAGACACCGATGATGCGCGGGTCGTTCAGGGCGATGCGGTCGGACTCGTCGACGCCGGGAGCCGACTGCGAAGTGTTAGCGGCGTGCGCAGCGGGGGCGAGGGCGAGGCAGAGCAGGGCACAGAGGGTCATCGTGACGGCGCAGCGCATGGGACAGCCAGGGGCGCCTCCGTGCGCCCGTTGACGTGGGATCGGCGTGGCGCGGGCGTTGGGGTGAAAAGTCTTCGGGGAGGCACCGAGGCACGAAGGCACCGAGGCACGGAGGCACATAAGACAAGGGCAGAGGGACGCGCGAACGACCTCCGAGAGTGCCCGGGTACGGCGCAGCCGAACCCGGCGTTGGTCGTGTATGCGGACGGCTGGGTCCGGCTTCTGCTGCGCAGTAGCCGGGCACCCGCCGAGTTGTACCGGGGCATTCGGGCGCTGAGATGTTTCGTCACGCTGCGGCGGTGGCGGTGCGGTAGCCGAGGTGCTGGAGCAGTGGCGCGAAGGCTTCGTCGAAGGCGGCGTCGAGGTCACGGTCGATGTGGGCGAGGCTGGCGGTGGTGCGGGCCTGGTTGAAGAAGCGTTGCCCGCGCTCGAACTGGTCGGCCGTGCCGGGGTGGGCGGAACCGCTGGCGGCTTTTTCGGTGCGTTCGAGCGACTGCAACGCGCCCAGAGCGCTGCGGGCAATGGCGCGGTCGACGCGGGCTTCGTCGATGTTCTGACCGAGGGCGACCAGCACGCGGGCGAGCGTACGGGCGGTGTCGGCCTTGAGATCCTCGTAGCGGATGGTGAGGCACTGCGCGCCGCGTTGCCAGCTCGTGGCGTGTTCGAGCGGCGTGCCGAAGCCCTTGTCGAGCCACGTCGGGTCGCCGGCGTGGTCGATCCATTGTCGGATGTAGTCCTTGGGATCGATGGCGGGCGCGTCGTCGCCGTTGTAGAGCGTGAAGTAGTCGAGCGTGGAGAGCAGGACATCCTTCGGGTGGCGCACAACGTGAATCGCGGCGATGGTGTGCGCGGCGTAGGGATGCTCGGGCGACCACCTAAAGTGGGTCTTCACGAAGCGGTCGACGGGCGCATCGGCGTCGAGGCCGGGGTAGCGGTGGAGGTCGGGGATCTGGCGGTCGAGCGAAGCGCTGCTGGTGACCGGCCCCACGAGGTATTCGTGGAGGAGGTGGCGCAGCCACGTGTTGCCGGACTTGGGGTACGACGCGAGCCAGACGATGCGCATGAAGGGGGTATCGGCTGAGTCGGCCCTGACTGTGGGAAGATCCTGGGAGAAGGCGGTCTGGAAGCTCGTCCCACCAAAGACAGGGGGGGGTGGGGGAAAGCACCGGTCGGAGACCGGTGGCACCAGAGGCATTACTTGCCGGCTTGTTTCGCCCAGGAG
>CAYTSW010000043.1:0-19459 GCA_964440605.1 uncultured Phycisphaeraceae bacterium | reverse complement strand
CGGAGCACCAGTCGTGGCCGCACATGGCGCAGAAGTCGGTGTCGACGTCGAGGTCTTCGTCGTGGTAGGCGCGGGCGGTGTCTTCGTCGAAGGCGAGTTCGAAGTGCTTCTGCCAGTTGAGCGCGGCCCGGGCCTTGGTGAGGCTGTCGTCCCAGTCGCGCGTGTGGGGGATGCCCAGGGCGACGTCGGCGCTGTGGGCCGCGATCTTGTAGGCGATGCAGCCTTCCTTCACGTCGCCCTTCTTGGGCAGGCCGACGTGCTCCTTGGGCGTGACGTAGCAGAGCATGGCGGCGCCGTGATACGCGGCGTTGGTGGCGCCGATGGCGCTGGTGATGTGGTCGTAGCCGGGGAAGACGTCGGTCACGAGGGGGCCGAGGACGTAGAAGGGCGCGCCGTGGCAGAGGCGGCGTTGGAGCTTCATGTTGTATTCGATCTGATCGAGGGGCACGTGCCCCGGGCCCTCGACCATGACCTGCACGCCGTGACGCCAGGCGCGTTCGGTGAGCTCGCCGATGGTCTCGAGCTCGGCGAGCTGGGCGTTGTCGGTGGCGTCGGCGAGGCCGCCGGGGCGCAGGCCGTCACCGATGGAGAACGACACGTCGTGCTCGCGCATGAGCGTGCAGATGTCGTCCCACATGTCGTACATGATGTTTTCGCGATTGTGGACGAGCATCCACTTGGCGAGCAGCGAGCCGCCTCGGCTGACGATGCCGATGAGGCGCTTCTTTACCAGCGGGATGTGCGCCTTGCGCACGCCGGCGTGGATGGTGAAGTAGTCGACGCCCTGCCTGGCCTGGTGCTCGAGCGTCTCGAGGATGATCTGCTCATCGAGGTCTTCGAGCTTGCGCCCGATGATCATGGAGTAGATCGGGACGGTGCCGATGGGCACGGTGGAGTCCCGGAGGATGGCCTCGCGGCAGGCGTCGAGGTCGCCGCCGGTGGAGAGGTCCATGACGGTGTCGGCGCCCCAGCGTTCGGCCCAGCGGAGTTTTTCGAGTTCTTCCTCGGTGCCCGAGGAGACGGGCGAGGCGCCCATGTTGGCGTTGACCTTGGTCTTGCTGCCGCGCCCGATGCACATGGGGTCGAGCTTGTGCTTCAGGTGGTGGATGTTGGCTGGGATGATGAGGCGTCCGGCGGCGATCTCGTCGCGCACAAGCTCGGGCGTCATATGCGGCTCGCGCTCGGCGACGCGGTACATCTGCGGCGTGATGATGCCGAGCCGCGCGTGTTCGAGCTGGGTGACGGGCGTGAAGCCGCGCGGGCAGGTGACGTTGACGCGCCGCCCGGCGTGGTCGAGGAAGGTGTAGCTGTCGGTTTCGTGGTGCTCGGGGTCCTTGGCGGTTTCGGTCGGCGTGGGGCCGACATCTTTGAAGGAGAGCATGCGCACGGTCCAGCCATCGGGGAGGAAGTCCCAGGCGGTCTTGTGCGAGTGCTGCGGCATGCCGGGCGTGTCGGGCGAGGCGAACATGCGCGGCCCGCCGAGATCGGGCGCGAGGGCGAAGGAGCCGGGCGAGGTGCCGTCGCGGTGCGAGGACGGGTTGTGCGCGCCGTGCAGCGGCGGGCCGAAGCGGTTGTCGAGCGTGGGCAGCGGCGCATCGGGATGGCTCTCGATGTCGCGGGTGTGCTCGTGCGCCTTCCACGCCGGCGAGCCCTGGCCGATGTGCTCGGGCAGCGCGGCTCGGGTGTGAGGGCGTTCGCTGGAGGGGGCGTGCGTGGTCTTGGGGTGATCGGGCATGGCTGGCACCTTCGTGTGGTCGGTCGTGGGGTTCGACCGTCGGGAGCGGACGCGAAGGGGCTCGGGGCCGTTCGCGTTCCCTCCGCCGGTGCGAACCGGATCAGGTTCAACGGGTGCGTCTCAGCCCTCCGTATGTTCGACGGAGGGCGCCCCGCGCGATGGATCAGTATATCAGGCGCGATAGCCGGGGCGACGTCGTTGGCGGCGGTCGTGAAACCCGGCTCACGAGCCGCGGGCCGACCCGCGGGTCAGTTCTGACGCTCGAGTCGAAAGTTGGACAGCCCGCGGTTCTGGCAGATGCCGAAGAACGAGTCGGCGTCGGTCACGTCGACCACGACGCCCACCGCGCAGCCTTGCGACACGGTGAAGTTGATGAAGTTCTCGAACCCCCGATTGCGCACGACGACGTGCCCGCCGGCGCTGGTGCGGATGTCGAACCCGATGTCGCAGTTGACGGCGAGGTTGTTGTCCACCGTCACGCCGAATGACCCCGGAGTGTCGTCGACGAAGAAGCCCTGGTTGATGCAGTTGAGCGCGGAGCACTCGGTGATGGTCGCGTAGCTGTCGAGGTGAAAACCGACGTCGCAGGCGATCGCCTTGACGCCTTGCACGTGCAGGATGTCGGCGAAGCCATCGAAGTTGACGCCCGCGATGTCGAACCCGCGGATGGTGCCGTTGCGGATCGTGACGACGCCGCTCTGGGTCAGCGGTGCGCGGGTGATGCCGTTGAACGAGTCGGTGGTGAAGAGGCTCTCGCCGATGAGCGCGTAGCCGTTGAGGTCGATGGTGACGTCGGTCGCGGCGATCTCGATGGCGTTCTGGTTCTGGCCCGCGACGACGTCGCCCGTGAGGAAGTACGAGCCGCTCTGCGTGATGCGGTGCACGGCGGTGGGCGTGCCCGGCGCCGTGGTCTGATTGAGCGGGCGCCGGCCGTCGACTTCCGCGAGCGTCTGATAACTCGGGGCGACGGGTCCTGGTGGCGGGTCGAGCGGCCCGCCCCGCGCGATCAGCGCGACGCAAGCGATCAGCGTCAGGCACACACACATCGTCACGATCAGGCTCTCTCGGCGCATAGCGATCTCCTCCTCGCCGTGGGGCGGCGTGCATCGCCGCCGATCATGCCAGTCTCCCGGATCGCACGCAAAACACAAGGAGAACGGCCACACTCGCCTCACGCTGGGCGTGACATCAGTGTTCAATCCGCGGGTCCACCGCGCGGTAGAGCACGTCGACCACGAGGTTCATCACGATCAGCAGGAAGGCGAAGATGAGCGTGACGCCCATGATCATGAACAGGTCCTTGTTGCGCACGCCGTCGACGAAGTGCTGGCCGATGCCGGGGATGTTGAAGACCGTTTCAACGACGAACGAGCCCGTCATGGCAAACGCCAGCGCCGGGCCGAGGTAGCTCAGCACCGGGAGAAACGCGTTCTTCAGCGCGTGTTTGGTGATAACCCTGCGCTCGGCGACGCCTTTGGCCCGCGCGGTGCGCACGTAGTCGGCGTTGAGCTGGTCGATCATGCCCATGCGCGTGAGGCGCGCGATGTACGCCGCGAAGGGCAGCGAAAGCGTCACCGCCGGGAGGATCACGTCCCCCAAACGGCCCCACGACGCGACGGAGCCGATGCCCAGACCGACCGGGAACACGATCAGCAGGATCGTGCCGATGACGAAGCTCGGCAGCGAGATGCCCACCAGCGCGATCGCCAGCGTCGCCAGGTCGAGCCCCGAGTTGGGCTTGATGGCGCCCAGCACGCCGGCGACGAGGCCGATCGAAAGCGCGAGCGCGATGGCCGCCAGGCCCAGCACGACCGAGACAGGCAGCGAGCTCGCGACGAGTTCGTTCACCGTCCAGTCTTCGTACTTGAAGCTCGGGCCGAGGTCGAAGACGTAGCGCGGCACCTGCGCGCTCTCGTCGCCGCCCGCGGCTCGGACCGACTCCACCGCCCAGCGCCCGCCCGAGACGCGGTAGAGGTAGTTGAAGTAGAAGGCCGCGGGATCGTCGAGGTTGTACTGCTTCTTCATCGCGTCCAGCACCGCCTGCGGCGGCTGGCGGCCCTCGTCGTTGATCACCGCCTCGCCCGGCAGCGCCCACGCCAACGCGAATGTCAGCGTGTAGACCACCAGCAGGATGATCGGGAGCTGAATCAGCCGACGGATGATGAGCCCGATCACAGCGGTTCACCGGTCCCTTCGGCGTCGTCCTCGCTCACGACTTCGAGCTGCCAGAGGTACTGCACGAGCCGCGGGTGGTCGCTCATGCCGCGCAGGCCGCCGGGGTTGGGCGAGCCGTCGGGCTTTGTCGGCGGCTCGTAGAGGTACCACCAGGCGTAGTGGTAGACGACGAGGATGGGCGTCGTCTCCTCCATCGTGTACCGCTCGGCTTCTTCGAGGATCTCGTTGCGGACCTCGGGGTCGGTCTCGGCTTCGGCGCGGCGCATCATCTCGTCGAAGACGGGGTCGGAGTAGCCACGATCGTTGTTGTTGTTCCCGGTGCGGTGGAGGTCGAGGAAGGTGGTGGGGTCGCCGTAATCGCCGAACCAACCGCCGCGGGCGAGCATGTAGTCGCGCTTCTTGAGTTCGTCCTTGTAGACCTTGGTTTCCTTGCCATCGAGCTCGGTCTTGACGCCCAGATGCGTCTTCCACATTTGGCCCAGCGCAAGGGCGATGTCTTCGTGGTAGCTGGCGGTGGAGTAGAGGAGCTCGACGACGGGGAAGGGGTCGCCGTTGGCGTTCTCGACGAGGCCGTCGCCGTCGCGGTCTTCCCAGCCGGCGGAGGCGAGTTCGGCGCGGGCGCGTTCGGGGTCAAAGTACTGCCCTCGGGGCGTGTCGAAGCCGGGGATGCTGCCGGGGGGGATGAACGTGCTCGCGGGTTGCTCGCCCGAGCGGCGCACCTTCTGCGTGATCGCTTCGCGATCGGTCGCGAAGCAGAAGGCCCGGCGGACGGCGGGATCATGGAAGGGGTTGGGGCGCCCATCGGTCAGCGTCGGCGTGCAGTTGAAGCTCCAGAAGTATGTGCCGAAGGTGGGCATGGCGTGGATGTACTGATCGACTCCCGCCTCGCGCCCGGCTTGCTTGGCCGCGAGCATCTCGGGGATGTAGTCGACGCGCACATCCATGTGCAGGTCGGCGACGCCGTTCTGAAACGCCAGCACGCTCGTGTTGAGGTCGCTGATCGGGATGATCTTCACCGAATCGCTCTTGACGGCGTCGGGGTTCCAGTAGTGCTCGTTGCGTTCCAGCAGCATCGCGCGCTTGAACTTCCACCGCGTCACCACATACGGCCCGTTGCAGATCCGCAGGGGCGGCTTGGTCCACTCGTACGTCATCACCCGCCGGCCCGTCACCGGATCGAGGCTCGTGTGCCGCTCGACGGGCGGCGGGTAGATCGGGCTGAAGACCGCGAAGGCCGTCAGGTCGAGGAAGTACGTGGTCGGGCGTTCGAGCACGACTTCGAGGGTCTTGTCGTCGAGCGCGCGCAGGCCGACGTTGTTCTCGAAATAGGCGTCGGCCTCTTCGACGTAGAGCCTGGCCAGGGCGAGGCGCTGCTCGCGATCCGAAATTTGCTCGGGGACGTCCGCGTTGCGTGCGCGGAGCTGCGCCGCGACCTCATCGTTCGTCAGTTGCGCAAACGTCGAGAGCTGCTCGGTGCGCCAGTTGAAGTAGTCCTCCGCGCCCTCGATATGAAAGAACAGCGTCGCGTAGTCCGCGACCAGCTCGGGCTCGACGCCCCGCCGCCACGAATAGACGATGTCGTGGGCCGTCACGGGCGAGCCGTTGGACCACCCCGCGTCAGGCTGGAGCTTGAAGGTGTAGGTCCGCCGGTCGTCGGAAATCTCCCACGACTCGGCGAGCGCCGGGACGATCTCGAACGCCTCGGAGAGGTTGTTCCAGCGTGTCAGGCCTTCGCCGATGGCGTAGGTGAGGCGGATGTCCTGGCTGTAGCTTTGGCGCTGGGGGTCGAGCGTGTTGAAGGGGACGGGGATGATGACCGTCAGCTCGGCCGGGGGAATGGGCCGGTCAGCCGCGACGACGGCGACGATGGCCGCCACCAGCACCAGAAACGTCCCGATGATTACGCGCATACCGGTCGAGGATACCGCCGGCCGGCGAACGCGGTCGCAGGACCCTGGAAGCGGTCCTCAGGGGGTGCTTTCGAGGCGTCGGGCCCCGCCTTCGACGCCCATCTGCCGCAGCGGCGCGGCCCACGCGCGTGCCGCGCGGTCGAAGATCGAGGCGTCGCGGCTCTGCACCGCCCTCGTCGCCTCGGCGTCGAGCGACGACACGACCGACCCGGCTCCACGCCCGAGGGCCTCACGCGCCGTCGTGATGATCCGCTGAGCCGCCTGGATGGCCTGCAACAACGCGCGGCCTTCCACGGTCTCCTCGAACAGCTCGAGGTCGTCCACCGCGAGCATGCGATCGCGCGCGTAATCGACCACCGCCGCGGCGCCCTCGGACGCGGCTCGCAGCCGCTCGTCGCGCGACGCACCCGTGGTCGCCTGGTTCGCCGCGGTCACCTCCACTCGGAAGACTTGATTGATCGCCCGCAGGAGCGTCCGGGCCCAGCCCGGGGCCTGGTCCTCGCGTCGCTCCACCGCGGCCGCGGCGTTCTCGGTCATACTGGGGAGCGCGTCGGACAGGCCGCGCGAGCCGCGCACCGCCTGCTCGTTGTCCGTTGGCGCGACGCTCGCCGCGCCGACCAGCGCGTTGGCCACCGCCGCCGCGGACTCTTCCGGCAGGCGGGCGAGGACGATGCGCATGGCCTCGACGCCCTGGCTCCGCTGGAGGCTGTCGGGCGCCGCCCGGTCGATCGAGTCGCCCAGCGCCCCGGCCGCCGCCAGACGCACCGGCTCGCGCTCGTCCCTCGCGGCGACCTCCAACGCCTGCAAAGACTCCTCGATCAGCAGAGGCCCCATCACCAACACCGCGTTGACCGCGTTGAGCACGCGGCGATCCTCGACCACCGGACGCGTCGCCGTCACCAGCTCGCGCCCGTACACACGCCGGAACAGCACCGAGGGCGGATCCGCAAAGGGCCCACGGCTGACGAAGGGCGATAACAACGCCACCCGCGCCGAGACCACCTCGGTCGGCTCCTCGCTGGCCAGACGCTCGGCGTGAGCCGCGACGAACTCGACGATCGGGCCCCGGTCCGGGTTCCGGCTCGTGATCAGCGATTGAGGCAACTCGTTGCGCACCTGCTGCGCAACCGCCGCGTTCGAGGATATCAGCAGGCACAACCCCGCCAGGGCGGGCACGATGAGTCGATGACAAAGGGTCTTGCGCACGTGAAGCGTGCTCCAGATTGCATTGGCGCGAAGCGGCGCGGCGATTACCACGCCGACGGATGCGCCCGTCCTCCACGAAGGCGCGGACACTACCAACCCGCCCCAGAAGGGTCAATCCGACCTCCACCACCCCGACCGCCTCGATCAGGGCCCCGCCGGAACCGAATCCCGCCACCGACCACACGTTCGTCACTCGCCGCCTCCGCGGTTCCCCCGAACTCCGACCTGACGCCCCGCGTTTCCTATTGTGACCACCGTTCGTCCCGCCACCCGAATCCCCGCCCGACGCCAGGACCCGCACGCTTGAAACCGCCCCGCACCGCCTCCATCGCCCGCTTGATCTCAACGCTCGCGCTGTTCGCGTCGACCCTCGGGCCCGCGGCCGCGCAGGCACCCCAGCCCGCCGACGGCGCGGCCGCGGCTCGCTCGGCGGTTCCCGCGGACACCATCGACGACGAAGCGCTGATCCGCGATCACCTGGCCGACATCATCGCCCGCACCGCTCAGACCGCCGTCCGACAGCTGGGCAATCCTCAGAGCGAGCACTATTCGCTCACCGCGTCCCTGCTCCGGGCCGCCCAGACGTTCGGGGAATCCGACCCCGAGATGCTCCGCCTGGAGATCGAGGCGCGCGCTGCCGCCGGGCAGGACGACCGCGTCAATGAGCTGACGCGTGAGCTCCTTCGTCTTGACCCGGGCGACGAGGTTGCGCAGCTCCGCATCGCGCTGGCCAACATCCAGCGGCGCAACACCGCCGACGCGCGGCTGGACCTGTACGAGCGCTACCTCGGCGAGCGGGGAGCCGCTCTGGCGCGATCGGTCCGCAGCCGGCTCGCGCTCGACGCCGCCCTGCTCGCCCGCGACAACGGCAGCGAACGCCGCTTCCTCGACTACCTCACCCTCGCGACCACGCTCGACCCGTCCAACAAACAAGCCGCCGCGCTCTACGCCTCGCACTTCCTTGCCCTCTCCGACGACGCGATCGAACGCGCGGACATCCTGTCCAACGTCGTCCTCGCCGACCCCATCGACCCGACGCCCTACGAGAACCTCGGCCTGGAGATGCTCCAGCGCGGCGCCTTCCGCGCCGCGCGCGACACGCTCGAACGCGCCTTCCGCCTCTACTCCGCCACCGGCCGACCATCCTCCGACCGGCTCCGCTTCGAGCTCACCCTCAGCGAGTGGAACGTCTCGGGCGTCGAAGGGATGCTCGACACGCTCAACGGCATCGAGGACGCCACCGCGAACAACATGGCCATCCGCCGGCGGGACATGATCGCCCAAGGGCTCGACCCCGGCCCGGAGCGGCCCGTCCTGCTCCCGCTCGACCTCGAACAGCTCCGCCTGGCGGGCGCCGTTGCGACCCGAGACAAGGAGCTCACCCGCCGCTCGTTTGAGAAGATCGCGCAGATCCGCCAGATCCAGAACCTGCAGCTCGACGAGGTCGCCGGCCTCCCCGAGGACGAGCGCCCGATCACCCTCGAGCGTATCGCGGAAGGTCGCCTCGAGCTCGCCCTCCAGATGCTGTGGGCGGCCCTCTTCGCGGGCGTCGAGCTCGACACCGCCCGCGAGCTGCTCTCGGATCTCAGCGCGGCGACGCGCGACGACGGCTCACCTTTGCTGACCGAAGATGCCGTGACCCGCTTCAACGCGTGGCTGCTCCTCCACGAAGGCCAACCCGACGAAGCCCGGGCGGCGCTCGAGCCGCTCGCCGAGACGGATCCGCAGGCCCGCTGGGCCCTCGCCGAGACGCTCGAGCAGCTCGGGCAGCCGCGCGACGCGCTCCGCGCGTACGCCACGCTCGCCGTCGAGCGTCCCGCGACGGCCATCGGGTCGGCCGCGTGGCTCCGCGCTCAGGAGCTCCACGGCTCGCCGCTTGCCCGGCCCCAAGTCGCCCGACAACTCGACGAACGCATCGGCGGGCTCATGACGTGGCTCAACGAGCAGTTCCCCGGCCCCAGAGATGTCGTCACCATGACGCTCCGCCAGGAGCCGCTCGCCTTTGGGCCCGTCGAAGGCTGCGACCTCGTCATCGAGATCCGCAACCTCGCACCGTGGCCCGTCGCCGTGGGCACCGGCCGGCCCGTCCCGCGCAACCTCCTGCTCACGCCGAGCGTCAACGTCGGCCTCCAGGACCTGCGCGAGGCGATCAAGCCCGAAGTCATCCGCATCCCCAACCGCCTGCGCCTCGACCGTGGCGAGACGCTCATCCTCCGGACACGGCCCCACCGGCGCCCCATCGGCACCGTCCTCGACTCCGGGGCCTTTCAACGCACCACCGTCCGCTGGCAGGGCACGCTCGGCTTCGGCCGCACCGAGGAGGGACGCCTGGCGAGCAACGCGATCTCCACCACCGCCACCTCCGACATCGCGACGCAACGATCCCTCGGCGCGATGGACAGCACGGAGTCCATCGTCGAGCAGATCCGCGAGAGCTCAGGCGTCGGGCTCACCCGCGCCGTTATCCGCGGGATCTACGGTGCCTTCGCCACCCGTGGCGATCCCAACGACCCTGCCGTTGAACGCCGGCGCACCTCCATCCGCGACGCCATCCTCGCCCGCGTCCCCACCATGGACGTCTATAACCGCGCCATCACCCTCATGCGGGCGCGCCAGTCCAATCTCTTCCGTTCCGCGCAGGAGCAGAGCATGCTCCGCGCCGCTCTGGCAGGCGAGGGCTCGCACCTGGTCGCGGTCGCTGCGGTGACCGCCGGATGGATCGACTCGCGCGACGACCCGCTGCTGGCGGTCCTGCTCGACTCCGAGGACCGCGTGGCCCGCGAAGTCGGTGAGGCCCTCGACCGCCTCCTCGCTGTCGCTGAGCTGGGCCGACGCTCGGGCGGGTGAAGCCCGCGGCCGCGTCCCCGTTCAATTTCCCGACCCACGCCCGAGTCAGCGCCGATCGGGCGTGGTCCTCCTCGCCCCGCCCCGCTATCCTCTCGGCCCCATGGCCAACGCACGCGAGATCAAGAAGCGCATCAAGGCGGTCGGCAACATCCGTCGCATCACCAAGACGATGCAGATGATCGCCACCAGCAAGTTCGCCCGCGCCCAACAGCGCGCCACCGCCTCCAAGCCCTACACCGAGGGCGTCTTCGACCTCGTCACCGAGCTCGCCTCGCGCGGCGCCCAGATCGACCACCCGCTGGTCTCCGGGCCCGACGGCGGCGAGAAGGGCCCCGAGGTCAACCTCGTCCTCACCTCCGATCGCGGGCTGTGCGGGCCCTACAACGGCTCGGTCCTGCGCGTCGCCATGCGCCGCCTGCGCGAGCGCCCCTCCAACGACACCCGCGTCGAAGTCGTGGGCCGCAAGGGCGTCTCCGTCCTCAAGTTCAACCGCTTCGACATCGACACGCACCACGCGCAGTTCGGCGACAAACCCCAGTTCGAGGAAGTCGAGCGGCTCGCGGAGCAGTACATGGCCGCCTATGTGGCCGGTGAAATCTCCGGCGTCAAGGTCACCTACATGCGGTTCATCTCCACCGCCCGCCAGCGCCCCGAGGTGCTCCAGCTCCTGCCCCTCAAGCCGCCGTCGGCCGATGACGTCGAGGAAGAAACCGGCGGCACCAGCGTGCAGTGGGAGTTCACGCCCGAGCCGGAGATCCTGCTCGCCGAACTGCTGCCCGAGACGGTCAAGGCCACCCTCTTCCAGACCTTCAACGACGCGGTGGTCTCCGAGCACATCGCTCGCATGGTCGCCATGAAGGCCGCGACCGACAACGCCGGGAAGATGCGCAAGAGCCTCACCCGCGTCTACAACCGCGCCCGCCAGGCCCAGATCACCACCGAGCTCACCGAGATCATCTCCGGCGCCGCGGCCCTCGAGTAAGCCGCCCGACCCGCTCTCGCCCCAGGGCGCAGGACCCGCCGATGAGCCCCCCATGGATCAGCCTGCGTACCGAGGGGGACCGCGTCATCGTCGAGGGCGATCGCGCGTGGTCGGGTGGGCACCGCTTTACCCACCCCGACTCCGGCGCCGACGAGGGCATCTTCGCGAGTTGGACCTGCGCCGAAGACAACACACTCACCGCCCGCAACGACCGCTACGGCCTCAAGCCGCTCTTTTACGCCTACGACGAGGCCACCCGACGCCTCCGGCTCTCGCCCAGCCTGCTGCGCCTGCTCGAGCGCGGCGCCGACGCGGGGTTCGATGACGACGCCATGAGCGCCTACCTGCGCCTCGGCTGGTTCGAGGGCAACACGACGCCCTTCAAACACATTCGCGTGCTGCCGCCCAACGCCCTGTTCCGCTGGGAGCGCGGCGAGCTGACCGTCGAAGACCGCCGGCCCGTGCCCGGGCCGAACAACGACTCGCGCGAGGTGGCGGTCGAGCGGTACATGGAGCTCTTTCGCCGCGCCGTCGAGGTGCGCGAACCGGCGCCGGGCAAGTCCGCCACGCTGCTGTCGGGGGGCAAGGACAGCCGCCACGTGCTGGCCCAGCAGGTCGCCCTCGGTCGGTCGCCGCACATGGCGGTGACTCTGCGCCGGTACAAGGCGGAAGAGAGCGACGATCTCGCGGTCGCGACGCGGGTCACCGAGCGGCTGGGGCTGCACCACGAGTTCGTCTTCCCCGAGCACAGCTTCACCTGGTACGAGACGCGCAAGAACGCCCGCGCCGAGCTCTGCTCCGACGAGCACTGGTGGGTCGAGCCTATCCGCAGGCGGCTGATCGCCCTGGGCGTCACCACGACGTGGGACGGACTGGCGGGTGACAACCTCTCGGCCCCGCGCATCTCCACGCCCGCCGACCAGCGGGCCTACGACGAGGGCCGGCTCGACGAGGTCACCGAGAGCATCGTCAAGCGATGGGCGCCGAGCGACGCCGCCGTCGCCGCCCTCCTCCCGCCCGGCTACGCGGAGCGCTGGTCGCGCGAGCGCGCGGCGCACGTCATCCACGGGCAGCTCAAGAGCTACGCCAACGAGGTCAACCCGCTACGCCGCTTCTACTTCTGGGGGCGCATGCGCCGCTCCGTCGCGCTGATGTCGGGCGCGCTGCTCGACGGCATCGAGCGCTCCTACGCGCCCTTCCTCGACCACGCGCTGCACGATTACCTGGGCGGGTTGCCGCAAGGCATGATGTACGACGGCTCGTTTCACGCCGAAACTGTGGCGCGGACGCTGCCCGACCTCGCCGACATCGCCTATGCCAGCGACGGTTCGCGCGGCTGGTCGCTGG
Organism: uncultured Phycisphaeraceae bacterium; assembly: GCA_964440605.1. Classification (GTDB taxonomy): domain Bacteria; phylum Planctomycetota; class Phycisphaerae; order Phycisphaerales; family UBA1924; genus CAYTSW01. The sequence goes on along the minus strand of CAYTSW010000043.1, from coordinate 7,257 downwards.
GCATGGCGCTCAACCAGGCGGTGTTCTCGTCGGTGGACCTGATCCGGTACGCCGCCTCCGTGCGCACCGGCGCCGCACTGCGCGCTGTGCGCTGGATGGGCCTCAAGTACGCCAAGCGTCCCGGGGGCGGCGCGCCGCGCCGGCGCGTCCACTACATCATCCAGCTCTTTGACGCCGCCCAGGGCGGGGCGGCCCGCCAACTCGGACTCCTGAACCACTGACGATCGCGGGGATCACGGTCGGCGGCGTGGGGTCGCCCGCTAAACTGAACCCGCCATGCCACACGCACGCACCGCCGATCCCGCCGTCACCTCCCCCCTCCCGCTCGGCCCCGTCTACAGCGGCGTGCTCGACATGATCGGGCGCACCCCGATGCTCGAGCTGCGCAAGCTCGACACCGGGCCCTGCCGACTCTTCGCCAAGCTCGAGCTGATGAACCCCGCCGGGTCGATCAAGGACCGCATCGGCCTGCGCATGATCGAGGACGCCGAGCGCGACGGGCGGCTGGACCCCAACGCCACGACACGCCCGACGATCATCGAAGCCACCGCCGGCAACACCGGCCTCGCCCTCGCCCTCGTCGCGGGCCAACGCGGGTACGCCATCAAGGTCGTCGTCCCCGACAAGATGAGTCAGGAGAAGATCCAGCACCTCACGGCCATGGGCGCGGAAGTCGTCCTCGCCCGCTCGGACGTGCAGAAGGGCCACCCCGACTACTACCAGGAAGTTGCCGCTCGCCTTGCGGAGAAGACGCCCAACTCCATCTACATCAACCAGTTCGAGAACGAGTCCAACATCGCGGCCCACTATGACACCACCGGCCCCGAGGTGTGGGAACAGCTCGCCGGCAAGGTCGATGCGATCGTGCTGGGCGTCGGCTCGGGCGGCACGCTCAGCGGCATGGGCAAGTACCTGCGCGAGAAGAACCCGAACCTCAAGATCGTCCTCGCCGACCCCGCCGAGAGCATCCTCAACCCGCTGGTGAACGAGGGCAAGGAGGTCGAGCCCGGCTCGTGGCTCATCGAGGGCATGGGCGAGGACTTCATCCCGAAGATCTGCGACCTCGACCTGTGCGACGAGGCCATCCCCGTGACCGACCGGTCCGCCTTCCACATGGCCCGCGAACTGCTCTACACCGAAGGCATGCTCGCTGGCTCGAGCACGGGCTGCCTGCTGGCGGCCGCGTGCGCGTGGTGCCAGAAGCAGACCGAGCCGCTCAACGTCGTGAGCCTCATCTGCGACAACGGCGCCAAGTACCTCTCGAAGATGTTCAACGACTTCTGGATGATCGACAACGGCTTCATCGAACGCGAGACACGCGGCGACCTCTCCGACCTCATCGCGCGGCGTCACCTCGCCGGCGAGGACTACACGCTCAGCGAAACCGAGCCGGTAGCGCAGGCGATCAAGCGCATGGGCCAGTTCAGCGTCTCGCAGATGGTCGTGATGGACCACCGCGACCGCATCGCGGGCATCATCGACGAGAGCGACATCCTGCTGGCGGTGCTGAGCGACCGCGAGGCCTTCGAGAAGCCGGTGAGCGACTTCATGACCCGGCGCATCGAGACGGTGCGTCCCGACCGCCCGGTGGAGGACCTGGTGCCGATCTTCCGAGCCGACCGCGTGGCGATCGTGGTGGACGCCGAGGACAACTATCTGGGGTTGATCACGAAGATCGATATGATCAACTATTTGCGGAATCAGTTGGTGTAGGTCGCGGATCGCCTTCTTCGGAGGACGATCGCTGCGGCGACTGCGAGCACACCGCTCGCCGCGGGTGTCGGAACCAACCGGAGCGTCACGGAGCCGAGCCACTCCGACGGCTGTTGACTGGCGGACGCAAGCAGGTCGAACGACGTGAATCCTCCTCGCGCCAAGAATACTTCGAGGCCGCCGAGGCGAAGCACATCTCCCTCCAGCCGAAAGAGATCGCTGTCAGGAGTCAGCACGATCTCTTCTACGCCATCTGCAAGCCGGATCCGCCGCGCCTCAGTCGCAGGATCGCCGTCGTGATCAAAGTAGAAACGAGAACCCTCAACTACCAGGTGCGAGTCCCAACCTAAATAGATGTCTCCACCAATCGAAGTTCCCAACAACTCTGCGTTGACAGGGACTAGGTCGATAAAAGCCGCCCGTTCCGCGCCGAGGACAATGTCCCCGTCAACGCGACCACCGCCAAGACTCAAGTCACCCGCAACGAGCTCGATGTTGCCGCCCACCCAACCTCCGGCGACAGAGACGTTGTCGAACCAATTCCGGCTTGGGGCGACATCTCCAAAGATTTCGCCGCCAGAGATGAATACATCGACGCCCGTAGTACGTACGTCTCCGCGGATCTCGCCGCCAGAAAGATCGAAGACGCCGTCGTGATTCGACAAGTTGTCGCCACCCGACCAAGTGGCCCTCACAGACTCTTCAACAAGACCCCCCTCCATTATAAGTGTGGCATTGTATATATTCTGCACCTCTCCGATGACCCCGCCAACCACTCGTATGGATCCTCCTTGATCTCCCGCAGAGCCGTCTACGAAGCCAATCTCAAGAATATCGATGGTGCCACCTTCGACTTGTAGCTCCAGCTCTGCCCCGCTATCATACGTCGTAACCCTGTCAACATGCCCACCGGCAATGATTCCGGGAACGCTGGCAAGCGCGACATCCCACTGGTGGACGATTCCTTGTTCTAGCCTCGCCGCGCCAGAGACTCGACCAACCGTCCCTCCCCGCACGATGGCGAGGCCGGGACCATACCCCCACAGCTCTGCAATGCTTCCGCCTTCTACGATGGCAGATGTGCCGTAGTGCTCAATCCGTCCGGATGTCCCGCTTCGATGCAGCACGTTCGCTCCGTTGATAAGCAGCTCGATGTAGCCGCCCTCATTGATCACCGTACTTTCATCGATCGCTAGTGTTTCGCCAAAGAGCTCATCTCAAGGCAGAACAACTAGAGTCTCATCGCCTTGGATAAGCAGCTCCGGCGGCGTGTCCTCTCCGCCAAGCACGACTTGGCTGCTACTCGCTACTGCGAGGATCGAAAGGCCGATGCGTGCAATGGGGCGGTGACGCGCACTCGTGAGTCTCATAGCAATTCCGTCCTATGTTAGGATTCCAGACTGGTGACGTGTTAATTGGGCCTAACACGAGCACGCAGGCCCGTCAAGTACTTTGCCGAGGACCGGTCACGCGCGACCTAACGCTCCCGTTTGCTCCAGCATCCCCTCGCGCCCCTCGTCCACGGGCTGCCCGCACTCCGGGCACACGCGCGACGCTCCCAGCCCCTCGAGCGAGTAGCCGCAGCGAGCGCAAGTGTCGTCGGGGATCAGTCGGTAGAGAACCGTCAGCGTCGTGCCGACGAACAGGCCGAGCAGCGGCTGGCCGAGGGCGAGGCCGAGGATCAGCCCGGCCGCCAAGCCCAGCGGCACCGCCAGCCCGATTGCCATGCCCACGGCTACCGGCATGCCCAACCCTATCCGGCGGGAGGCAGGTACCCGGAGCAACGGAGGGGACAGAACGAACGGAGTGGAGACAGTTTGGTCCAGGGGCTGCGCCCCTCGCCTGCCTGCTGAACCCTTCCTCCCTCCGTGTTCTCCGTTTCCTCCATTGCTCCGTGTACCGCCTCCTCCGCTACCCTTGCACCATGGACACGCGCGACGCTCACCACGACACCAAGGTCATCCACGCCGGTCAGCGGCCCGAGCCGGTCACCGGCGCGGTCATGCCGCCGATCTTTACCTCCTCCACATACGCCCAGCCCTCGCCCGGGCGGCACACCGGGTTCGAGTACACGCGGTCGCACAACCCGACGCGCTACGCCCTCGAACGCATGGTCGCGCTGCTCGAGGGGACCGAGGTGACCGAAGAGCAGGACGCGTCCTGCGGCGGGTTCGCCTTCGCCTCGGGCATGGCCGCCATCGGCTGCGCGCTCGAACTGCTCGACGCCGGCTCGACCGTGCTCGCGATGGACGATCTTTATGGCGGCACGAACCGCCTGTTCTCGCGCGTCCGCCAACGCTCGCAGAACCTCGACATCCGCTACACCGACCTCTCCTCGCCCGACTGGAACGAGAAGCTCGACGCGCACGTCGGCATGGTGTGGGTCGAAACGCCGACGAACCCGACGCTCAAGCTCGCTGATCTTCAAGCCATCGCCAAGCGCACCCGCGAAGTCGCGCCGAACGCCCTGCTGGTGTGCGACAACACCTTCGCCAGCCCGATCAACCAGCGCCCGCTCGAGCTCGGCTTCGACATGGTCATGCACTCGTCGACCAAGTACCTCGGCGGGCACTCGGACGTCGTGGGCGGCATGCTCGTCTGCAAGACACCCGAGCTCGCCGAACGCGTGCGCTTCCTTCAGAACTCCGTCGGCGGCGTCGCCTCGCCCTTCGACAGCTACCTCACGCTCCGCGGCGTCAAGACGCTCGGCCTGCGCATGGCGCGGCACAACGAGAGCGGCCTCGAACTCGCCTCCTGGCTCGAAGACCACGCGATGGTTGAACGCGTCGTCTACCCGGGCCTGCCCAGCCACCCGCAGTACGACCTCTACAAGAAGCAGATGCACGGTCCGGGCGGGATGATCACCTTCTTCATCAACGGCGGCATCGAAGCCGCCCGCGCGATGCTTGAGCACGTGCGCCTGTTCACGCTTGCCGAATCGCTCGGCGGCGTCGAGAGCCTCATCGAGCACCCGGCGATCATGACGCACGCCTCGGTGCCGCCCGAGATGCGCAAGCAGCTCGGCATCAGCGACACGCTGGTGCGCCTGAGCGTGGGCATCGAGCACGTCGAGGACCTGCGCAACGACCTCGAGCAATCCCTCGCAGCCGCGGCGAAGGTGGCCAAAGCGACGGCGTGATGCCTTCGCCGACCCCCTGAATGGTGGCACGGGCGTCCCGCCTGTGCGAACATCCGGCGATGAGTTCCGCTTCCCGCATCATCGACGCCAACGCCAACCGCGCCCGCGAAGCGCTGCGGGTGATGGAGGACGCCGCGCGGTTCATCCTCGATCACAGCGAGCTCGCCGGGGACGCCAAGCGGCTCCGGCACGACCTCGCGGCGGCGCTCGGGCCAATCGAGCACGTGCTGCTGCCGGCGCGGGACACGCCGGGGGACGTCGGCACCGCCATCGCGACGCCCGCCGAGGGTGTGCGCACGGATGCTCGGGCGGTCGCGACGGCGGCCGCCAAGCGGCTGAGCGAGGCGCTGCGCACCATCGAGGAGTACGCCAAGACGATCGCGGGCGGCCCGAGTGTCGCCGCGAGCGTTGAGCGACTGCGCTACCGCGCGTATGACCTCGAGCAGCGGCTGCTGCTGACGCTGCCAACGACGCGCTGCCCGCAGTGGAAACTCTGTGTGCTCATCAGCGAGGGCCTGTGCACGCACCACGAATGGCTCGATATCGCCCGGGCGGCGGTAAACGACGGGGCCGACTGCCTGCAACTGCGCGAGAAGGAGCTCGAAGCCGGCGAACTGCTGCGGCGGTGCGAGACGCTGCTGGGGATCGCCCGTCCAGCGGGGGCGCACGTGATCGTGAACGATCGCCCGGACGTCGCGCTCGCCGCGGGTGCCGACGGCGTGCATCTGGGCCGCGGAGACCTGCCGATCGCCGCCGCGCGACGGCTCGAGGGCGATCGCCTGCTCATCGGCGTCAGCACCTCCACCATCGAGGAGGCCCGAGCGGCGCAGCGCGTGGGCGCCGACTACTGCGGCATCGGCCCGATGTTCGCCTCGACGACCAAGCGCAAGCCAATAATCGCCGGGCCGGAGGCGGTGAGGCGGTACATCAAGGCGAGCGACCCGCCGCTGCCGGCGCACCTGGCGATCGGCGGGATTACACCCGAGAACGTGCGCGCGGTGGTCGAGGCGGGGGCGGACGGGCTGGCCGTCTCCTCGGCGGTGTGCGGTGCGACGGACCCCGGCGCGGTCGTGCGCGACCTGCTTTGCGCGTTCGACGGCACCCGATAGACTCGCGGATCGCCCATTCGAGCGCAGGAGCCGCAGGAGCCGCTTGATGTCCGAGCCCAGGCCGTCCCCCGCCGAGTTTGTCGAACGCGTCCACATCGCGTCCCGCCGCACGTGGGACAAGTGGGACCGGCTCACCCTCGCCGAGGATGACGGGGTGGTGCGGCTGTCGAGCGACGTGCCCTTCTCCTGGTTCAACTCCGTGCTGCGCGCCGCGCTCGCGTCGCCGCAGGGGGCCCGGCAGGCGGTGCAGCGCGTCGCCGCCGATGCACGCGAGCGTTCGGTGCCGGCGCAGTGGTGGCTGACGGAATCGTCCACGCCGCTGACGCTCGGTGAGGCGCTGCTGGAGACCGGCTTTGCGCGGGGGCCGCGTCTGCAGGGCATGCGCGCCTGGCTCGACCGCATGGACGACCGCATCAAGTCCATCAAGGGGCTGCGCTTCGAGCCGGTCGACACCCCGGAGCAGCTCGCCCGATGGGCCGACCTCGTCGCCCTCGTCTTCGACTTCGAGGGCCCCGTGCGCGACGCCTGGCTCGAGCTGCACGAGGCCATCGGCTACACGGGCGAACACGGGTGGCGGCACCACCTCGCGCTCGTTAACGACACGGCGGTGGGCGCCGCCTCGATGTGGATGGCCGAGGAGAACGCCGCGGTCTCCCACGTCTCGACCCACCCCGATTATCGCGGCGCGTCCATCGGCACCGCCATCACCATCGCTGCGCTGGCCGAAGCCCGCGCCCGCGGGTGCACGACCAGCACGCTCTTCGCGCCCGAGTCGGCCGCCAACCTGTACGCCCGCATCGGCTTCCAGCGCGCCGGCGCGCTCACGCTCTACGCGCTGCCCTGAGCCTCGCGCGCCTCGTCCAGCGCCGGGTTCTTCTTGCGTTGCCGGCTATCCACGAGGTTCAGCACCGTCACCGCGACCGCCCCCGCCAGCGCGAAGCCGACCACGGGCCACCAGTACCCCGCACCTTCGGCGCGCATCGGGTCGCTGAGAATCTCCATGCCCGGCAGGCGCAGGGCGCCGAGCATGAGACCGGTGAGGGCGGCCATGGTCATATCGTGCGCACGCTCGAAGACCCAGCCCACGACACGCGAGAACGTGATGATCCCGATGACCAGCCCGACCTGAAACACCAGCAGCAGCAGGAAGTCGTCCCAGATGCTCCGCTGGCTCAGCAGCGTGATGACGTCCGCCTCGCCGCCAAGCAGCTCGACCTGCACCCAGCCCAGCAGGCGATGCAGCGCCGAAAAGACCGTGTGATACATCCCGAGGAACAGCAGCAGGAACGACCCCGA
>CAYTSW010000042.1:0-19473 GCA_964440605.1 uncultured Phycisphaeraceae bacterium | reverse complement strand
GTCGGCGCCGACGATGAGCGCGTGCTGATCGCTGGTCATACGCGGGGACCTTCCGGTTGGAGGCGCCCCCGGTCGAGTTGGTCAAGCCGCAGATCTACAAGCTTCGCGATGAGCCGAGCGGTCTCGCGGTACACCTCGGCGGGGAACCCGATGGGGTCGGGCACGTCGCCGCCGTCGGGGTCGAGCAGCATCACGCGGTCGGCGACGTCCGGGTTGATCACGAGCACCGCGTCGAGGTGCGACGATGTGAGCGCGAAGATGACGTCGGCCTCATCGAGCATCGCCCGCGTCAGTCCGCGTGACGCGTGAGCGGGCATCTCGACGTTCATCTCGCGCACGGCGTCGACCGCCTCGGGCGTCGCGGGCACGCCCTCGCCCGCGAACGCGCCGGCGGACGCGACGCGCGTCGGCACGCCCCCGCCGAACGCCTCGCCACGCTCGGCGATCTTCTGCCGCGCGATGGCCTCGGCCATCGGGCTCCGGCAGGTGTTGCCCGTGCACACGAACAGCACCAGGCGTTCGATCCGCTGCGTGATGTACCGCTCCTCGTACGCGCCGGCCCGCAGCACCGTGTACCCGCCGCGGGCGTCGAGGCGCACCAGCGTGCTCCGTGTGCCCCGCGGCTCGGGTGACGCCTCGAGCAGGGCATCGACGTGCGGGCTGATGTCGTCGCGCGCCAATACGGCACGTGCGTCCTCAAACCCGAGCGGCGGCTTGCCCGGCACCGGGACCGAGGCCACCACCACCGGCCCCTCCACACGCCGCAACACCTGCCCGAGCGCCTCGTGCGCCGGCACGCGCAGCAGCAGCCCCTGCTTGCCGTCGATCACGCCGGGCGCGACGCCCGTCGCTTCGTGCACCCCGGACCGCTGCGCCTCGTCGAGCTCGATCGCCAGCATGAGCGGCCCGGGGCAGAGCCGATCGATGAGCCGTTCGTGGGCGGGGGCGAGCGTCCGATGTCGGCGGATCACCTCCTTGGCGGTCGCGGCGGTGGGTACGTGCCACGCCAGCGGCGACGCCTCGGTCTGCTTGGCCCGCCACAGCGCAGCGAGCGCCTCGGGGTCGGAGGCCACCGCCGCCAGCCCGAACAGCGTCTCCGTGGGCACCCCCACCACGCTCCCGGAGGCCAGCAGCGCCGCCGCCCGCGCGACCGCGGCTTCGAGACCCAACGAGCCGCCCGCGGCCGATTCAGGATTCACTTGGAGGAGTTCCACCGCCCGAAGTATCCGCAGCCGAGCCAAACCGGGCAATCACCGGGCCACCGGCGTCTGCGGCCGACGCCGCCCGAGCGCTTGCACACCGGGTCGAATGAGGTGATAGTCGGCACACGGCCCCAATGCCGTAGGATGTCAATGCCATGGAATTCCTCACGTTCGCCGAAGCCAGCAACCTCCTCGACTCCCTCGACGTGCAGCAGGACCAGGAGGGCGACCACCTCCGCCTGTCACTGGGGCCACGCGAGGGGATCACCGAGCGCCTCGTCTTCGGCACGCCGACCGAAGAGGAAGCCGCCAATGACGACGTCCGCAAGGTCGAGCGCGACAAGGGCAGCATGCCGGGATGCGTCGACGGCATCCTGCACCGCCTGCATCTGTCGGAAGTCGGGGTGATCCCGGTCGCGACGTGGCGGCCCGTGCTCGATCTGGCCTCCTTCGAACTCGCGACCGACGAGGACTGGGCCGACTTCGACGCCGAAGCCGCCATGCACCAGACCAACCGCGACCCGCTGATGCTCAAGCCGCAGCACTTCCACATCCTCGGGACGATCGTCAAGTCCATGCTCGAATCGGGCGAGGGCCCGCAGCACGACCTGCACATCGTGTCGCTCGAGACCCCCTTCGTCATGCGCGTGCGACACGAAGGCGGGCTCTCGATCTGGTGCGCCAACGACGCCGTGGCGGCCGAGATCGCCGAGGTCAAGGGCGCCCACGAGAGCTGAGCGCCGGTCATTCGCCCGGCCGCTGGACGCGGCACGTCACGATCAGCTCGTCCGCCGTCGATCGCACGCCCCGCACCACCAGCGTCCGTGCGCCGTCCAGCTCCAGCCGCATGGGCCAGGGCAGCGGCTCGCCGCCGCGCAACAGCCGTGCGACGTCCGGGTCGGCTTGTGCCAGACGATCCAGGACCAAGCCGCGCGGCAGTCGCGTCCCGCCGATGCCGGCACCCAGCAGACGCACGCGCAGTGTCCCGGGCTCGACTATCTCCAGCCGCAACGATGCCCAGAGCACCGCCGCGCGAGGCGAGCCCGGCTCATCCGGCGCGCGGATGCCCACGCGCATCGTCCGCTCGCGGAAGTCGATCGCGCACTCGCCGTACACCAGCGGCATGGCGTAGCCCCGCCCGGCGAGCCACTCTCCCAGCCGACGGAAGACCCACGCCGTCGCCTCGCGCTCGCCCACGCGCAGCTCCACGCGGTCGTCCGGGTCGGCCGCGGACATGGCGTTGATCATCCGATGCTCCAGCTCGCGCGCCACATCGCGCAGCGCCGGATCGCCGCCCGTGTACGCCCCGTCGTCCACCATCGCCCGCTGATACCACCCCGGCGTGACGCCCATGAGCCGCCAGACGACCGCGATCGCGAGCATAAGGCTTACGAGCACACCGACGACACCGATGCATAGCCAAAGCGGCAGCCGAGGCGGTCGGGGTGTGCGCAGCGGCTGCTGCGGCGTCGGGTCGCCGGCGTAACGGCGTTTCTTGCTCCGCCTGGGGTGACGCGTGACGCCCGCCACGCTCAGCCGACGAACCGGCGCACGATGATGGAGTCGTTCTGCCCGCCGAACCCGAAGCCGTTGCTCATCGCGACATCGACGCCGCCGGCTTCCGAGAGATCGCGCGCCGCGTTGGGCACGTAATCAAGGTCGCACTTGGGGTCGGGCTGGCGCAGATTAATCGTCGGCGGAACCATGCTCGTGCGCATCGCCTGGAGGCACGTGATCAGCTCCACCGCACCCGCCGCCTGAATCAGATGCCCCATCATCGACTTCACACTCGAAAACGGGATCCGGCCCGCCTGGGGCCCGAAGGTCGTCTTGACCGCCTGCGTCTCCGTGACGTCGTTCTCCTGCGTCCCCGTCCCGTGCGCCGAGAGGTACTGCACGGGCGGGCGCCCACGCTCATCGGGCTCAGCGGGGTTGATCCCCGCCTGCTCGAGCGCCTGACGCATCGCCTTGACCGCGCCCATGCCCTCGGGCTGGATGTCCGTGATGCGGTACGCGTCGGCCGACGACCCGAACCCGGCGACCTCCGCGATCGGCGTCGCGCCCCGCGCCTGCGCGTGCTCCAGCGTCTCGAGCACCAGCACGCCCGCTCCCTCGCCCATGACAAAGCCGTCGCGCGTCGCATCGAACGGGCGGCTGGCATTGGTCGGCTCGTCGCGACGCGTGCTCATCGCCGTCAGTCGAATAAATCCGGTCATGCCCAGCGGGTGAATCATCGAGTGCGAGCCGCCGGCGAGCATGACGTCGGCGTCGCCGCGTCGGAGCATCTGAAAGGCCTCGCCCACCGATTGCGTCGAGGCGGCGCACGCCGTCATGCAGTTCAGCCCCGGGCCCTGGGCGTTGAAGCAATGGGCCAGGTGCGTCACCGCGAGGTTCGGCTCCTGCTGCACCTCGCCGGCGTGGGTGAACAGATCGGCGGCGAGCTGCGCCCACTTGGCGTAGTCCAACCCACGTTGGTCTTCGTTCCACGCGCCGAGATTGACGCGGGTGTAGGCGTCGAAGTCGAGCGTGCCCTCGCCCGAGCCCATGTAGACCCCAACGCGGGCCGCGTCCAGATCGGGCCAGCCCGCGTTGCGCTGTCCCTCGCGCGAGACGTCACCCAGCCCGCTCTCCTTCCACGCTTGCGCGGCCGCCGCCAGCGCGAAACGCACGTGCAGGTGCGCGTGCTCGTGAGGCTCGGCGTGCGCAAGGAAGGCGCGCAGTTGGAAGTCGGGCGCCTGGGCAGCAAAGTTCGTCGCGTATGTCTCGCCCGCGAACCGCGTAACGCGCCCCACCGCGCTGTGACCCGCGCAGAGCTTGCTCCACGCCGAGTGCACGTCGAGGCCCAGCGGCGTCACCCAGCCCGCGCCGGTGATGACCACGCGCCGGGGTCGCCCGCGCTCGTTGCTGCCGTTCATTACCACGCCGGACCCCTCTTCACTGTCGGGTGTTCGCGCGAACGATCAGTCCTCGTCTTCCTCGTAGTACTCTTCGTCGTCCTCGTATTCGTCGTCGTCCACCGGCCCGGCGTTGGGCCCGCGCAGGTGCTCGATGCGCTCGGGGTTGAGCACGCGCACCAGCCCGTCACGCAGACGCCGGCGCGAGAAGTTGATGATCAGGCCCAGGTCCAACTCGGCGTTCTTGATCCGCGCCCGCAGGGCGTCGCGCTCCGGCCCGCCGATCTCGTCCGGGTCCGCCATCACCTCGACCACGAAGCGATCGTCCACGAACAGCGAGACCGTGAACGACCCGACCGCCTGCCCGTTGTACTCCACATCGAAGCTGTGATCCGTCGTGTGGGTGACGCTCTTGTCCTTGAGCTCGGCGGCCAGCGCCTTCTCGTACACGCTCTTGTCGAAGCCCGGGCCGAGCGCCTTGTGGATCTCGATCGCGCACCCGATGACCGTCCGGCTGACCTCGGAGAGCGCCGGGTCCAGCTCGTCATCGCGGAGGGTCTGTCGCCGTTGGTTGTTGTAGGCCATACGTGGTAGCTCCTTGCTCGAGCGCGGGCTCGCAAACAAATGGGTCGAGGGGTCGTCGGGGGCGTGGATGGCGTGGTTGCCGCACGCATCAGGAGCGCCGTCGGATCGGCGGGCTTCATCGGGATCGGTTGAGGATTCGTCGGTTCGCTTGCATACGTTGATCACCGCCCGGTGCGGCAGGGCGGAGCTTCACTCTATCGCCCGCTGTCCACAATGGAAGGATCGGCCCGCGTCGTCGGGCCATTTTCGTTGATGCGCTCACGAGCCGTCCCAGCGCCGCAACACGAGCGCGGCGCTCTGACCCCCGATGCTCCCGCTGCACACCAGCACGTGCCGAAGCCGACGCTCCTCGCTCGCCTGCGCCCCCCCCTGCAACCCCACACGCGGGCTCGACGGGTGCAACCGCGCGGGCAGACGCTGCGCCACCAGACACCGGCACGCGACACATGCGGCTAAACCCCCCTCGCCCGCCATCGCGTGACCGACGCCCCCAGCCAGCGTGACAAGCGGCACCTCCGCGAGCCGATCCCCAAAGACCGCCTCTAACGCCGACCGCTCCTCGAGGTCCTTCTCCAAGGTGCAAGGCGCCTCGGGCACGATCGCGTCGACCGCCTCCGGCCCGATGCCCGCGTCTCGCAGCGCCTGCGCGACCGCGTTGCGCAGGCCCGCCGAGCGCTCGACCGGGTCGTCCGACCGGGGCTCATGCCCGGCGCCGAAGCCGATCACCTCCGCCTTGATCGGCGCCCCACGACGCTGCGCCTCGTCCAGCGCCTCCAGAATCAGGATGCCCCCGCCCTCGCCCAGCAGACCGCCCCGCGCGTCTTCGGCGTACGGGCGTTGAACGCTCAGAGGGTCCTCGCCCGCCTCCGTCCGCGCCAGGCGGTCGGCCAGCGCAATCCGCTGCAGGCCCATCGGGTTGACCTTGCTCTCGGCCGATCCGCTGAGGCAGGCGTCCGCGTCGCCGCGCTCGATCACCGCCCGCGACTCGCCCACCGACAACAAGCCGCTCGCCTGAGCGTTGGTGAGCGTGTTCGACGGACCCTGCGCGTCATGGATGATCGTCACATGGCACGCCAACATGTTGGGCAGGTACTTGAGCATCCACAGCGGCGTGAGGTTGAACATGCCCGCCTCGCCCCAGGCCGCGTCGTCGAGCTCGTCCGTTCCCTCACGCCGGGCCGTCGCGAACGCCCGCGTGAGTTCGTCCACGTCTGCCGCGATGAGCCCCGCCCCGATCTGGCAGCCCACGCGCACGGGTTTGTACGTCGTCTCGCCCTCATCGCCGGCTTTGGCCTTCGTGACAAGCTGCGCATCGTCGACCGCCCACGACGCCGCCGCGACCGCCAGCTCCACGTCCCGGGCCATCACCTTCGTCGCCTTGCGGTAGGTCTTGGGCACCCAGTCGCGGATCGAGAAGTCGTCGGGGACCTCGGCCGCGAGGTCGGTCGAAAAGCCCGAGGCGTCGAAGCGACGGATCGGCGCGAGGGCCGAACGCCCTTCGACGAGAGCGTCCCACAGCACATCGGTCCCCACGCCGAACCCGCTCACCGCGCCCGTTCCCGTGATGACGACCCGTCTTCGCTCGCCACGACTCATAGGACCTGAGTGTACCCCGGTACGATCCGCCCATGCCCGACGCCCCGACCATCGCACGCGTCACGCCCGTCATCGGCATGGAGATCCACGTCGAGCTCGCGACGCGCACCAAGATGTTCTCCCGCGTCGCCAGCCCCGCCGCCATGCCCACAGGCCACGACGCGCCCGCGGAGCCCGAGCCCAACAGCCTCATCGACCCCGTCACCCTCGGCCTGCCCGGTGCGCTGCCCGTGCCCAACGCCGCGGCGATCGACCTCTCCATCCGCGTCGGCCTCGCCCTGAACTGCTCCATCGCCCGCACCACTAAGTGGGACCGCAAGAGCTACTTCTACCCCGACCTTCCCAAGGGCTATCAGACCAGTCAGTACGACCTGCCCCTCTGCTACGACGGCTCCGTCGACGTGCCCCGCACCAACGACGATGACGAGGGCGAGAGCGCCTTCCGCGTCGGCATCATCCGTGCGCATCTCGAAGAGGACGCCGGCAAGCTCATGCACGAACTGCCCGGCGGCCGACCGGCCCCCTTCTCCATCGTCGACCTCAACCGCGCCGGCACGCCCCTGCTCGAAATCGTCACCGCGCCGGACCTGCGCTCGGCCGACGAAGCCGTCGCCCTCGCCCAGTGGCTCCGCGATGTCTGCCGCGCGCTCGGCGCGACGCGCGGCGTCATGCAGCAGGGCCACATGCGCTTCGAGCCCAACATCAACACCATCCTCGAACTCGAGGACGGTTCGACCGTCACCACCCCCATCGTCGAGGTCAAGAATCTCAACTCCTTCCGCGCCGTCCGCGGCGCCATCGACTACGAGCTGCGCGAACAGCCCAGACGCTGGCAGCAGGAACGGCGCGAGATGGGCCCGGGCGCGAAGTCGACACGCGGCTGGGACGACGACCGACAGGTCACCACCCCCCAGCGCGAAAAAGAGGACGCCCACGACTACCGCTACTTCCCCTGCCCCGACCTCCTCCCCGTCGCCATCGACGAGGCCCACGTCGAGCGCCTGCGCGCGCAGCAGCCCGAACTCCCCCACTATCGCTCGCGGCGCTATCGCGACGAGCTGGGCCTGGGCCCCAAGGAAGCCGCGGCTCTTGTCGCCGAGCCCGCAACCTCCGACTTCGCCCACGAAGCCATCTCTGTTGCAGGGCCCGATCACGCCCGGACCGCGGCGAACCTCATCCTCCAGACCTGCTTCAAGCTCGCCAACGAGCGCGGTGTGGCGCCCGAACGCCTGGGCGTGACGCCTCAGCAGCTCGCTGGCGTCGCCCGGCTCCGTGATGAGGGACAGGTCAGTGCTCAGGCTGCGGACCAGTTGGTGTCCGCGCTGCGCGACGTGGATGAGGACCCTGCCGTCGCCGCGGAGCGCCTGGGTCTGGTCACCGTCTCCGACACGGGCCAGCTCGGAGCCTGGGTGGACGAGGTGCTGGCGGATCCGGAAAACGCCCAATCCGTCGAGGACCTGAAGGCGGGCAAACAAGCCGCCATCGGCCGGCTCATCGGGGGCGTCATGCAGAAGTCAGGAGGCCAGGCCGACGCCAAGGCCGTCCGGGCGATGATCCTCGAGAAGCTCGGATAGGTGCTAGTTGTCCACCGGCTTCGGGTCGCCCTCCTCGGGCCATGGGGCGATGCCGCCGGCCTCTCGGAGCTGCTCCAGGCGACGCTGGATGGTCACGATCAGGGCGGCCGCCCGCTCGGGATCATCGAAAAAGCCGATCTCGGCGTCGAGGCGGACCTCGGTCCGGAGTCGGGGCGACGTGAGCGTGGTGTCGTAGCGAGCCTCGAGCCAGGAAGGCTCGTCGCGGATGGAGACCAGCTCGTACCGCATGCCCTCGTCGGGTCCGTCTCCTCCACCCTGAATCGGGGTAGCCGTCAGTATCGCCAGCCCATGCCGACCGACACTCCCCCTGATCGCAGGGCCGATGTCCCCCACGGCTGCGCGGACGAAGGGCTCGGGCGCGGGAGCCTCACCCGCGCGGGCGCGGGGCGGGCCTGACGAGCAGCCGGGCAGGCTGAGGCCGAGACCGAGCGCCGCCGCGAGGGCGACCGCGGCGAGCACGGCCCGAGGGGCATGGCGGTGATTCCGCGTGGGCCGGCCGAGGGTCATAGACTCACGCGTTCGCTTGCCCACGGCTCCACGACGGCGCAGGGTGTCGCGCCGGGCTGGGGGAACACGGAACTTCCGAGTGCTGGTCACGATCGATCTCCCAGAGTCGGTGGATCGCGTCGCGGCGTTCGGCGCCGCCGAGCGCAATCTCAAGATGGTCCGCGAGACCCTCGGCGTCAACGTAGCGGCCCGAGCCTCGTCGGTCCGTCTCGAAGGCGACCGCGACGCCGTCAACGCCGCCCGGCTGGTCGTCAGCCGGCTCATCGAATCCGCCTCGCGCCGGAGAACGCTCTCGCGGCAGCAGGTGCTCGACATCATCACCGACGCGGCGAACTCCGACGGGTCGGACGCCCAGACCATCCTCGCCGACGGCACACCGGACATCCAGCACACGGGCAACGCGCCGCCCGGCTGGTCGGACCGTCTCGACGTCTACGCCGCGGGCCGGCGCATCATCCCCAGGTCGGAGAACCAGCAGGCCTACCTCGCCTCGATCGAGACCGACGACCTGGTGATCTGCTCGGGCCCCGCGGGCACGGGCAAGACGTACCTCGCCGTCGCCGCCGCCATCCACCTGCTCAAGATCGGCCGCGTCAAGAAGGCCATCCTCGCGCGCCCGGCAGTCGAGGCGGGCGAGAAGCTGGGCTTCCTCCCGGGCGACCAGTTCGCGAAGGTCAACCCCTACCTGCGCCCGCTGCTCGACGCTCTGAACGACATGATGGACTACGCGACCATGAAGCGGTTCATGGCGGCGGATGTCATCGAGGT
Source organism: uncultured Phycisphaeraceae bacterium (assembly GCA_964440605.1). Taxonomy (GTDB): domain Bacteria; phylum Planctomycetota; class Phycisphaerae; order Phycisphaerales; family UBA1924; genus CAYTSW01. Next base: position 10,326 of record CAYTSW010000042.1, on the reverse strand, counting down.
GGTGCCGCTGGCGTACATGCGTGGGCGGACGCTCAACGACGCGGTGATCATCCTTGACGAGGCGCAGAACACCACGCGCGGGCAGATGCAGATGTTCCTCACCCGCATGGGCCAACGCTCAAAAATGATCGTGACGGGCGACCCGAGCCAGATCGACCTGCCCGACCCCCGCGAATCGGGCCTCATCGACGCCGCCCGGCGGTTGCGCCGGACCCGCGGCGTCTCGCTCTGCGCCCTCCAGCGCGCCGACGTGGTGCGCCACCCCCTCGTGCAGCGCATCATCGACGCCTACGGCGACGAGCAGGCCCGCACCCCCGTCTCCGAGGACGCGAGCGACGAGCCCTGGTGGACCGATCCTGAACAGGTGACGGATCCCAAAAACGACACGCACTCGAGCGAGGGGCAGCGCGATGCCTGAGAAGCCCCCCGCCAAGTCGACACGCCCGAAGGCGATGACCTCGGCGACCGCGAAGAAGCGCCGCGACGAGGTCCGCCGGCTCATGGCCCCGCCCAAGGCTCCGCGGCTGCAACGCATCCTCCAGTCGCCCGAGCTCGTGCCCGTCGGGCTGACGACGCTGCTGTTCATCATCGTCACCTCAGCAATCATCGCGGGCTTCCGCGATCGTCTGCTGCCCGCGCCGGACCGGACCGCGAGTGAGACGCGGGCGGTGCGTGTGGACTTCGAGGTGGAAGACCCCAAGGGCACCGACCGCAAACGCGAGCGCGCGCGCAACGCCGCGGCTCCCGTCTACGTGCTCGACGACGAACTCGTCGCCCGCCTCGCCGCCTCGATGCAGACCCTGCCCGACGCCCTGCTCGCCGCCGAGAGCTTCGATCAGGTCTCGCAGGAACTGGTGGACCAGTACGGCCTGACGCCCGAGTCGTTCGCGGCTCTGCGGGCATTTGCGCCGGCGCAGACGCCCGAGCCCGCGGAGGGCGAAACGAGCGGCGCTGTCGGCGACGGCCCGCGGGCGCTGTGGGAGCAGCGCGTCGAGCGGTTCGTCGAACGCCTGACGCGCTTGCCGTTGCTGAGCCTCGACGACTACCAACGCACGCGCACCGCGGCGTACAACCAGCTCCTGCTCATCGCGGGCGAGGAGCCGCTGGGCCCGGTGGGCAAGGAGCTCGCGCTGCCGATCAGCGTCCAGCAGACGGGGCTGGACGAACGCCTGCGCGACGCGTTGCGGCGTGTGGCGCGCGAGGCGGGCGTGAACACCGTCAACATTCCCGTCTTTGTCCAGCGCGTCATCGCCGAGGGCCGGCCCGTATACCTGCTCGACCCGGAAGCGACCGCCGCGGCCCGGGAGGCCGCGGTCGCCGCGGTCGGCCCCGACCTGCGGGCGTACTCCGAGGGCGAGCTGCTCTATGTCGAGGGCGAGCGCGTGACGCCCGAGCAGTACGCCGTCGCGCAGCAGGAGAATCAACAGTTCCTTGCCTCGCGCAGCACGCTGGACACGCTCACGTCGTGGCTGGGCATCGTCGGGATCGTGACGATCATCGCGGCGGCGGTCGGTGGGTACATCCACTTTTTCTACCGCTCGCTGCTCTCCAACTGGTGGCGCCTGGCGGCGCTGGCGGGGATGATCGCGGGCGCGACGTTCCTCTCGGCCTGGCTGGCGGTGCGCGCGCCAACGCTGCTCTGGGCCTCGGCCCTCACGCCGACGCTCTTCGTCGGGATGATCGCCGTCGTCGCCTACGACCGACGCCTCGCGATGCTTGTCGGCGCGGCGCAGATGCTCCTTGTCGGGCTCACGCTCGATCTGGGCGTGGGTTACCTCACCGCCGGGCTCGTGGGCATCATGCTCGCCGCGTGGCGCCTGGCGAACATTCGGAACCGCAACGATGTCGTACGCGGCGGCCTGGTCGCGACCGCGGGCCTCGCGCTGGGCGTGCTCGTCGTGGGCTTCTTCGAACGCCCCGTGACCACAAGCGTGACGCTCGAGGTGCTGACCGACGCCGCGACGTCCGGCGCCGGCGCCTTCCTCGCCTCGGCGCTGCTGCTCGTCTCGCTGCCCACGGTCGAGCGCACATTCGACATCACGACCGGCATGACGCTCGCGGAGCTGCGCGACCCGAAGCACCCGCTGCTGCGCCAGCTCCAGCAGCGCGCGCCGGGCACGTACAACCACTCGCTCAACGTCGCGACGCTCGCGGAAACGGCGGCGGAATCCATCGGCGCCGACGGGCTGCACGTCTACGTCGGGGCGGTCTATCACGACATCGGGAAGATGAACAAGCCCGACTACTTCGTGGAGAACCAGCCGCGCGGCTTCAACAAGCACGACAAGCTCAGCCCCGCGATGTCGCTGCTCGTGATCGTGGGGCACGTCAAGGACGGGCTCGAGCTCGCGCGCGAATACAGCCTGCCCAAGAGCCTGCACCACTACGTCGAGAGCCACCACGGCACGACGCTCGTGGAATACTTCTACGACCAGGCCCGACGACAGGCCGACGAGGACGACAACGTCGAGCGCCCGGCGGAGATCGAGTACCGCTACCCCGGCCCGAAGCCGCAGACCAAGGAGGCCGCGCTGCTGATGCTCTGCGACGCGGTGGAGTCGGCGGCGCGGGCGATGGGCGACCCGACGCCCGCGCGCATCGATACCCTCGTGCGCGAGCTGGCCCGCAAGCGCCTCGCCGACGGGCAGTTCGACGAGTGCGGCCTGACGCTGCGCGAGGTCTCGATCGTCTCGCGCGCGATCACACGGGCGCTGTCGTCGATCTATCACGGGCGCATCGCCTACCCGACGAAACAGGCCGAAGGCAAGGGCTCGTCGGAACAACGCTCGGGCGAGCCCGCGAGCGACCGCGAGACCGCGGCCCGCGAGGCGGCGGGGTAAACGCCGGGTGATCCGGCATCACCGCGTCATCGATCAGCCGAGGCCCTGGAGCTGGCCGAGCGATTGCTGCTGCGTCTGGAGCTGCGCCAGCACCTGCTCGAGGCCCGCGAACTCGGCCTCGAGCTGCGCCCGCTTGCGTTCGAGCTGGGCGTTGAAGTTCTCGATGCGACCCTCCTGAAGGCGGATCTGATCGTCCAGGCGGTCGGTCTGACGCGTGACAAGGCCACCGATGGAGCTGGTGAGCGAGTCGACGAGCTGGTCGATCTGCACGAGCACGCCGCGCCGCGAAAAACGTTCCGGCCCGAGGTCGGGCGTGGTGATACCCGGCGCGATCTCGATGTCGCCCCGCGGCTCCTGCTTGAAGGCGTCGAAGAGGTCGCGGACGGCTTCGGGGTCACTGGCGTAGGCTTCGCGGAACTTCTCGGTGTCGAAGGAGATGCGGTTGCCCTCGCCCGAGCCGCTGGCCTCGATGCCGATGCCGATCTCGAAGAGGAAACGGAAGCGGTTGCCGGGCACGCCCTCGATGGGCGACTGGATCGAATCGATGAGCCGCCTGCGGATGATGGAGGCGGTGGAGTTGCCCAGCAGCGGGCCGCGCTGCTCGGTGTCTTCGTTGTAGAACGTGGTCTGGTCGATGGCGCGGATGGCGCCATTGAAGCTCTCGACGAAGCCGGTGATCTCGCTCTCGATGGAGTCGAGGTCGCGCGAGACCGTCAGCTCGACGGGGTCGTCGCTCGCCGAGCGGAGGTTGATGTTCACGCCGCGCACCACCCCGCTGAGCGAGTTGGTGCTGCTGGTGATGAGCACGGCGTCCTTGGGATCGGCGGCTCCATAGAAGACGACGGCGTCGTCGCCCTGCGCGATCGTGTCCACGCCCAGGTCGAGCCCGCCCGAGTCAAAGATGGTCCGCCCGGCGGAGCCCGAGTCGCGGGCGGTGAGCGAGAGGCGGAAAGGCGAGCCGGGCGCGCCGTCGTTGATCACCGTCGCGACGAGGCCGACGCCCGCAAGGTTGATCTCCTCGGCGACGGTGTCGAGGTCGTCCGTCGGGTCAAACTCGACGACGCGCTCGAAGGAACCGTCGGCGGCGGTGACGCCGCCCTCTTCTGAGAAGGTGCCGTCGATGTTCAGGTTGGACGCGACGGAGCCGGTGACGTCCTCGATGATGAGCTGGCCCCCGCCGCCCGTGGTGTCGGTCAGCACGATGCCGTCGCCCTGGTCATTGATCGTGGCGTTGACACCAATGTCGGGGCGGGAGTTGATGAACGAGAGCAGTTCGCCGACGGTGGAGACGGAGCTGCCGACGGTGAACTCCGTCGAGTCCCCGGCGGCGTTGGTGAGGCGGATGGTGCCCGAGCCGATGCCCTCGCCGGCGTTGAGGTCTTCGAGCTGCGTCGCGCGGCTGATCCACTGGAGCTGCGACGAACGCCCCTCGAGCTCGTTGCTCGCGGCGCCGGCGGTGTCGATGCCCAGCGCCTGGGCGGTGTCTCCCGAGACCACCAGCGAGCCCGAGCCGCCCGAGGTGTCGCTCAGAGCGATGCCGTTGCCCGCGGTGTTGTAGCCGACGGTGACGCTCACGCCCGTGGCGGCGAGGGTGGCGTTGACCTCATCGATGACGTCGCTGAGCGAGCCGCCGAGCGCGCCGTCGGAGAGGTTGATCGTGGTGGCGTTGCCAGCGCGATCGGTGATGTTGAGCTCGCCCGAGCCGAGGCCCGAGCCGCCGTTGAGGCGTTGGGAGAGCACGGAGTTGATGCCCGCGATGAGGCGGCGCCCTTCAAAGGACGCGCCGGAGAAGCCATCGGTCGCGATGCCCAGATCCTCGGCGGCGGTGCGCGTGCCGGTGGACTCGATGACGAGGTCCCCGCCGCCCGCGGAGTTGTCGTTGACGACGAGGCCCGTGCCGTCGGCGTTGAAGCCGGCGACGACATCGACCCCGGCGTTGGTCGCGGCCTGGTTGATGCGTTCGATCACATCGCCCAGCGTGCCGGCGCGGGCGGCGGTCACGACGGTCTGCTCCTCGCCGTCGACTTCTTCGGTGCCGGTCTGCCGTCCGAGGTTGACGGTGAACTGCGTGCCGTCGCGCGCGGTGATGGTGAGGTCGGCGGTGGCGTTGCCGTCGAGGATGTTGACGCCGTTGCCGTCGTTGAGGACGGAAAGGGCCGACCCGTCGGAGAGGTTGCGGACGCTGGTGCCGGTGATCGACGTCGTCACGCCGCTCGCCTGACCGGCGATGCCGAGCGTGGAGGCGGTCTCGGAGCCCGCGACGTCTTCGATGCGCAGCGTGCCGCCGGCGCCGGTGAGGTCGTCGATGACGAGGCGGTCGCCGTCGACGCGGGCGTTGACGTTGACCGTGGCGTTTTCGTTGATGGCCTCGAGGACGTCGTCGACGTTGACGGCTCTGGAGACGTCGATGTCGGCGGTGTTGCCGGCCTTGTCGGTGATGCGGAGGGTTCCTCGATCGATGCCCTCGCCGCCGTTCAGCTCGGTGAGGCGGGTGGAGGTGCGCACGCCGCCGCCGCCGGTCTCGAAGGTGAAGCGCGAAGCGCCGATACCGGTCTCGTCGCGATCGGAGAAGCCGCGGGTGAGCAGTTGCTGCGTGGAGACCAGACGATCGACGATGAAGGAGTAGCTGCCCTCGGTCGCGTTGTTGGAGGCGGTGGCGGTGAGGACGCTCTCGTTGGTGGAGGAGGCGGTGGTGCGGTCGAAGACGTCCTGGACGCGGAAGCGGCCGGCGGCGGCGCCGACGCCGTTGAGCGCGGAGTTGATCGCGAGCCAGGCGGCCTGCTGACTCTGGAGTTGAACGATGCGCTGCTGCGCGAAAGCACGCGGGCGCGCTTCGACCTGGATGAGCTGGTTGATCAGGTCAGTCGTGGGCAAGCCCGAGAACAGACCCGTGCCCGAGGTGATTCCAGACATCGTCGGACCTCCGTGTCCGGGCGCAGGACGTGCGCCCGTAGCCGTCCCGTCGCACGCCGCGTGCCAGCCCGCAGGCCATTTCGTGCCCGCGTCGCGCTCCGGGACATCACGGTCATCGGGCACCCACCGGCCCGCCTCCACCCCGTTCGCGCAACGCGTGGCGAACGATCGGCACGCCCCGCACAGATTTGCCCGCTTCCGGGTGGATCCCCAGCGGAGCGGGGCCACGATCCCCGTTATGAGCACCCGCACGTCCGAATACGCCGATCTCGTCTGCTCGCTGCCGATCCCGCAGCCGCCCTACCAATACACGCCCGCGTCCCGGGACCCGGCGGTGCTCGAGCGGGGCGAGTGGCTGCTGACGTCGGGCGACGGCGGGTTCGCGATGGGCTGCGTGGACGGCGTGCCGCGTCGGCAGTACCACGCGCTGCTGATCGCCGCGCGCACGCCGCCAGTGAACCGCGTGGCACTGCTCAACGCGGTCGAAGAGACGCTGGTGTTTGCGAATGAGGAGGCGATCGAGCTCGCGCGCTATCAGCCGCCGCCGGGCTCCGGCACACCAACAGGCCCGGGCGACGCGGCGCACTTCCATGCGTTCCAGCGCGACGAAGACTGCGTGACTTGGACCTTGAAGGTACCGACCGACGGCGACGAACTGACCCTCACGAAGACGCTCCGGCTCGGCCACCAGACGCCGCTCGCGACGCTGCGATACCACGTCTCGACGACCGATCGGCCCGTAACGCTGTGCCTGACGCCGCGGGTGTCGCTGCGGGACTTTCACGCGGTGCTGGGCTCGAACATGGTCGATCGGTACACCATCGAGCGCGTGACCGAACAGCGTGTGCGCATCGAGGCGGATGAGCTTGCACTGGTGCTGCAGAGCTCGCCCAACGCTTCGTTCGAAGAGGAGGCGACGCTGCGCGCGGACGTGGATTACGCCATGACGCGTGCGCGTGGAGAGCAAGGCAAGCTCACCGAGCATCTCTTCGGCCCCGGGCGCTTCACGATCGACTGCCCCGCGAACACCACGACGACCGTCGCGCTCGCGGCCGCGATGGACCCGCACGAGCCCGACTTGGAGCTCCACAACCAACAACAACGCGCCAAGCACTACGCGAAGCTGCACGAGACGCTCGCACATGCGCACCCCGGCGTCGACGATGAGGTGCTTCGGCACATCGGCCCGCTCGTGCGCGCCGCCGACGACTTCCTCGTCACACGCGTCGTCGACGACCGGCCGCTCAAGACCGTCATCGCCGGCTATCCGTGGTTCAGCGACTGGGGCCGCGACACGATGATCGCGTTGCCGGGCCTCATGACGTCGTGCGGGCGCTACGAAGATGCGCTGGCGTGCCTGACGACGTTCGCGCGGTACGTCGATCGCGGGATGATCCCGAACGTCTTCGACGACTACGGCGGCTTGCCGCAGTACAACACCGTCGACGCCTCGCTGTGGTTCTTGAGCGCGGTGCACGACTGGAGCCGCGCCTCGGGGCGCAGGCCGCCAGACGTCCTGATCGACGCGTGCCTGGCGATCATCGAGGGGTATTCGGCGGGCACGCGCTTCCACATCAAGGTGGACCCAGAGGACCACCTGGTCGCCGCGGGCGACGAAGAGAGCCAGCTCACGTGGATGGACGCGAAGCGCGGCGGCGTGGTCTTCACGCCACGGCACGGCAAGTGCGTCGAGATCAACGCGCTGTGGCACAACGGCCTGCTGACGACGGCGCAGCTCGTCGCCGAGACACACCCGGGCCACGCGACGAAGCTGCGCGCCACCGCCGAACTCGTGCGCGAGAGTTTCAACTACCGATTCCAGAAGCCGAACGCCGGGCTGCACGACTGCCTGCAACGGACCTCCGACGGCGAGTGGCAGCCGCGCGACGAGGTGCGCCCGAACCAGATCATCGCGGCGGCGCTGCCCTTCTCGCCGCTGGATGACGACGCGAAACGGCGCACGATCGATGAAGTGCGGCGCGTGCTGCTGACGCCCGTCGGCCTGCGGACGCTGGACCCGATGCACCCGAAGTACCAGCCGCGCTTCAAGGGTGACATGATGGCCCGCGACGGCGCGTACCACAACGGGACGGTTTGGCCATGGCTGATCGGGCCGTATGCCGAGGCGGTGCTGCGCGCGGGCGGGTTTTCTCTGGACGCCCGCGAAGAAGCCGCGGCGGCGATCGGCACGCTGCTCGAACACCTCGACAGCGGACAGGGCGGGTGCCTGGGTTCGATCGCCGAGGTGTACGACGCCGAGGAACCGCGTGATGAAGAAGGCTGCACCGCGCAGGCGTGGAGCGTGGCGGAACCGCTTCGGGTGATGATGATGATTCTCACTCACAAGTAAACACCGGGCGCAAGCCCGGTGATCAGTAGACACCCATTCCTTCACCGACGTTACTCTCTCCCCATGGACTTCTTTCTGTCCTGGCGCACCTACGGCTCGTGGCTTCCCGGAGACGCACGGGGCTGGACCTCGCGCCACCGAGACCGGCGCGTGGCCCGCGATCCGGCGCCACGCCTCGCGAAGGCGACGCTCCAGGCGATGCCCCAAGCGCCCGTGGAACTGGACCCGACCGAACGCGAACTGGTCGACAATGTGATCCGAGAGCACTGCCTGATCCGAGGCTGGCATCTGCACGCCATCAACGTACGTTCGAACCACGTCCACCTCGTTGTGCGCGCTGATGGCCCGCCTCAACGGATCATGGGCGAGTGCAAGGCCTGGACGTCGCGCCGACTGCGGGAGTCCGGCTTCGAGGGCGAGCGCGTGTGGGCGCGTCACGGCTCGACGCGACACCTCAACAGCGAAGCCTCTCTGAGGCGCGCTATTCACTACACGCTGTATGAGCAGTAGCGGCGCCAGGGCTGCGCGCCTGCACCCACTGATCACCGGGCTTGCGCCCGGTGTTGACTGGGTTCGGGCGTTTACACGCGCAGCTCGGGCGTTTCTTGCTCGTCCTCGCCCTCCTCACGTAGCGGGTCCACCACTTCTTTAATGAAGCGCTTGGTCTGCTCCACCGCGCGCCCGACGTACTTCATCGGGTCGAGCAGGTCGCCTTCGGTCAGGCGGTCCTTCACGGCGTCGAAGCACGGGTCGTTGCGCAGGCGCTCGATCAGATCGTTCTCGGCGCCCTCCTGCTTGATGCGCCAGGCGACGTGCTGCGCGTGCTCGCGGATGGCTTCGTGGAGTTCCTGGCGGTCGCCGCCGGCTTTGACGGCTTCCATCAGGATGTTTTCCGTCGCGAGGAAGGGCAACTCGGCCATGAGGTTCTTCCGGACCTGCGCTTCGTGGACGACGAGGCCGCGCACGACGTTGAGCATGATGTTCAGGCACGCGTCGGTCGCGAGGAAGGCCTCTGGCAGGACGAGGCGGCGGTTGGACGAGTCGTCGAGGGTGCGTTCGAGCCACTGGGTGGCGGCGGTCTCGTAGGCGTTGCCCACGAGGTTCATGACGAAGCGCGCGAGGCCGCAGACGCGCTCGCAGCGCATGGGATTGCGCTTGTAGGGCATGGCCGACGAGCCGATCTGCCTGGACTCGAAGGGCTCATCGAGCTCCTTGCGATTGCAGAGGAGGCGGATGTCGGTGGCGGTCTTGTGGAGGACGGCGGCGATGCTGGCGAGGCAAGACACGACCTGCGCGTCGAACACGCGAGGATAGGTCTGGCTCGTGAGGCGATGGGTGCAGCCGTTGAGCTCTGAAGCATCACCCGCGAGGTTCACGAAGCGCTTGTGCCACCGGACCTCGAGTTCGTCGACGAGCGTGGCATCGCCGCCGAGCAACTGCAGGAACGACGCCTGCGTTCCCGTAGCGCCGCGGAGCCCGCGCAACCGTTGACTTCGATCTTCGCCCATCGCGAGGCTGAGGTCGTACGCGCCTTGCGCCAGACGCCGGCCGACGGTCGTCGGCTGCGCGGGTTGATAGTGCGTGAGCCCGAGCGTGGGGACTTCGGCGTATCGACCCGCGGCTTCACCCATCGCCTTCATGAGACGCTGCGCGCCGCGCCGGATCCGTGCGTTCGCTTCAGCAATGAGCAGCAACTCGCAGTTGTCGTTCACATCCTGCGAGGTCATACCCAGATGGATGATCCCCTTCGCCTTCGGACACCGATCGCCCCACGCCTTGACGTGCGCCATCACGTCGTGGCGCAGCTCGGCTTCGTACCGCTCGGCGCGGTCCATGTCCTCGTCGGTCACCTCGAGGTTCGCGCGCAGTTCCTCGACCTGCTCTTTGGTGACCAGCGGCGTGGGCCAGTCTTTGGTCACCTCGTGCTGGGCTTCGGCGACCGCGAGCCAGATCCGCCGCCACGTCGTGAACTTGCGGCGGGCGGACCAGATCTCCACCATCTCACGCGACGCATAACGCCCAGCGAGCGGGCTCACATACCCATCCAAATCCGTCCGCGCCATCGACACCTCCCCTCCCTCCACCTCCAAGGATCACCGGACACACTCCGAATCACGACCCCATCCGCCGAATCCCCGCCACGCCCTCCATCGTATCGCCCAACACCTACTAGCCTCTCTCACTCCGTATCGCCTCCCCCGCGTTCCTCAGTGCATGGAACAA
>CAYTSW010000041.1:0-20264 GCA_964440605.1 uncultured Phycisphaeraceae bacterium | reverse complement strand
CCGCGAGTTCCGCGCTGCGTTCTCCGAGTTCGCGGCTGACGCGTTCGAGCTCGCCAGAAAGCTCGCGCAGCTCCGCGTTGGACGCCCCGCCCAACTGAGCCTGGAGCTCGGCGAGCTCCTGCGTAAGCCCGCGCACCTCGCGTCGCAGCTCTTCCTCGCGCTCGCCGCCGCCGCGCCGGCGCAGCTCTTCATCGGTGTCCGCGTTGCCAAGCCCGCGTTCGAAGGCGGCGAGCGTGGCCGGGGTTGTTGCCCTCGCGTAGGGCGTCGAGCGTGACGCTCTTGCGGATCACCTCGCCCGCGCGGAGCACGACGAGCGCGATCTGGTCATCGGGGTCCTTCGTGCGCAGGAACGCGCGCAGTTCGTCAGCGGTTGCGCCGTCGGCGCCTTCGATCGTGACGATGACGTCTCCCGACCGCAGCCCCGCGCGCTGCGCCGGCGTGTCGGGCAAGACGGTCAGGATGCGTGTCGCCGAGTCGGGGTCGTACCCCGCTTGGCGGATCGCGTCATCGTCCACGCGATCGGTCAACGTCACGCCGACGAGCACGCGTGGACGCGGCTCGTCCTGCACCAGCACGAACCGCGCTTCGGCTTCGCTCGGCCCCCAGGTGCGCCAATCGTGGCCCTCGCGCACACGGGCGGTGGTCACCTCTCCGTCGTCGTAGATGATCCGCGCCTCGACCTCGCGCTCCGCCGATCCCGGCTCACCGTCCGCGAGCGTCACGCACGCGATCCCGAGCATCGCCCCCGCCGCGACAGCAAGCCGCTGTATTGAGTCTCGCATGTCCGTTGTCCTTTCCGGGTGTGTGTACCGAATACGCGTGCGCCGTATCAGAAGACCGCCGGCGCCGCTGTATCCTCCGGGACGCGCGAGCCCGCGCCGTCCGTCGGCGATTGAGGCGTATCGACCGGGATGAGCCACGTCGAGCCGTGCTCGTCGGTCTGCGCGTTGTACCGCGTGACGTCGTCGACGAAGTGGCGCTCGAGGATCCGGCGGACGACGAGCACCTCCTGCCCCCCGGTCTCGAGTTCGTTGGCCTCGAGCACGATGAAGGGCATCTGCGCCACGACGCGTCCGCGCGCCATGCCGCTGGCGACGTAGCGATCGAACGCCTGCTGCGGCTCGGCCTGAGCGAGCAGCGTCGGCATGGCCGAGGCCGGGAGCGTCGTCGCCGAGGACGCGGGCACGGAGCCCGGCGTGCGCAACGGCCCGACGAACGCCAGCAGCAGCGCCGCCGCGGCGGCCAGCCAGCCGCTCCAGGGCAGCACCCATCGCAGTACGCCCTCGCCCGCGACGCGCTCGCGCTTCGGCATCGGCAGCTCGACGCGGTCCGCAACACGCACCGCGTCCGCGAGCGCGGCTTCGAGCGCGGCCTGCTCGCCCTGCGCCTCCGCCAGCCGCGCCCACACCCCCGGGTCCGCCTCAGCCAACCGGCGCAGCGCGTCCCAGTCGGCTGGTGACGCCTCGCGGTCGACGACCCGCGTCGTCAGGATCTGCTCATCGGCCCCGTCGTGCTGAGCGGTGTGCATGGTCATCGTTCACTTCCCAACGCAACGCCGACCCGCTCGCACGCGACCTGCTCACGCAGCATGCGTCGCGCACGGACCAGCCGGCTCTCGATCGTGGATACGGGCAGGTCCAGCACCTGCCCGATCTGCTGATACGTCAACCCGCGCACCGCCTTGAGAAGCAGCGGCTCGCGATACTGCTCGGGCAACTCCATCGCCCGATCGAGGAGCTCCCGCGCGTCCTCGCCTCCCCAGGACCGCGTCTCGGGCGGCGCCCGGCTCTCGGTGCACGCCGGCGCGACCTCGAGCCGCGCCTCGCGTCGGACCGAAGCCCGGCGGCCCGCGGTCCGGGCGACGTTCACCGCCACGGTCCGCAACCACGGCTTGAGCGTCGGCGCCCCAGCCAGCTCCCCCCAATGCTTCACGAGGCGCAGGGCGACCTCCTGAAGCAGGTCCTCGACGTCCGCCTCGCGCGGCTTGTGGGCCAGCAGGATCGCCGCCACCCACCGCCGATGGGCACGCCAGACCGCCCGGGCGTCGCGCGGCTCGGGATCGGCTCGGGACGAGGCCCGATACTCAGGCTGTTGAGCGGGCTCGGTCATCGCTCCTCAACACTGACGCGCCGCCGCGGCGCGTCCTTCTCCGATCCGGAACTTTTTCGCCCACACCCGACCCGCCCGCCGCCTGCCTTCGACGTTCCTCGGATTCCGCTCCCCGCATCCCCCCTTCTTCTACCCTTGTCCCTCCCCATGAACCGCCCGCACCACTCCGCCATGATGTCCTTCGGGGACCATCTCGACGACCTGCGACGGCGCGTCGTCCTCGCGCTCCTGGGCATCCTGCCGCTCTTTGCCGTCTGTCTGGTCTTCGGCGGGGACATTCTGACCTTTCTCACCGAGCCGCTCCTCCAAGCCCAGCGCGACGCGGGGGAGCCCTCGCAGATGCTCGCGACCAGCCCCCTCGAGCCCTTCATCGCCTACCTCAAGGTCTCCAGCGCGGTCGCGTTGCTCGGAGCGATGCCCTGGGTGCTGCTCCAGGTCTGGCTCTTCGTCGCCCCCGGGCTGTACACGCAGGAGCGACGCTTCGTCTACTTCCTGCTGCCGCTGTCGACGGTGCTCACGGCTGTCGGCATGGTCTTTCTGTACACCGTGCTGCTGCCGATCTCGCTGTTCTTCCTGATCGTCTTTGGCGCCAACCTGGTGCAGACCGAGGTGCCCGAGGCCCCGATCGAGCCGGGCATCGTCTTCCCGCTCGCGCCGGTGCTGGCGGCCGACCCGCCGGACGCCGCGATCGAGGCCGGCGAGGTGCCCGTCGGGGCGTACTGGATCAACGAGCGCCGCAACGAGATGCGTGTCCTCGGTTCGGAGGGGCGCGTGCTGTCGCTGCGTTTGCGCCGCGACTCGGCCATCGCACAGGAGTACCGCATCGGGGAGTACATCTCGCTCGTCTTCGTGCTCGCGCTGGCGTTTGCGATCAGCTCGCAGTTGCCGGTCGTCATGCTGCTGCTAAGTTGGGTGGGCCTGCTGACGCCCGATCAGGTGACGCCGCAACGGCGGAAGGTGATGATGGGCTGCACCGTAGCGGGCGCTCTGCTGACGCCGCAGGATCCGTTCTCGATGGTCGCGATGGGGGCGGCGCTGTACGCGCTCTTCGAGCTGGGCATCGTGCTGATGCACTTCGTCCCGGCCTCACGCGTCGCCGGCAGGCGCTGGACGCCGCCCGAAGACGACCGCCCCGCCGACGACGAGGCCTCGCCGTGACCCGCTTCCGAGGCCGCCTCGCGCCGCGGCCCGTCCCCGCTGCCCCGACCCCGCGCGACGCCGCGATGATGCGCCGCGCGCTGCACCTGGCCCGCAACGCCGCCCAACGCGGCGAAGTGCCCGTCGGCGCCGTCGTCTACCGCACCAGCGACGGCGAGGTCCTGGGCGAGGGCGCCAACACCCGCCAGCTCGACCGCGACCCCGCGGGCCACGCCGAGATGCACGCCATCCACGCCGCCGCCCGCGCGCTGGGCGACTGGCGGCTCGACCAGTGCACGCTCGTCGTCACTCTCGAACCCTGCCACATGTGCGCAGGGCTCATCGTGAACGCGCGGCTGGGCCGGCTGGTCTACGGCGCTCGCGACCCGAAGGCCGGCGCGTGCGGATCGCTGCGCCGCGTGACGGAGGACCCGCGACTCAACCACCGTGTCACGCCGATCGCTGGGGTGTTGGGCGAGGAGTGCGCGTTGGTGTTGCGGGAGTTTTTTCGGGCGCGGCGACGCAAGTAGCGCGTTCGCACGGGCGGGACGCCCGTGCCGCCATCAACCATCGAGAGAGACGGGCCGGGAGCCCGTCTCACCGAAGGCACTCAAGAAATCACACGTCGAGCTGTTTCACTTCGAGGGCGTGGTTCTCGATGTAGCTGCGTCGGCGTTCGACGTTCTCGCCCATGAGCACCGTGAAGAGTTCGTCGGCGGCTGAGGCGTCGTCCCAGTTCACGCGCATCAGCGTGCGCACGCTGGCGTCCATGGTGGTCTCCCACAACTGCTCGGGGTCCATCTCGCCCAGACCCTTGAAGCGCTGCACCTCCATGCCCTGTCGACCGATCGCCAGCAGGCCGCGCAGGATCTCGGGGATGTTCGCCGCCTCGACGTACTTCTGGCTGGTGGCGGTCGGCGTCGCGCCCGGCTCGCCCTCTTCCCCCTGGTCGAGCTCGGCCGCGGCAGCCGCGATCTTCTTTTTCGAGCCGGGCGTCGCCCAGGCGTACTTCGTCGGCAGCTTCTCGCCCGTGACGGCTTCCTCGTGCGTCAGGCCGTAGTCCTCGATGTCGACACCCATCGCCGCCAGCCGCTCGAAGATCGGCGCGAGCTCGCGGTTCTCGTGCAGCTCGCGGATCACCGCGACGGGCTTGGCGTCGCCGTTCTCGCCTTGTGGCGCGTCTTCGACGGCATCGCCCGCGTCGCGCAGGTTGAACTCGCCCACCAGGTCCTGCGCGTGCGTGTCGCTCCACGCGAAGGCCGAGCCGCCGCGCCAGGTGATGCGATGCGTTGGCAGACGCCGGCGTTCCTCCGGGTCGTTTCCGCGCTGGGCCAGGAGGTCGAGGAAGGGCACGCCCCGGCGCTCGGCGACCGACACCAGCTCGTCCAGCCGGCGCAGCAGCTTCACCAGCGTCTGCACCTCTTCGCCCTCGAGCGTGCGCACGACCTTCGGCTCGCCGGTCGCGTCGTCTTCGTCCAGCGGATCGCGGATGAGCAGCTTCGCGCCGTCGACGCCGATCGTCGCGAGCACGTCCTGCATCTGACGCTCGTTGATGACGTACTGCTCCTTCTTGTTCCGCACGATGCGGTAGAGCGGCGGCTGGGCGATGTATATCCGCCCGCGCCGGATCAGCTCGGGCATCTGACGGAAGAAGAACGTCAGCAGCAGCGTGCGGATGTGCGAGCCGTCGACATCGGCGTCGGTCATGATGATGACGCGGCCGTAGCGCAGGCGCGCGATGTCGAAGTCCGGCCCGATGCCGCAGCGGAGGGCGGCGATGAGCGTGCGGATCTCCTCGAAGCCGAGGATCTTGTCCAGCCGGGCCTTCTCGACGTTCAGCAGCTTGCCGCGCAGGGGCAGGATGGCCTGCGTCTCGACGTCGCGCCCCTGGGTGGCGCTGCCGCCCGCGGAATCACCCTCGACGATGAAGAGTTCCGATCGGTCGACGTCCTTGGTGGTGCAGTCGCGGAGCTTGTGGGGCATGGAGCCCGAGTCGAGCGCGCTCTTGCGACGGGTGAGGTCGCGCGCCCGGCGCGCCGCCTCGCGCGCCTGGGCCGCCAGCACGCCCTTCTGGCACAGCTTCTTCGCCTCCGCGGGGTGCTCCTCCAGCCAGTCGCTCAGGCGCTCGGAGACGATCGACGCGACGAATCCCTCCACCTCCGTGTTGCGCAGTTTGCCCTTGGTCTGACCCTCGAACTGCGGCTCGGGCAGCTTCACGCTCACGATCGCGGTGAGCCCCTCGCGCCAGTCGTCGCCCGAGGGCTGGGGATCCTTCTCCTTGATCAGCCCGGCCTTGCGGGCGTAGTTGTTCAACGCGCGTGTCAGGGCCGTCTTGAGCCCCGAGAGGTGCGTCCCGCCGTCGACGGTGCGGATGTTGTTCGCGAAGCTCAGCAGTAACTCGCTGTACGAGTCGGTGAACTGCATGGCGATGTCGACCGCCAGGCCCTGCGCGTTGGCCTCGCCGGTGAGGGCGACGACGTCGTGCAGTGATGTCTTGGCGGAGTTGATGTGCTCGACGTATTCGACGATGCCGCGGTTGTAGAGGAAGGTGTGGTCGCGGACCGCGCCGTCGGCGCCGACGCGTTCGTCGACGAAGCGGATGCGCGCGCCGGGGTTGAGGTACGCCAGCTCGCGCAGGCGGTGCTCGAGCGAGTCGTGGTTGAACTCGGTATCGGGGAAGATCTGCGGGTCGGGCTTGAAGGTCACCGTGGTGCCTGTCTTCCCGATGGCGTCGGCCGGCACCTCGCCCGTGACGTGCAGCGGCTCGCTGGTGAGCCCGCGCTCGAAGCGGATCTTGTGGATCTTGCCCCCGCGCCGGACTTCGACCTCGAGCCACTCCGAGAGCGCGTTGACGCACGAGATGCCCACGCCGTGGAGCCCGCCCGAGACCTTGTAGGCCGAAGTGTCGCCGCCGAACTTGCCGCCGGCGTGGAGGAGGGTCATGACCAGCTCGACCGCCGGCTTGCCGTGGTACGCCGGGTTGTCGTGCGTCTTGGGGTCTACCGGGATGCCCGAGCCGTCATCGGCGACGCTGACCGAGCCGTCGGCGTTGACCCGCACTACCACCGTCGTCGCCCGCCCGGCCATGCACTCGTCGATCGAGTTGTCCACCGCCTCCCAGACGAGATGGTGCAGCCCGGCCAGACCCGTATCCCCGATGTACATGCCCGGACGCTTGCGCACCGCCTCCAGGCCCTCGAGAATGCTGATCTGATCCGCGCCGTAGTCGCTCGAGCGATCCGATTGTTGGTGTTCGCTTGGGTGGTCGGCCATGCTGCTCCGATGTCGCGTCGTTGGAGGCGGTTGCGAGCCTGATTGTAGGACGTTCGGGGGTGCGCAGCCCGCGCACGCCGCACATCCACGGCGTGCGGCCCCGAGGGCGCGGCACATGCGACAGGCGACTACAAACCGCGCGCCTGTTACCACAAGGATCGATCTTCTCACATCCCGCCGCTTCACCGCGAGCTTACTTGATGCTACCGTGAGACGACGAGCATCCTGCGGGAGCACCCGAAGTACGAGACGAGGAGGCGTGTGTTGCGGCGCGATCGCGGTCCAGATGACGTGGTCTGCCTCCGCGGCGACGATTGCCCGCTCTTCCATCGCTTCGCCCCGCTCGGCCGGACTCAGGAGCGCATCGACGAGGCCTGCGTGCTGGTCGATCAGAACGGCGAACTTTGCGCCTTCAACCGGCGCGGGTACGAGCTCACCCGACGCGTCAACGGCACCACACCCGATACCGCCGTCCAGGCTCTTGATACCTGCCTCGACCCCGATCGGCGCGAGGCCTACCGCCAGATGTTCGATGCCGCCATCGAGGGGCAGGTCTCGCAAGTTTCCGTTCTTCTTGAGGCGCACGACGGCGAAGAGCTCGCGCTCGAACTCCGCGCCTGCCCCGCCGCCCATTTCCTCGACCAGCCGGGCATCCTGCTCTTTGCCCGCGACATCACGAATCGGGTGCTCGAGCACCGCGAGCTCCGCGCCCGCCTGACGCAGCAGCGTCTCATCGCCCGGCTCGGCTCCTTCGCCCTGCGGGCACCTGAGCGAGGTGACCTCCTGGATCACGCCGTCCAAGCCATGGCCGAGGGCCTCGACACCCCGATGGCCAAGGTCCTCCTCCTCGAGGACGGCGGCGCCCGCCTGCGCCTCGTCTCCGGCGTGGGCTGGCAGCCGGGAAACGTTGGCGAGCGGACCTTCGAGTTGTCGGAGCCGTCTCAGGCCAGCTACACCCTCGCCGTTGGAGAACCGGTCATCGTCGAGGACCTCGCCTCTGACACCCGCTTCCGCGGACCGCAGCTCCTCTTTGACCACGGCGTGGTCTCGGGACTCAGCGTCATCGTGGGTGACCCGCGCGAGCCCTGGGGCGTGCTCGGCGCGCATACCGACCAGCCGCGCACGTTCACCGAGTACGACGTCAACCACCTGCGCGCGATCGCCAACCTCCTTGCCGCCTCGCTCGACCGCCATCGCCTCGACCAGACGCGCTCGCGCCTCATGAGCGAGCTCGATCACCGCGTCAAAAACACGCTGGCCTCCATCGCGTCGCTCGCGGAAC
The DNA here is from genome assembly GCA_964440605.1 of uncultured Phycisphaeraceae bacterium. Taxonomy (GTDB): domain Bacteria; phylum Planctomycetota; class Phycisphaerae; order Phycisphaerales; family UBA1924; genus CAYTSW01. The sequence continues at coordinate 12,463 of CAYTSW010000041.1, read as the reverse complement.
AGACCGCCGCCCGAATCTCCGACACGCGGAGCTTTGTCGATTCATTCGTCCCGCGCCTGCACTCATTGGCGCGCGTCCACGAGGGCCTCGCCAACGCCCGCTGGGGGCCGATCGAACTCGCCGAACTCATCCGCCTCGTCCTCCGGCCCTTCGAAGACGAACCCGGACCCGACGACACGCCGCAATCCGAACGCGTCAGCCTCACGGGCGACAACGTCAGAGTCGCCGGCCACGTCGCCAACCCCGTGGGGATGGCGCTGCACGAGCTGGCGACCAACGCCTCCAAGTACGGCGCGTTCACCGCCCCGCAGGGCCGCGTCGAGATCCGAGTCACCGCCGTCGAAGGCAACACCATCCGCCTCCAATGGATCGAGCGCGACGGGCCCAACGTCACGCCGCCCAAGGAGCTCGGCTTCGGGATCGGTCTGATCGAGGGGCTGGTCGAACATCAGCTCGGCGGCACCTTGCGCCTCGACTTCACCCCCGAAGGCCTCCACGCGGAACTCACCTTCCCTCAGCGAAAGCGTTGACGATGACCCAACCCGACCCCTCCGTGACGCCGCGTGCCGCCATGCCAGACGGCAAGCGCCGGATCCTCGTCGTCGAAGACGACTTCCTCGTTGGGCTCTCCATCGCCATGAGCGTCCGCGAGTCGGGCTTCGAAGTCGTCGGCCCCATCGGCCATATCGACCAGGCCCACGATGCGCTCAACCAGCCCATCGACGGCGCCGTCCTCGACGTCAACATCATGGGCGGCCACACCGGACCCATCGCCCAGCAACTCGAAGAGCAGGGCACCCCCTTCTTCTTCGTCACCGGCTACGCCAGCCCGCCCATCGACGACAAGTCCATCCTCGAGCGCACCGAGACGCTCCTCAAACCCGTGCAGGCGCGCGAGATCCAGACCGCGCTGCACAAGCTCTTCCCCGACGACCCGGCCCAGTCCTGAAGGCCTCTCCCGCCTGTGGTGGGACGGCCTTCCAGGCCGTCTTCCCTCCCTCCCTCTTCCCTCCCCCCCTCTTCCCCCCACTACCCGCCATCACTCCACGATCAGCACCGTGCTGCGCTCTTCCACCAGCAGCGCGTGCAGCAGTTCCACATCGCCCGCCAGCAACCGGACGCAGCCCATCGACGCATCCTGCCCGATGCTCTCGGGCTCGATCGTGCCGTGGATGCCGTAGCCGTCCATGATCTCCGTGTTGGCGTCGGTCCCTTTGAGGCCGATCCAGCGCTCGCCGATAGGGTTGTCTGCATCGTCGCGGCCGAACTGCTCGCCCGTCCTCGGGTTCGCCCAGGCCGGGTTGACCGCCCGCGAGTCCACCACCCACGAGCCCACGGGCGTCGAGCCGTACTCGCCCAGCCCCACGGGGAACGAACGGATGAAGATCCGGTTGCCGGCGGTGTCGGTCTGCTCGGCGTAGAGATCGAGTCGGTAGTCGCTCTTGTCGACCACCGCGTGGAACGGCCCGTAGAGGATCTTGAGCGACTGTCCGGGCCGGATGCGGTTGGGGTTGTCGATCTCGTTGACGATCTGGATGAGCCGATAGTCGACGGCGAAGCCCTCCTTGCGTGGGATGCGGCTCAGGGCGTCGCCGCGCGAGACGACGTACGAGTCAGCCGTCACGTCTCCCGGGAAGACACGGGGCGAGAAAGTCAGCGTCTTGCTGAGCTCGGTCAGCCTCGTGCGCAGCTCTGCGGCGTCGGCGAGCGAGGCGCGCTGATTGTGCAGCGCACGGTTCAGGACGTCCCGCGCCTCCACGGGCGCGTTGCGGGCCACCGCTTCCTGCGCGTCGGCCAGCGCCGCGAGCGTGCGCGCCGTCAGGCCGAAGGCGTCGGCATCGGGCTCGGCGATCGGCTCGGCCTTGGGCGCGGGCTCGACACGCCTCGCGGGCGGTTCGGGCGTGCGCGTGTTGAGCGCGACCTCCGGTGCCGACGGTTCCGGCCGGGGCTCAGGTCGGGCCGCCGTCAGATTCGTCGGCGGCTCGGGATCGACGCGTTCGGGCGGACGCTCGCTGCGGACCATCACCAGTTCGTTCACGCTCCCGCTGGAGGCGGCGCCGTTGGGTCGCTCGGGCGACTCGGCGGTGCGTCCCTCGGCCCGCGGCGTGTGGTCGATCGCGGGTTCGTTCTCGCCGGTGCCGGCCCCACCCCACGCCCACACGCCGAGGGCGATCACCCCCGCGATGCCGGCCAGGGCGAGCACCCGCCGCGGACCGCGACGGCGTGACCGTCCACCCGAAAACCGCGCAACACTCATCCCCGAACGGGCCTGCTGAGACGGGAGCGCCATGGGCGTTTCCTCTTGTTCCTGATGATCACCACAACGTCGGACCGGAGCCGCGCACCGCCCACCGCGCTGCGCGCACGCTTGATCCGATTATCGGCCACCCCGCGCGTCCCACGCCAGACGCGTCAACCGCCGCCCGAACAGACGATACGCGCGCCGGGCGTGAGCACCTCGCCCATCCGCACATCGTGCGCCTCGAGCGGGACGCGATCGATCACCTGCTCATCGAACCCCACCCCGACCAACGCCGCCGGTGTCGCCCGGGCCTCCTGGAGGCCGCGCAGGAACCGGTCGTAGAACCCCGCTCCGCGCCCCAGACGACCGCCCTCACGATCGAACGCCAGCCCCGGCACCAGGACCACTTCGATCAAGCCCGGGTGCACCGCGGGCGCGTCGGCGGGCTCCGGCACGCCGTACCGACCCTCGACGATCGACGCCTCCTCGCCCGTCAACTCAACGGGCGTGATCGTCCCGGCGTCCCAGTCCGTCCGCGGCACGCACACGCGCTTGCCCATCTTCAGCAGACGCCTGACCACCGCCTTGGCGTTGAGCTCGGTCCCGAACGAGAGATACGCCATCACGACCGTCGCCCGCGCGATCGCGGGCGCCTCATCCAACCGCGCCGCGACCCCGCGCGCCGCGGCGAGGCGGGTGTCCTGCGCCATGGCGTCCAGGCGTTTCTTCATGTCGCGCCGGATCCGCCGTTTCTCGCTTCGGCCATCGAGGACCGCCATGCCGTAGCTCCGCATCATCATGCATCGCCGGTTCGGGGCGTCCGGCTCGACGGTTCCTCCGCCGGTGTCGGGCCCGGCCCGCATCTGTTCATCCTACGGTTCGCCATGCCGCCCCTCGACGATCCGCTGCTGCATCTCGTCCTCGTCGAGCCCGAGATCCCGAACAACGCGGGCAATATCGGGCGCACGTGCATGGCGACGGGGTGCGCGCTGCATCTGGTCCATCCCCTTGGCTTCGACACCGACGACAAGGCCGTCCGACGCGCGGGCATGGACTACTGGCACGCCCTCGACGTGCGCGAACACGCGTCGTGGGACGCGTACGCCTCGTGCGCGCCGCTGAAAGGCCGGCGCGTCTGGGCCACTTCCGGTAAGCGAGGCCGCCCGCCGTGGGAGGTCGCGCTGCACCGGGGCGCGCACATCCTGCTCGGGCGCGAATCCGCCGGCCTGCGCGACGACGCCCTGGACGCCTGCGATGATCGCGTCATCCGCCTGCCGATGCTCCCTGGGGTTCGGGGGCTGAACGTCGCGAGCTCCGCGGCTGCGCTTATTTACGAGGCCATGCGTCAGTGCGCAACGCGAGGCGAGCTCACGCTCGAGGAGGGCATGCTTCGGGCGCGGGTGGAAGCCTCGCCCGCTTCGGGCGGGTGGCGGGGGCCGCGCTGAGTCAACGCAAGCGTCCCGCGCCGGGGGAGGTGTCCGACGCGGGACGAACCAGGGAGGGTCAGCACTGGGAGCGTCTGATTCGGGACGCCCGCGGGCAAGGCCGGCCGCCGCCATCGTTCGGCGAGACGCGTCGATCGCGCCGTTTGGGCTACCCTCGCGTCTTGTGCCGACAACCGGGCGTGGTTCCCGGTCTTTCCGCAACGACTTGCCCCGCCGTGATCCATGAGTGAACGAGCCCCACACGTCGCCCTCTACCCCGGCTCCTTCGACCCGCCGACCTACGGCCATCTGGACGTCGTAGCGCGTGGACGCCGACTCTTCGACCGCCTCGTCGTCGGCATCGGGCACAACCCCGAGAAGCGCACCGCCTTCACCAGCGACGAACGCGTGACTTTGCTGCGCGAGCTGGTGGACGAGCTCGTCAAAGCCGAGCCCAACGCCGCCGAGATCGACGTCGTGACGTTCTCGGGCCTGACCATCGACTGCGCCCGCCGTCACGGCGCTTCGATCCTCCTGCGCGGCGTGCGCAATCTCTCGGACCTCCAGTACGAGATCCAGCACGCCGTCACGAACCGCGAAGTCGCCGACCTCGAGACCGCCTTCGTCGTCGCGGGCCAGTCGTTCGCGTACACCTCGTCCACGCTCATCCGGCAGATCACGGCGTTGGGCGAAGACCTGTCGATCCTGCGCACGATGGTGCCGCCCGTGGTGATCGAGGCCCTGCTCGAGAAGAAGGGCGCCGACCCCAACGGTTTGCGCGACTGGGGCATGGGCGGGGGTGACGACTCGTGAGCGCCCGCGAACAGGGCGTGAGCGCCCGCGTCATCAGCATCGGCGTGCTCGACGCCCACCCGCTGTGGGACGAGCGCGCCCCGGTGCGCACGGGCCACGCGACGACGACGCTCATCACCTCGGGCGACGCGCGCATCCTCGTCGACCCGGGCCTGCCCGCGCAGATCCTCGCCGCCCGGCTGGGCGAGCGCGCTAATCTCGCCCCCGCGGACATCACCCACGTCTTCCTCACGAGCTTCCGTCCGGACGCCAGGCGAGCGCTGCCCGCCTTCGACGGCGCTCAGTGGCTCATCGCCGAGGCCGAGCGCGAGGCGGTGGGCGTGCCGCTCGTCACCCGCCTCCAGGATGCTGGCTCCTCGGGCGATGAGGAACTGGCCAAGACGCTCAAGGTCGAGGTGGCGCTGCTCCAGCGGTGCAACGCCGCGCCCGACCGCATCGCGCCGGGCGTGGATCTCTTCCCGCTTCACGGCGTAACACCGGGGCTGACGGGGCTCCTGCTGCCCCAGCCGCGGATGACGACGCTGATCTGCGGCGACGCGGTGCCGACCGTCGAGCACCTGGAACGGGGCATCGTCCCGCGATGGGCCGCCGACGCCGAGGCCGCCAAGGAATCGTTCCTCGAGGCGTTGGAGATCGCTGACGTGCTGGTGCTGGGGCGGGACAACCTCGCGGTCAATCCCGGCAAGCGCCCGTTCTGAGTCGCCGCGTTCGCCTTAGCATCGTGCGTGATGATGCACCACGCGAAGACGTTGCTTGCCGCTTGCACGATTTTTCTTTCGAGCCCGGCCGCTGTGGCGCAGGCGCCCGCGCGTCCGGCGCAGCCGAACGCGGAGAGCCTCGACCCGAGCGTCGCGTTGGGGCGGCGCGTGGAGGCGTTGCGGGTTCAGCGGCCGGTGGTGCGCACGCTCGTGATCGTGCGTGACAGCCGCGCGTACGTCGATCAGATCCGCCGGTGGCAGCCCGGCGCGTACTGGCCGGTGTTGTGGGACGACGGCTCGCCGGAAGCGATGGAGGACATCGCGCGCTTCGCGCGCGGCTTTGAGCCCGAGCGCGTGGTCTATGCGCGCGCGCCGAACGAAGCCGCGGACGATCGGCGGGCCATCGACGCCGCGCTCGCGTCGTCGTGGAACGTCCCCGAGGGCGGCTCGCTGGCGGACACTTGGAGAACCATCAACTGGCGTCCGCCCGGCCTCGTGGTCGCCGACCGCTCGGATGACGCCTGGCCCGCGGCGCTGGCGCTGGCCGCGGCGCGGGGCCAGACGCTCGCCTGGATCGACGCGCCCGAAGGGCGCCCGGGCCGGATGATGGATCAGCCCGACGTGCTCGCCCTGCAGGGCGCGATCGCCGAAGCGCTCGACGATGCGGGCGTCCAGTGGCGCACGTTGCGCGACGACATCGACGCGATCACGCTCTGCTTCACGACGTCGGGCCGCGTGCCCAACCAGAGCGGCGAGGGCGCACTCGCGCTGACGGACGTCGTTGGAAGGCATGAGGACGGCTCGCGCTTCGCTTGGGCGGGCTGGATCTTTGGCTCGCACGCACAGTCGGCGTACGACGCCATGAGCGCCGTCTTCCTGGCGCAGCTCGAAGATGTCTGGCTCTTCGACGGGTACGAGGCCTCTTTTGCGCCGCCCTACAACCTGACCACCGCCGCCGATCTGGTCGGGCAAGCCGGGCTCACTCCGGTCCTGACGAGCAACCCGCTCAACACGCCCGACGGGTGGAGGCAGCGCGTCGCGGGGGGACTCGACGCGGAGCTCGTCTTCGTGAACAGCGCGGGTCGGCCGCAGTACTTCCAGCTCGGAGGGCGGGGCAACAACGCGCGCACCTCCGACGTGCCCGTGCTCCTCCAGCCGGCGATGGTCCACTTCATCCACTCCTTCAGCGCCCGCGACCCGGGCGACCCGCGGCAGATCGCGACGCGCTGGCTGCACCACGGCGCGTACGCGTACGCGGGGGCGGTGGAAGAGCCGACGCTCGGCGCCTTCCTGCCCAGCCATGTGGTGCTGGCGCGGCTGTTCCGCGGCGCGCCGTGGGGCGCCGCGGTGCGCGCCGAACGCGACGCCTGGCGCCTTCAGGTGATCGGCGATCCGCTGGCGACGGTCAGCAAGTCGGCGGGCCCCTCGCAGGACGCCGACGTGGACTTCGGCGCGGTGCGCACCGCCACGGCGCTGCTGGACGAAGCGTCGGCGCAGCGGGATCTCGAGCAGGCGATGCGCATGCTCGTGATCCTGCGCCGAGACGAGGACGCGGTGCGCCTCGCGCGGGCGGCGGCGAACGCGCAGGGCGATCAGCCCGGCATGACCAGCCGCCTCGCGCGGCTCGCGCTCGGGCCGGCGTATCGTTCGGGCGACGCCGAGCTGTTCGCCGAGCTCTACATGCGCCTGCGCCCCGACCTCGCCGACGATCGCGAGCTCACGGCGCTGCTGTGGTCGATCGGTCGGCCCGCCCTGCGCGCAGGAGAGTCCTCGGCGACGCTCACCAACCTCCTGCGCGCCCACGCCCGGCCCGAGAGCATCACGGACGACGCACGCGCCCTGCGCCCGCGGATCTCCGCGCTCTACGGCGAAGACGCCGCCAAGGCCATGATCATGGGCTTCGTGAACGACGCCTCCAACAACCGCGTGGCGGACCAACTCCGCGAACTCGCGGGGCTGTGAGCATGTCGGGGAGCACGGCTTGCCAGCAAGCCGTGGCACTCATCATCCGTCCGATTCACCCGATCCGGGTGGCACGCTCCCATCGGGGTGATAGGGTTCATCGGAACCCGTTCAGCCTCCCCATTTGGAAGAGAGACACGACCATGCAGAGCCGGAACACCGCCATCGGCGGCACCCTCGCCCTTCTCGCCCTTGCCGGCGTTACCGCGGCGGGCACGCTGCCGAGTTACTCCCTGTCCGTCGCCATCATCCCCGGTGAAGGCGGGCTCTCGGACAACATCTCGATCACCAACGAAACGCCCGCGATCAACAATGACCTCACGGTCGCCCTCCCCCTGCTCGAGTTCGGGCAGTTCGACGACCAGGTCTTCATCAGTTCGGGCGGCTCGGGCACGATCGTCCGCTCCACGCCGGGCTCCATCGGCGAGTTGGGCATCAACGAGGACGACGACCTCTCGTGGCGCGAGTTCTTCTCCAGCCCCGACGGCGTCTACATGTACGACGCCGCCGCCATGGCCTCCATGATCGTCACCACAGGGCCACTGGGCACCAGCTCGTTCTCCTCGCCCGGCATCGACGAGCTCGACCGCATCGGCTATCGCGCCAGCTTCACCGGCGGCGGGCAGGTCTACGCCCTCTATGACGCCGGGACGATCGACATCCTCGCCGCCAATGACACCGCCGACATCAACAGCCCTTACACCTTCCTCTACACCCCCAGCCAGTCCGACAACGGTCAGATCGCCGGCAAAGTGGACATCTCCACGCCCGGCAACGATGTGAGCGAGATCCGCATCTTCAACAACGATTCCACCAGCACGCTCATCGCCGAAACCACCGGCGCCAATCCCGCCAGCCCCTACGGCTCGTTCGACAACTCGGTAGACATCGACAACAACGGTCGCGTCGTCTTCACCGCCCGCGATTTGAACGGCGATCTCAACGACGACGGCGTCTTCGTCTCCGACGGCACGACGACCACGCAGATCGCCACTCTGGCCGACAACGGCGCACAGATCAGCGATATACAGTTCTTCGCGCCGCGCCTGTCCAACGCCGGCATCGCGGCCTTCATCGCCGACGACGAGAACGGCGAAGAGGCCGTTTTCATCGGCGACGGCACTTCGCTCGTCAAGCTGTTGGGCACGGGCACGCCCGTCGCCACCGACTCGGGAACAAAGTTTGTTGAAGTGGACAGCATCTCGGGCAACCTGGGCATCAACGACAACGGCGACGTGGCCATCAACTGCCGCGTGCTCAACGCCGACAACTCCCTGTTCGATCGCGTGATCGTCGTCGCTCGCATCGATGAACAGGTCAACGACTGCCAGTTCGACTTCAACAACGACGGCATCGTCGACGGGGCCGACTTCGGCGACTTCGGCGCCGCCTTCGGGTCGATGACGGGCGACGCCAACTACTCCGAGCAGGCCGACTCCAACGACGACGGCGTGGTGGACGGTGCGGACTTCGGCGACTTCGGCGCCGAGTTCGGCCGGACCGACTGCCTGCCCTGACCCGCGGCCGCTCCGCGACACCATGAGGCACGCCGGCCGGGAGGGACCGGCCCGCGTGCCATTTTTCAACGCGTCGCGCACAATGGCACCATGACTGGCGACGCACCGCCCCCTCCACTTCCTCCGCCACACACGCCGCTCGCGTCACTGCCGCCGCTGCCGCCTCGCGACCGCGCGGGGCACAAAGGGACGTTCGGCACCGTCGCCGTTATCGGCGGGTGCGCCGCTCCTCTGCCCGCGACGGGCGGTGCGGCGCGCGTCATGATCGGCGGCCCGGCGCTCGCCGCAGCCGCGGCTTTGCGCGCTGGCGCTGGCCTGGCCACGCTCGTCATGCCGGGCTCCATCCTCGCGCACGCGATCACGATCCTGCCCAGCGCCACCGGCATCGCCCTACCCGCCGACCACGCCGGGGACCTCGACGCCTCGACCGCGGTCGCGGTGGTCGATGAACTGGTGTCGACGGTTGATTGCCTGGTCATCGGTCCGGGGCTGGGCGTGAGCGAGGGCGCCCGCGCTCTGGTGCTGCGGGCGATCCAGCAGGAGGAGTGCCCCGTCGTGCTCGACGCCGACGGGCTCTCCTGCCTCGCCTCGATCAGGTCGACCCATCTCGACTTCCACGCCCGTGCCGTGCTCACGCCGCACGTTGGAGAGTATCGGCGGCTTGCACAGGCGCTGGGCGTCGACACGCCGCCGGACGCAGGCGGAGCCGCGACGCTCGCCCGGCGCATCGGCGCGGTGGTGGTGCTCAAGTCCGCGACCACGCACGTCTCCGACGGGCACGAGACGTGGACCCACACCGGAAACAACCCTGCGATGGCGACCGGGGGCACGGGCGATGTGCTCGCCGGGGCGCTGGGCGCACTCATCGCCCAGCACAGCGTGGAGCTCCCGCTCCGCGCCTGCGCCGCATGGAGCGTGCACGTCCACGCCCGGGCCGGGGCGCTGTGGCGCGACGCCCACGCCGGGGCGTCCGGCGGCCTGCTCGCCATAGAGCTGGCCGACCGTCTTCCACAAGCACTGCACGAGGCCCGCCAGGCGGCCTGCAACCCCGCGGGCTAACGGGCCGAAGACGCGGGAGATGCCACCCAATCCCGACCACTCGGTCTTCCCGCGCGACGATCGACGATATATCCTTCAACCGCCAGGCAAGCGAAACAGCCTACGACTCTCACCGCCCCCCCGACCGGGGAGCAGGAGCCATCGATGTTCCGATCCAGCAATCCCACCCTCAATAACCAGTACTTCCGCTCGAGCGGACCGGCTCAGAGCTGGGGTGACCTCGACGCCGACTTCGGCGGCAAGGAAGCGCGTCGGACGCCCGCGTCCGCCAAGCACATGACCCTCGCGGGAACGACCAACAAGGCCGGCGTGCTCATCGGCATCTGCACCGCCGCGGCCGTCGGGGGATTCGTCGTCACCGAGTCCAACCCCGGCCTGGGCTACCTGCTGATGGGAGCCGGGGCGATTTTGGGCTTCATCCTCACGCTGGTGTGCGCCTTCAAGCCGCAGGCCGCGCCGTTCACCGCCCTGCCCGTCGCTCTGGCGTATGGCGCGTTCGCCGGCGGGTTCTCGTACGTCATCCCGGCGATGCTCGGCGCCCAGCCCGGCGCCGAAGCCTCGGCCAACGCCGACGCCCCCGGCTGGCTCCACACCAGCCTCATACTCAACGCGCTCGTGCTGACCATGACCATCGCGGGCGGGCTGCTGGCGAGCTACAAGTTCGGCCTGATCCGCCCCGGCAAAATCTTCCGTAACGCCGTCGCGGTCGGCGGCGTCGGATTGATGCTCTTCGCGGGCGTCGGGATGGTCGCCGCGCTCTTCGGCAACAACGCGATCATCGACCCCTGGGTCAACCCGACGAACGGCTCGCTGCTGTCCATCGGCCTCTCGCTCTTCCTCGTCGTCTTCGCCTCAGCCTCGCTGGTGATGGACTTCGACGAGATCGCCAACGGCGCACGCAACAAAGCGCCCAAGTACTATGAGTGGTACGGCGCTCAGAGCCTCCTCGTGACCCTCGTCTTCCTCTACGTGGAAGTGCTCCGACTGCTCGCCAAGCTCCAGAGCCGCGAGTGAGCCGAACAGAGATCAGCCAACAATCAACAAGGCCCCGGCGTGAGCTGGGGCCTTTTTCGTGCGCGAGTCACGAGGGCGTCAGCGTGAGCGGGTGTAGACCAGCTCCATGTTCTTCCACCAATCATCGCCCATGTCGCCGCGGGAGTACATGGTGAAGACGACGCGGTCGTCGCTCTGTTCCCTTATGACGTTCTTGCGCTCGATCATCGTGCCGGCCATGGCGTCGTACATCTCGTACTCGAAGACGAGCTCGCCCGAAACGTTCTTGGTGCCGTAACCGGTCGTCACCGAGCTGCTCGTCGAGTCGACCCAGACGAAGACGTGCTCATCGCGCGCGTTGTCGTAGCCCAGGATGCTCCTGCCCATCCACGGCATCATCGGCCCTCCCATGTCCATGGTCGCGGACAGCGTCTCTTCCATGAACAGCCCGCCCATGATCGGAGAGATCGTCGCGGTCATGTGAGTCGTCTGACTCGGACCATCGGGCCCCGACCAAAACTCGCCCTCGACCAGCCAGATGCCGGCTGACTTGTGCATCTGCTTGTGGTGCTCGGTGAGTTCCATGTGTTGCTGCCACGCCTGCATCTGCTTCATCATGTCGTCGCTCATGCCCGCGCGGTCGCCAGATTGGGCGGCCGCCTGGCCGGTGCTCAGCGAGCCGACGGCGAACGAGGCTCCGGCGATGAAGGCGAGAAGGGCGACGCCGCGAAGAACGCGAATCGATCGATGGGTCATCTCACAACTCCCGAGGAGGTTCAGGCCACCGCACCGATCGGACCCTCCGTCGGTGTTGCTGGCCCGGATTGGATCCCGCCGCCCCCGGAGCGTCAGGGAGTCTGAGTATGACGCTGAACCGCACAATATTCAACCCCACGGTTCACTGTTTTGGATGATCGCCGTGAAGGCGGGTCGCCGGCTTTCGCGCCGACCCGAGGCCCGCTCGCCTTGCCGGTGCGACCGTACGGGATCTGAGGCCAAAAACGAAAGAACCCCTCCCAGGTTTGCCAAGGAGGGGTTCATTTAGTCGGCGATGACCTACTTTCCCGCAGAACAGTATCATCGGCGGCACGGGCTTAACTGCTGTGTTCGGGATGGGAACAGGTGTTTCACCGCACCTCTTGTCACCGACAAGACGCGCCGCCGGGATCAACCGGCGGCGAGCGCTATGGCTTGTGCATCTGGACGTCGAGGCCGCGAGTCCGGACCACGGCATGATGAGCCGTGCGTCGGACAGCGAAAGTTCGCCGCGTTCGTCGAAACACGCGTGCGACCACAAGGGGACGGAGCTGGTTGCTCCGACACCCGATGTGGGTGCGTGCGACGAGCCACCACCTGTTTGGGAGGACGATCGCTGATCGTCAACCGCTGGGTGGAGGCAAGGTTGATCCGAACGACCGTTGCTGCCCCGGGGAGCAGTCTCGGCGCCCGGTTGATGTGATAAAGCCTTTGACCGTTAGTACCGCTCCGCTGAGGGACTCTCACCCCTTACACGCGCGGCCTATCAACCTGGTGGTCTTCCAGGGGTCTCGAGCAAGCCTCATCTCTAGGGGGGCTTCCCGCTTAGATGCTTTCAGCGGTTATCCCTGCCGAACTTAGCTACCCTGCGGTGGCCCAAGCGGGCCAACAGGATCACCAGGGGTTCGTCCTTCCTAATCCTCTCGTACTAAAGAAGAATCCTATCAAGCTTGCAACGCCCACGGCAGATAGGGACCGACCTGGCTCACGCCGGTCTGA
>CAYTSW010000040.1:17086-20574 GCA_964440605.1 uncultured Phycisphaeraceae bacterium | reverse complement strand
GGCGCCGGTGGTCGTGTTGATGGAGTAGGCGTTGCCCGGGGGATCCACGAGCGCCCCGACGGCGGTCGCCGGGCGGGTGTTCGTATCCACGCGGTACTGGTTACCGGTGTTGCTCAGTGCGCCATCGGCGGCGACCATATGTCTAATACCTATCTCAGCGCCCCCTCAAGTCAGTCCCGGTGCGTCTCAGGGACGCTCCACAACGTTCCTCTGGGCCGACTGTAAGAGCGGGAAAGTTGCGAGCGACACGCGAGGGTGCAGATCGCGCAACGCAGGTCGCAACCTGTGGTCGCCCGGTGAGCGATACCGATGATCTCTCGGGGTCATTGGCGCTGCGATCGCGTGCGGTGCGCGGATCGTGCCAGTTGCGCGCACGCCGGGAATCCTGTTGACACCGCCCGCTCGCGTGGCACACTCGACCTCAGCACAGGGATCGGGCCGCCACCCGATCACAAATCAGACGACACCAGACTTGGCCGCGCCGAGGTGCGATCGCTGCAGAAAGGAGTCAGCCATGCCAACGCTTGTTTCGACCGCCGTCTCGGCCGGTTCCCTCGTCCTGGGCCTTGCGGCGTCCACCGCCCACGCCTCAGTTGTCGCCGACGTTGCCAGCGAAGGAGCTGCCGCCGTCGGTCCGGGCATCGTCCTCGCCGGCACCGGCGTGCCTCTCAACAACGTCGCCAACGACTTCACGCTTGCCGAGAGCCAGAGCCTGCGCGCCGCGTCGTTCTTCACGCTTGAGAGCAACATCACGCCGTGGGACGGGACGCTCACGTACACCATCCTCGCCGCTGATGGCGGCTTTGACCCCACCTCCACGGTCGTTGCCCAGGGCGCCGTCACAACGTATTGGGCCGAGACCCTCGTTGATGGTCCTTCGACCAATCTCATCCGCCGCATCGACTTCAACTTCGCCACGCCGATCGACCTCGACGCCGGCGACTACTGGTTCAACCTCTCGGCGACACAGGCCGAGGGGGCCGGACGTCTGGCCTGGCGCACGGTGCAGCCGACGGGGATCAGCGCGTCGACGACCAACCCGAACTTCACCGGCTGGACTCTCCAGCAGGGCGAAGCCGCGTTCCAGCTCCGCGACCGCCTCGTGCCCGGGCCGGGCGCCGGTGCGGTGCTGATGGCCGGCGCACCGCTGCTGCTCCGGCGTCGGCGGCAGCGCTGACGAGCCGAAACGGTCACGCCGGCCCCGCTCCCGTACCATCCGAATCAGGAGCGACCCGCATGACCACCAAGACCAACGGCACCACGACCCACGCCTCGACGACGCGCACCACGCTCGCGCCCATCTGGGACTACGCCCCCGCGCCCGAGTCCACGCCGGTCCACATCGCCGAGCGCTACGGCCACTTCATCAACGGCCGCTTCACCCGGCCCGCCGACACCTTCGCCACCATCAACCCCTCGACCGAAGAGACGCTCGCCGAGGTCGCGCACGGCACGCCCGACGACGTCGACGCCGCGGTGCGCGCCGCCAACGACGCGCTGCAACCCTGGGCCGAACTCCACGCTAAAGAACGCGGCAAATACCTCTATCGCATCGCCCGGCGTATCCAGGAACGCGCACGCGAGCTGGCCATCCTCGAGACGAAGGACGGCGGCAAGCCCATCAAAGAGTCTCGCGACGTCGACCTGCCGCTCGTCGCCCAGCACTTCTTCTATCACGCCGGCTGGGCCGACAAACTCGCCTACGCCTTCCCGAACCGCGCGCCGAGGCCCGTCGGCGTGTGCGGGCAGATCATCCCGTGGAACTTCCCGCTGCTGATGGCCGCCTGGAAGATCGCCCCGGCCCTCGCTTGCGGCAACACCGTCGTCATCAAGCCGGCGGAAACCACGCCGCTCACGCTGCTGCGTCTGGCCGAAGTCTTCGAGGAGGTCGACCTGCCGCCCGGCGTGGTCAACGTGGTCACGGGCGACGGCTCGACCGGAGCCGCCATCGCCGAACACCTGGGCGTGCACAAGCTCGCCTTCACCGGTTCGACGGCGGTCGGCAAGAAGCTCGCACGCACCGCCGCGCAGCGCGGCGTGCCGATCACGCTCGAGCTCGGCGGCAAGAGCCCCAACATCATCTGCGAAGATGCCGCCATCGATCAGGCCATCGAAGGTGTCATCCAGGGGATCTACTTCAACCAGGGCCACGTCTGCTGCGCCGGCAGTCGTCTGTTTGTGCAGGAGTCGATCGCCGAAGACGTGCGCGGGCGCCTGGCGCACCGCATGACGTCGCTGCGCGTCGGCGACCCGATGGACAAGAACACCGACGTCGGCGCCATCAACTCGCGCGACCAGCTCGACCGCATCGAGGCATTCCTCAACACAGCCGAGCAGGAAGGCGCCACGCGCGTTACGCCCGGCGACCAGGCGCTGCCCGAGCGCGGCTACTGGTGCCGCCCGTGCTTTTTTACCGGCGTGCAGGAAGCCCACACGCTCGCACGCGAAGAGGTCTTCGGCCCCGTGCTCGCCATGATGACCTTCCGCACCCCCGAAGAAGCCATCAGTCGCGCTAACAACACGCCTTACGGCCTCAGCGCCGGCGTCTGGACCGACAAGGGCAGCAAGGCCCTCCAGATCGCGACCCAGCTCAAGGCCGGCATCGTTTGGCTCAACACCTTCAACAACTTCGACGCCGCCGCCCCCTTCGGCGGGTACAAGGAATCCGGCTTCGGGCGCGAGGGCGGCGCGCACGGCCTCCGGGCGTATGTCAGGCTCGATTGATCCGCGATCAAGGCGTTACGCTCGGCCCCGCCGCGGGCGCGGCGGTCGGCGCGGGCAGCGCACGCGACGCAGCCGCGATGCCGACCACGCACAACGATCCCTCCGACACACCCGCCCACAGCCGCGCCCGTTGAGGCGCGACGCAGCGGGCTCGCCCTCCCGTCCCTCCCAGCACCCGGTCGCGGTGCTTTGAAATGAACCCGAACAGCATGAACAGCCCGAAGAAGACGCCCGGCAGCTAGACATTGCGCGTGCCGACCGGTGTGCTCACCGATCCCCGACGACGCCCGCCACCGCACGCCGCTGAAGGTGCCCTGCCTGCTCATGGCCGGGGTGGGCGTCATTCTGCTGGGCGTCGCCGCCGTGCTCTTCGCGGGCGCGCTCAACGCGGGCGAAGGGGAAAGCATCGACTGGCCCATCCCAGGCATCGTCGCCTTCTTCGGCTTCGACCTGCTGGTGATGGCGGGCGTCATCTGGAAGCTCGGGCAGCATGGCTCGCCGGCGGGGCCCATGCGATAAGCCACCGGGGCGATGCCCGGTGGCTCATGCGAGCGGTCAGATTGTCGCGGCCAGGCTCAGCGCTTGCGGCGGAGCGCCACCAGACCCGCTATGCCCAGCAGTGCCATCGAGCCCGGACCCGGGATCGTGAACACCACGCGGACGTCCGTGGTCTGCTTGGGCTGCAAGACGCGGCTCCACTGGAAGGCGCCGGTGAAGTCGCCGTCGAAGTCGAGCCCCGAGTTGTCGAGGTCGGTCGCGAAGCC
>CAYTSW010000040.1:0-16986 GCA_964440605.1 uncultured Phycisphaeraceae bacterium | reverse complement strand
CGGTGAAGTCGCCGTCGAAGTCGAGCCCCGAGTTGTCGAGGTCGGTCGCGAAGCCGTCGTTGAAGCGCTGACGCAGGGCGGCGAAGTCGTCCACCTGATAAGCGTCGGCGTTGGAGCCCTCGTAGGTGACCGTGACGCCTTCCGGGCTGGAAACGGCGATAACATCCTCGCCGTCCAGCGACGCCGAGTTCTGCGCGGAGTTGCCGCCCGCATCAAGGTCCGCGTAGTTGAACAGGTCAAGGGTGATCGGCGCGGTGGTGACGTTGGTGACGCTCAGCACGCTGGTGAGCGTACGGGCCGAGCCGTCGACGATCCATCGGATCGACCACATGACCCCGTTGGCTTGCTCACCCATGAGCGTCGCGGTATCGCCGATGAAGGCCTGGCTCGAGCCCAGCCCGTTGCCGAACGGGGTCTCGTCCGTCTCCGCGTCGGCGCGGTAGTACCACCAGCTCTGGAAGAGCTGGTCGGCGCCGTTGACGTTCCAGTCGCCGACCCCCGCGCCGGCGTTCCCGGTGACGCCGGCGAAGGCGTACGAATCCGTCCCGTCGGCGATGGACCCGGACTCCGTCCCGCGCAGAACCCCCGCAAAAGACATCCCGCAGGCGCTCGCGACCGCGAGCGCCCCGAGCGCATATCGATAACTCATGACTGACTCCTCCAGTGCGTAAGTGTGCGTTGGTGCGAAACGCAGCCACCCCGGGTCCTGTGCCGACCCGAACCGGCCTCCGCATCAACCATCGTTCTCTCAAGCCGACTCCGCTGTGCTTGGGCGTCGGCTAACTCCTTGTGCGTCAGTGGTATAAGCGGCACGGACCCCCGATGCAAGTGGTTTGCCCTTACCCGGGCCACATTTCCGATAAGCCGTGGTATGAACCCCCCGGCCGCACCCGTCGCGACGTGACCGCGTACGACAGGAACGGGACATGAACCCCCTTGACGCCATCGTATATTGAACCCAAGGACGTTCCCGCACCCCTTACGGAGCCCACCATGCGCACCGCCCCCGCCCTCGCCGCCCTCGCTCTGGTCCCCGCCATCTGCGTCGTCGCGCCAAACGCTGCCGCCCAGGACGGCGAGCAGTGGATGATCACCGGGGGCAACAACATGTGGATGGGCAGCTTCGGCGGCCCCTCCGAGCCCATCACCCGCCGTCAGCTCGACCGCTACGCCGACATCCTCCGGCTGGACGACACACAACGCGAGCAGGCCCAACTGCTGCGCGAAGCGATGCTGGATCAACACCTCGAGACGTGGGTCCGCTTCGCCGAGAAGCAGGCCGACGCCCAGCACAGCGCCCGGTACAACCAGGATTGGCAGTCGATGCAGGCCGAGATGGAGAAGCTCGCCGAGGAACGCAGGAAGGAGACCGAGCGCTTCATGGACACGCTGCTCGAAGATCTCTCGCTGCTGCTCAGCAGGGAGCAGCTCGACCGCATGGATCAGCTCGAGCAGGCGCGACGGCGCGAAGAAACGCTGACCAAGTGGGCCTGCACCGACGACGAGACCTTCGACCTCATCGCGGTCGTCGACACGCTCGACCTCGACGAAGCCGACATGGAGCCGCTGCGACCGATGCTCGACGACTACGCCTCCACGCTCGACTCCGCGCTCGCGTCGCGCAACCGCCAGCTCGAGACCGTCGCCGAGGCCTACCGCGACTACACCGAGGCGCAGGAGGGCCAGTGGTCCTCCGACATGGACGCCGACGAAATGATGAAGCGTCAGGAAGACATGGTGAAGGCGCAGCAGGATGTGGTCAGTGCCGCCAAGCAGGCCCGCTCGTTCGGCGAGCGCGTCGGCGCGATCAACCGGCGCTACGCCGAACTCATCGTTGACCACCTCCCCAGCTACGCCCGCGAGGAGTTCGAAGACCTCACCGACACCTCCGTCGACGACAATGATCCCTGGAGAAACGTGATGGGCGGCCACGTCCGCTCCAAGATGATGATCCAGACCCTGCGCAACATGGAGAGCACCATCACCGCGATGAACACTTGGATCTCGGCGGGCGGCGGCGAGATGGCCAGCAACTACGCCCGCCTCGCCCGACAGGTCCAGCCGCTCTCCGTCGACCAGCTCGACGAGCTCGAACTCATCGAGGAAGACCTCGAGCGGGAGCTCGAGGCCCTCGAGGACGAACGCCCTAACCGTCAGCAACCCGACGCCGACTCCTCCTTCTCCGTGGGAGGCCCCGCCGGACGCATCAACCTCACCAAGGTCGACCCCAACGACCCCTCGTCCTACTCCAAAGCCGCGTTCGCCGGCATGATGGGCGGCGGCGACGAGGACGCGATGCAGGACTGGATGGAGCAGCGTGCCGAAGTCGACGAGCGCTACATCACGCGCATCCGCGACACCCTGACGATCCACCAACGCGCCATCATCGCCTACCAGTAAGTGAGCCTCAGCCGGGCGCCGCGCGTAGCCCCGAGCCGGTGTCTCCATCGCTGGAGCGTCGACGCGCCAACGATGACCGCGTGACCGCTCCTTCCTCAGCCACCCCCGTTCTCGCGACCCGCCCGGCCGACCGCCCCCTCCTGCTCGCCCTGCGCGACATCAAACTCGCGCACTCCGTCTTCGCGCTGCCCTTCGCCCTCTTGGCCGCGTGCCTCGCCGCTCCGGTGATCGGACCGCCGCAGGGCGAGCCGTGGACCGCCGGGCAAGCCGCTCGCGCCCTTGGCCCGATCGACGGACCGATCGACTGGTCCCGCTTCGCGGGCCAGCTCGCGTTGATTGTGCTGTGCATGGTCGCCGCCCGCACGTGGGCCATGCTCGTCAACCGTCTGGCCGACCGCGGGTTCGACGCCGACAACCCGCGCACCGCACGTCGAGCGATCGCCAGCGGGCACCTCTCCGCGCGACGCGGCTTTGTCTACGCCCTCGCCGCAGCCGCGATCTTCGTCCTCGGCGCCGGCGCCTTCTGGCCCCTCTTCGGCAACCCCTGGCCCACGATCCTCGCCCTGCCCGTCCTCGCCTGGATCGCCCTCTACAGCTACACCAAGCGCTTCACCGCCCTCTGCCACCTCTTCCTCGGCGGCGCGTTGGCCGTTAGCCCGCTGGCCGCGATGATCGCGCTGCGCCCGCAACTCCTGTTCGTCTGGCCTCCCACGCCCACCGGCCTGTCCGCCTTCGCCCTGGCCGGATTCGTTGCCCTCTGGGTCGCCGGCTTCGACATCGCCTACGCCCTCCAGGACCTCGCCTTTGACCGCCAGAGGAGCCTGCGTTCCATCCCTGCCGCCCTCGGCCCCAAGCGAGCCATCCGGACGGCCCGCCTCCTCCACGCGCTGGCGCTCGTCCTGCTCATTCTGGCGGGTCTTCCGGATCCCCGGCTCAGCGTGGGTTTTTTCACCGCCTCGGGGGTCGTCGGGCTCCTGCTGGTGTACGAGCACGTCGTCCTGCACCGGCGAGGCGTCGCGGGGCTGCCCATGGCCTTCTTCACGCTCAACGGCATCATCAGCCTGCTCTTAGGCGTGGTCGGCGCGGCTGATGTCTTCCTGTAGCGGGGATACCCCGGCCTCACGTGGGCTTCATCGAAGTGTCATGCTGGTATTTTTAGACATCTGCAGAGGAAATCTGCTTGCTTTCCCGAATACATTCCGTAACCTCACAGTATCAACAAGCCCCCGGAAGGGCGGCGAAGCGACCCTCGGGTTGCTCGCCGCCTTTTTTCGAGCGCCGGCGCGTCCGTTCACCGAAGCTCGCGATCTACCCTTCCTCGAGCGATCCGCGAGCAGGAGTTCCGACGCGTGACCCACCCCGACGGCCGAAACAACGGCGATCTCACACCCCCCGAGGGCCAGTCGCCGCCCCATCTCACACAAGCGCAGGACCGCTTTATCGCGACCTGGGGCAAGATGGGCTCGGCCTGGGGCATCAGCCGAACTATGGCCGAGGTCCACGCCCTGCTCTTCATCGTCGCCGACCCGCTCTGCACCGACGACGTCATGGCCCGCCTCGAGATCTCGCGCGGAAACGCTTCGATGTCGCTTCGCGCCCTTGAGGACTGGGGCGTCATCCGCCGCATCCACAAGCGTGGCGACCGCAAGGAATACTTCGAAGCCGAGACCGACGTCGTGGCGATGTTCAAGACCATCGCCCGCGAGCGCAAGAAGCGCGAGCTCGACCCCCTCGTCGCCAGCCTCTACGAGATCCGCGACCTCACCGGCGTGGAGCCCGCGGCCGAAGCGGACGCCACCACCGCTGCCCACAACCAACGCCTCGACGACATGCTCCGTTTCATCCACGCCCTCGACTCGCTCGCCGAGGCCCTGCTGGGCCCGGATTCCAAGGGCCTGCCCGACGTGCTCACCATGCTCGAGCGAGACGCGTAGCCCAACCGGCTGAGTAGCGACGCAGCCCGTCCACACCGCCGCAACCGGACTGCACGCCCACCCGATTTCAGCCATCGGAGTTGTCATTGCGCGCGCATTTCCTCGCCAATCGCGGGGAATCTGGACCCCATACGCGGTCCGGGTCAGGCCTGCGGGCGTGCGTGTCGATCACCCAAGCGTCGCCACATGTGAATGGGTCGCGCTCGTGCTGGTCGACCTGAAACCAACGCGCTCGTGTCGCAAGACGAGGAGGTCCCATGTCGCTGTTCCGAAAGTCCGTCCGAATCAAACTCTTCAGTGTGGTCGCGCTGCTGGCGTGTGTCGCGCTGGTGATCGGCGCTCTGGGCCTGTCCAAGATGGGGTCGATCAACGATCGTCTCAACAAGATCGTGGACATCACGACCAGGCGGATGATGCTCGCGGCCCGCGCGCAGCAGGACCTGCTCGAGATGCACCGCGCCGAAAAGAGTCTGGTCGTCGCGGACTCGCCCGAGCAGATGGACGCCTTCGCGGCGGCGATCGACGAAGCCGATACCCGATTGAACCAGCGGCTGGACGAGCTCGAGTCGATCGCCACCGCAGAGGGACGCGCACAGGTGCAGTCGTTCCGCGAGTCGTACGAGCGATTCAAGGAAGTATCAGCGCAGGTGCGTGCCAGCAGCAGGCGCAACACGAGCGGGCGCGCGTTCGAGCTGTCGTCGGACGAGGCCCGGGCCGCGTTCGATGTCGTGCAGCAGTCGCTGCGCACGATCGCGAACACCAACGATGAGCTGGTGACCGACCTCGCGGGCGAGCTGGCTCAGAACGCCGACGAAGCGACCAAGCGCAAGCTCGAGCGACTCGACGCGGCGACGACGCGCGCCCTGCTCTCGGCGCGCCTGCTCCAGGACGCCATCGCCCTCGGACGCGCCGAAAAGAACTTCGTGCTCGCCAAGACGCCCGACGACATGGAGCGGCTGGCCAAGGCGATCGATGGGATCATCGCGTCGATCAACGAGAAGGCTGCCCGCCTCGAACAGTTGGCGACGCAAGAGAGCCGCGACGAGCTCGCGCAGTTCCGCGAGAACTTCGAGGCGTGGCTGGCGGTCAACGAAGAGATCCAGCGCCTCTCGCTGGTCGCGAGCAACGCCAAGGCGCGCGACCTCTCGGCGAACGACGGCCGGGCGGCCTTCGAGGAGAGCGAGCAGGCGATGCGCACGATCGCCGAGGCGAACGACGCATCGATGATCGCTGACAAGGCCGAGAGCGATCGCAGTTTCACTGCCGCCACCGTGATGATGATCACCACGACCGCGCTCGGCGTCGTCGCGGGCGTGGTGCTCGCGTTGCTGGTGATGAATGCGATCATCGCGGTCATCCACCGCATCGCGGGCCGCGTCAAGGAGATCGCCAAGGGCGACCTCTCGGGCCAGCCTCTGAAGATGAAGGGCGAAGACGAGCTGGGCCAGCTCACCGCCGCGGTGAACGAGATGCACGAATCGCTGCGGAACATCGTCGGGAACGTCCAATCGACGTCGCAGGAGGTCGCGACCGCAGCGACCGAGGTCTCGGCCAGCTCCGAGGAGATGTCCCGCAGCGTGAAGGAACAGCGGGCGCAGCTCGACGAGGTGAGCTCGGCGGTCGAGGAACTCAGCTCGTCGATTACCGAAGTGGCCCAGAACTGCAGCGAGGCGGCGAGCGAGGCCAAGAACTCGGGCGAGAACGCCGCCGAAGGCGGGCAGATCGTGCAGCAGACCGTCACCGAGATTCAGACGATCGCCGAAGCCGTGGAGAGCTCTGCCGGAGCGGTCCAATCGCTGGGCGAGACCGCGACCGAGATCGGCGAGATCATCGAGGTCATCAACGACATCGCCGAGCAGACCAACCTGCTCGCGCTCAACGCCGCGATCGAAGCGGCCCGCGCGGGCGAGCACGGGCGCGGGTTCGCCGTCGTCGCCGACGAGGTCCGCAAGCTCGCCGAACGCACCACCAAGGCCACCGAGCAGGTCACCAGCTCCATCACCGCGATCCAGGGCGGCACCGAGACCGCCGTCGAGCGCATGAGCACTTCGCGCGAAAAGGTCTCCTCGGGAGTCGAGCTCGCCCAGCGTGCCGGCAGCTCGCTGAACTCGATCGTCTCCGGGTCCGACACGGTGACCCGCTCGGTCAGCGGCATCGCCGCCTCCGCCGAGCAGCAGGCCGCGGCGAGCCAGGAGATCTCCACGAACATCGAGCGGGTCAACGCCGGCTCGGAAGAGGCGGCACGCGGCGCCGCTCAGTCCGCTGACGCCGCGACCGAACTCTCGCGCAACGCCGAGCAACTGCGCTCGCTCGTCGAACGCTTCAACGTCTGATCGCCGCGCCGGCGCGGCTGCGCTGGCAAGCAGTACGTCGACGGATCAAGTGCACGAAAAAGGCCGCCCACACATGGGCGGCCTTTCGTCGTTTCGTGCCAGCGTCGCGGCGGATCAGCGCTTCGAGAACTGGAAGCGGCGACGCGCGCCAGCCTGGCCATACTTCTTGCGCTCGACCTCGCGGTCGTCACGCGTCAGCAGGCCGTGGTCGCGCAGGGCGTCCTCGAAGTTGGGGTCGTACTTCTTCAGGGCGCGGGCGATGGCGAGCATGACGGCGCCCGCCTGGCCCATGAACCCGCCGCCGTGCGTGCGGATCACCACGTCCATCTGGCCCAGCGTCCCGGTGACGTCGAGCGGGGCCTTGACGTTGTTGCGGTCGCGCAGCTCGGTGAAATACTCGTCGACCGTCTTGGTCTTCTTGCGCGTGATCTGGATCTTGATCTCGCCCGAGCCGGGCTTGATCCGGGCGCGGGCGACGGCCGCCTTGCGACGCCCCGTGCCCCACCACCAGCCCTGCGCGTCCGGCGGCTCGGGCTGCGCCTTGGGCCTCGTCTCCAGCTCGGGCTCCGAGCCCTGCGACGTCACGTCGCCCAGCCCGGGCGACAGCCCGGGAGCGGCCGCGGTCGAGCCGAGGCCCGTGCCCAGAGAAGAAAGGTCGGCCTCGGTCCGCTCAGTCGGTGCATTGGTCTGTTCGTCTGCCATATCGCTGCTCACGCCCTGCTTTCGTTCGGAACCCGGCTCTGCGCCGGACGATTGCCACTCACAACGGGTTCGATGTGCTCTTACGCCTTCAGCGGGATCGGCTGTTGCGCCGCGTGCGGGTGCTCGGAGCCGCGGTACACCTTGAGCTTCTTGAGCATCCGCCGGCCGAGCCGCCCCTTGGGTAGCATGCGCCGCACCGCGTCTTCGATCACGAACTCGGGCTTGCGCTCGATGAGCGACGCGTATGTCTCGGCCTTCAGGCCGCCGGGGTACCCGCTGTAGCGCGTCTTAAACTTCTGCTGCGCCTTGTTGCCCGACATCTCGATCTTCTCGGCGTTCGTCACGACGACGAAGTCGCCCGAGTCGATGTGCGGCGTGTAGTCGGGGCGATGCTTGCCCATGAGCACCGTCGCGATGTCCACCGCGAGCCGCCCAAGCCGCTGGCCCGACGCGTCGACGTGCCGCCACGTCTTCTGGATGTCGCCCGCTTTGGCGAAGGTCGTCTGCCGCATGACCACCGGCTCCTTCTTTATCTCGAGCGCGACTTCGCCGCGCCGGATGCTGCACACCAACACGCCCGAGCGCCCACGCGCCGAGCCGCGACGAACCAAATCCAGACGCCTACCGCCGCCCGCCTGTTGCCCTCGTCGCGGAGCAACCGCAGGTGGGAGCCGCCCGCCGCGGACCGTCCTGCTCACTTCCGGGGTGGAGGTGGGGGGTCGCGACGTCTGACTCTGCCCGCCGGATCCGGAAGCCGCCTCTGGGAGCTTCCGGAGCATGTCACGAGCCCGGAACCAGGATGTTCCCGGCACAGCCGACGAGCCCCGAGGGGCGTCCACCGCGGCGTGTCGAGCCGACAAGGATAGCGGGTGGGGGCGGGGGGTCAAACGAACCGACTTGCCATAAAAAACGCTCCCCGGGGGGAGCGCTCGGGCCTGGGCTCATCACCCAGGGGTAGTTCTGGATTGGAGTATGTCGCTATATACGGCTCATGGCCAGTATCGGTTCAAAATCTCTTGGGCCTTCGAAGCGGGTTCTCGCCTACATCGACGGCTTCAATGTGTACTACGGGCTGAAGCATGCCAGCCGGGACGCGGATAGCCTTCATCTTCGACATGGCGGTGATCCGCGGGCGTGCCTCGGTCGCAGCCTGTACTGGCTGGACATGCAGTCTTTGGTGCTGAGCCAGCTGAAAAGGTCTGAGCGATGCGATGGTATTTATTACTTCTCGGCACCTCGGGGTGTGCCGGAGCGCGTTGCTGTTTCAAATCGCCAGCACTATATCGACAGCAATGAGCGGCAGCGTGTCTACTTAGAGGCTCTGTCGTCCCTGCCGCTGGTCGAGATCGTGCTCGGTTGGTACAGCGAAAACGATCCCCATACTTGCCGCCGATGTGGTGCCCAGTGGCCCCGCTTCGAAGAGAAGGTCACCGATGTGAACATCGCGACGCGGCTCGTGGTCTACGCGTATGAAAACGCGTTCGACGCCGCTTACGTCATCTCTGGTGACGCGGACCTCGTGCCGGCGCTTCAGGTTCTCCGGCGGTTGGGCAAGACCGTCATCCTTGGGCTGTTTCCAGGGCGCAAACGGGCGCAGCAGCTGAGAGAGTGTGCGCACGATGTTCGCGGGATGAAGATCAAGCGACTGCGAGAAAGGCAACTTCCGGAGGTCGTGCAGAGGCCAGGCCTCGCCCCGTTGCGTCGTCCCGCGCACTGGCGCGTGCCGAATGGTTGGCCATGGATGAGCCCGGCACCGTTGCAAAAGTCTCTGTATTCAGAGTGAGTCCGGCTCGATGTCCGTCTTTACCGACCCAGCCCCACCAACTCGTTATTCGTCTCAAACCGACGCATCGCCGCCAGGAGCTGCTCCACCTGCTGCGGCGGGGGCATGTTCATCAGCCGGCGACGCAGGGCCGACACCGTCTTGTACGTCGTCGGGTCCAGCAGCTTGTCTTCCTTGCGCGTGCCCGACTGGGCGAGGTTGATCGCCGGGAAGAGCCGCCGCTCGGCGATGCGCCGGTCGAGGATCAACTCCATGTTCCCCGAGCCCTTGAACTCCTCGAAGATCACCTGATCGCCCTGGCTCCCCGTGTCCACAAGGGCCGAGGCCAAAATCGTCAGCGAGCCGGCTTCCTCGGTGTTGCGGGCCGAGCCGAAGATGTACCGCGGCACCTGCAACGCCTTGGAATCGATCCCGCCCGAGAGCGTCCGGCCCGAGTTGGCGTGCCGACGCGAGTTGTTGAACGCGCGGCCCAGGCGCGTCAGCGAGTCGAGCAGCAGGACGACGTGCCGCCCGGCTTCGACCATCCGGCGCGCCCGTTCGATCACCGTCTTGGCCATCGCGATGTGCTGATCCACGTCGCGGTCGTTGCTCGAGGCGAAGACGCGGCAAGGAGTCGAACGCCGGAAGTCGGTGACCTCCTCCGGGCGCTCGTCGATCAGCAGGGCCATCAGGTCGATGTCCGGGTAGTTGCGGTGGATCGAGCCGGCGATGTCCTTGAGCAGCGTCGTCTTCCCCGCCTTCGGGGGGCTGACGATCATCCCGCGCTGCCCGCGTCCGATGGGGCAGAAGAGGTCGATGAGGCGACAGGAGTCCGGGCAGCCCTTGTACTCGAGCGTCAGGCGCGGCTCGGGGTCGATGGAGCTCAGTTCCTCGAAGGGCCGCCTGCGCGAGTACTCCTCGGGATCCAGACCCTCGATGGCGAGGACGTCGTCGACGACGGGACGGGGGTCGCGGCGTTGGCCCGACTTGCCGCGCCGGCGTCGGGGCTTGCGATGGACCACCTCGACGGTGATCTCTTGCCCGTCGCGCAGCGGATAGCGCTCGGCCAGAGCGAGCGGGACAAACGGGTCATCTGCCGATTCGATGAGCGTGTCGCCAAGTTGCCGCAAACGGCCCTCGGCGCGCTCCGGCCACTGGAGAATGCCGGTGAGCGTCGTCATAACACCCGCGCTGTCACAGGCCCCGCACGCGTCACGAGGGCCGAACAAGCGCCTCGGGCGTGGTGAGGGACAGGAAAGAGGTCGCTCGCGTCGCCCCAACGACTCACAGCCTCGAAGACTCACAGCCCCGGTAACGCGAGGCCCAAGTATATCGGCCTCATCCCCGCTCGGCTCCACCCGCGGCACATCGCCCACCGCTTCCGGGCGAAAGCGCTCGCGTATGTCGGCTGCCCGCTTCGCGCTGAGTCGTCCGATAGACTCGCACCTTCGGGGGTGTCCACATCCGTCTCCTCGCCCACCATGAACGAACTCCGTGGCATCCCGGTCTCATCTGGCGTGGCGATCGCCCGCGTCTTCATCCTCGATGACGTCCGCGCCCGCATCCCGCGTCGCGTGATCGCCCGGGCGGCGGTCAAACGCGAGCAGGCGCGGGTCCGCGAGGCGATCGACGAGTCGATGGAGGAACTGGCGACGCTGCACGCGGCTGCCGAGCGTGAGCTGGGATCCGAGGCGGCGGCGATCTTCGCCTTCCACCAGGCCATGCTGCGCGACGCCTCGATCGTCGAGCCGATGGTCCAACGCGTCGAGGATGAGCTCGTCACCGCCGAGTACGCGGTGCAGGAGCAGTTCGGCGCGCTCGCCGACACGTTCATGCGCATGCCCGACACCGCCTTTCGCACGAAGGTGGACGACGTCTGGGACCTGGACCGCCGGGTGCTCCGGCACCTGGTGGGCGAGCACGTCTCGACGCTCGCCGACCTCGATCACGAGGCGGTGGTCGTCGCGCGAGACCTCACGCCGACCCAGGCCGCGGGCTTCGATCGCAGCAAAATCCTCGGTTTCGCGACCGACACCGGCGGCCAGACGAGCCACACCGCGATCTTCGCGCGGGCCTTGGGCATCCCCGCGGTCGTGGGCCTGCGCGATGCGACCGTCCGAGCGACCGACGGCGATCCGGTCATCGTCGATGGCGACCGCGGGCTCGTCGTGCTCCAGCCCGATGATGCCACCGTTCAGGCCTACCAGCGGCACCAGCGCGACGCGATCGCCATCCGCGAATCGCTCGCCGATCTGCGCGACCTCCCCGCCCAGACGATCGACGGCACGCGCATCGAGTTGCTGGGCAACGTCGAGTTCGGGGAGGAAGCTGCCAAGGTCTTCGAGTTTGGCGGCTCGGGCGTGGGCCTCTTCCGCACGGAGTACCTGTGGCTGACCTCGGACCACGATCCGACGGAGGAAGAGCAGTTCGCCGAGTACAAGAAGGCGGTCGAGCTGTCCCACGGGGCGCCGGTGACCCTGCGAACGTTCGACCTGGGCGCCGATAAGTCCACTCAGGAACGGATCGCGAACCCCGAGCGGAACCCGTTCCTGGGCAGCCGATCCATCCGCTACTGCTTCGAGCACCCGCAGATGTTCAAGACGCAACTTCGGGCGGTGCTGCGGGCGAGTGCATTCGGGCCGGTGAAGATCATGTTCCCGCTGATCGGGAGCACCAATGAGCTGCGCAAGGCCAAGCTGATGCTCCACGAGGTGATGGAGGACCTCGAGGATGAAGGGGTCGACTTTGATGCCCATATCCAGGTCGGCATCATGGTGGAAGTGCCGTCGGCGGCCTTGATGGCCTCGGCCTTCGCCCGCGAGGTGGATTTCTTCAGCATCGGCACCAATGACCTCGTGCAGTACACCTTGGCCGTAGACCGGACGAACGAGCGGGTCGCGGACCTCTACTCGGCGTCGCATCCCGCGGTGATCAAGCTGGTGAAGAACATCGTGCGGGCGGCCCGTCGGCGAGACGTGCCGGTGTCGTGTTGCGGGGAAACCGCCGGGGAGCTGCTGAACAGCTTGTTGCTCATCGGGATCGGATTGCGTAGTCTCTCGGTAACCCCTACGCGGATCCCTTATTTGAAAAAGGCGATCCGTTCGGTCGATAGAGGTCACTGCGAGCGACTGGCCCGAACAGCCGGCACGTTCGATTCGGAACAGCAGGTCAACGCGTACCTGCGCGATCAGGCCAGACGCCTCTTCCCCGAGCTCCTCGACGACCGCGGCTCACCGACGTGACCCGACGCGCGACGACGGCAGAATCCGGCTGGAGCAGGCACCACCGGGCGTGACCCGCGTGATGGATCCCCGTCCCGACCGTCGTTGCTCACTCGAGCGCGATCGACGCGTCGATCCGGACCCAAAGCGGCTCACTCGCTCGGACAGACGGACCGCCTCCGGCGTTGCGACGCTCGGGGACTCGCGGTCGCCGACGCCGAGACGGGCCATACGGAGCGCCCGCACCCCGGCGTGCCCCCGATCGTGACGCGTGCGACGTTGTCCCTGCGCAACCACACGAGGTCCCCCCTTGGCGGGCACACAGTCATCCAGCCGCTCGTCGTCTTCCTCGCGCTCTCGCAAGAAGACGTCTTCCAGGTCCGGCTCCAGCAGCAGCAAGTCCTTGAGCTCTTCCGGCTCGTCAAACGCCTCTCCCGACAAACAGAGCGATGCGCAGACGCGCATGCTCATCAACTACCTGCCCGGCGAAGAGTGCCGCGTCGCGATCGTTGATGGGGACAAGCTCGAGGAGTTCCACGCCGAGCGGGCCAACGCGATCAGCCGCGTCGGCAACATCTACGTCGGCAAGGTCACCAACGTCGAGTCGGCGATCCAGGCGGCGTTCATCGACTTCGGCGTCGAGGACAACGGCTTCCTGCACGTCTCGGACGTGCACCCCCAGTACTTCCCGGGCGAAGACGCCGAGACCCGTGAGCGGATCGGGCGCAAGACGCCCCGCCGCGAACGCCCGCCGATCCAGCAGTGCTTCAAGAAGGGTCAGGAGGTCATCGTCCAGGTGCTCAAGGAGGGCATCGGGACCAAGGGCCCGACGCTGACGAGCTACCTGTCGATCCCCGGGCGTTACCTGGTGATGCTCCCGGATATGGACAAGGTCGGCGTCAGCCGCAAGGTCGACGACGACGAGACGCGCCGGGCGGCCAAGAAGATCCTGGATGGGCTCGACCTGCCCCCCGAGTTCGGCTTCATCCTGCGGACCGCGGGCTTCGAGCGGACCAAGGCCGAGCTCAAGCGCGACCTGGCGTACCTCAAGCGCCTGTGGTCGGACATGGAGAAGCGTCGCCAGAAGGGGCGCGGGCCGAGGCTGCTGTACGCCGAGAGCGACCTGCTCATGCGCACCCTGCGTGATCAGTGGACGACGGACGTCAACGAGATCGTGATCGACAACGTCTCGGCGTTGCGCCGGGCCTCGCGGTTCATGAAGATCGTGGCCCCGCGCTCGGGCACGAAGCTGCTGCGCTACGACGCCCACACGCCGCTCTTCCACGCCTTCGGGCTCGAAGAGCAGATCCAGCACATGCACGAGCGCGAGGTTCCGCTGCCCTCGGGCGGTTCGCTGGTGATCGACGAGACCGAGGCGATGATCGCCATCGACGTGAACTCCGGCCGCCTGCGCAAGCACGGAGACGCCGAGACCACCGCGTTCGAGACGAACAAGGAAGCGGTGGAGGAGATCTGCCGCCAGCTCAAACTGCGCGACATCGGCGGGCTGGTCGTCTGCGACCTGATCGACATGATGAAGCGGGGCAACCGGCGCGCCATCGAGAAGCTCTTCGACGAGCGCCTCAAGCGCGATCGGGCGGCTTCCAAGGCCCTGCCCATCAGCCAGTTCGGCATGGTGGAGATGACGCGTCAGCGCCAGCGCGGCTCGCTCAAGAGCCAGCACTTCGCCAAGTGCCCCACCTGCGAGGGTCGGGGCCTGCTCAAGAAGCCCGCCAGCGTCGCGGGCGATGCGCTGCGCGATCTGGGCGCGTTCCTCGACCACGAGCGGATCGCGAGCATCGAGCTGGTCGTGGCGCCACGCGTCGCGGGCGAGCTGCTCTCGGCGGGTCGCGTTCACCTGACTCGTCTCGAGCACCGTACGGGCAAGTCCATCCGCGTGCGCGTGAGCGACGACCTGCGGGCCGACCGCGTGGTCTTCTACGCCTACGACGCCAGCGGGTCGGACATCGCCATCGACCGGCTGCCCAAGCCGCGCTTGCCCAAGGATCTGCCGGAGTGGGACGAGCCCACGCCCGCGGACTGGGCGGTGGACGCGATCGACGAGGAGACGGACACCATCGAGGAAGAGGCGATCGCCGAGCGCCAGGATGTGCTCGAGGAGATGCCCGGCATGCCTCTGGATCCGAGCGCCGAAGAGTCGGGCTCGACGGAGGAAGAGGGTCAGAAGAAGAAGCGTCGGCGTCGCCGCGGAGGCCGCGGGCGTCGGCGTCGCGAGGGCGACGAGGCGCAGGACGATGGCGGGCGCGAGGCGGGTCAGGCGTCGGAGGCGCGTGAGGAGCCCAAGCCCAAGCCCGAGCCCGTGCCGGCAGCCGACGAAGCCGCCGAGCCGCCTGCGCGTCAGCACGACGCCGAGTCGGACGAGGGCGGCGAGCGCAAGCGTCGGCGTCGTCGCGGGGGCCGGCGTCGCCGTCGTCGCGACGACGAGCCGGAGCAGGAGGGCCCCCCCATCCGCGCCGAGTCGGACGCGGACGACGAGGAGTACACGCGTCCCGACGAATCGACCACGTACACGCCCGGCGGCGGCGACTCGTGGGACCTGACGCCGGCGGAAGTGGCGCAGAAGTACGGCCTTCCGGTGCCGCGCGGCTACGAGGCTGCGCCGGAGCACGACGGCGCACCGCGGGCGACCGATGCCCACATGGACACGACCGACGCGCCGCTCGAAGCCGATGCGCCAGCGCCCGACGCCAGCAGCAACGGGGCGGCTCCGAAGAAGAAGCGTCGTCGTCGCGGCGGCCGCGGGCGCAACAAGCCCGAAGCCGACAGCGAGCCGGTCGACGAGAAGGCGAGCGCGTCGGGCGGGCCCGAGTCGGGCGACGGTGCGGCGCCGAAGAAGAAGCGTCGGAGCCGCAAGCCTGCGGGCGGCGATGGGGAGCCGCGCGAGCCCGGGGCCCGGACGAAGCCGGAGCCGCGGGGCGGGTCCAAGCGACCGTCTGAGACGAAGCGGGAGACGCCGCCGGAGATCAAGCCGGTGGTCAAGAAGAAGACCCTGTTCAAGGGCCATCGTCGCAGGACCCGCGTCTGATAGGCGTCGTACCGCGTCTGTTGGGATAGGCTGACCGCCATGCGCACCAGGCGGCTGATCGTCCTTGGCTCTACCGGCTCCGTCGGCTGTCAGACCATCGACGTCGTCGAGCATCTCAACGCCTACGCCGACAATCAGCAGTCGGACGTGCGCTACGAGGTGGTCGGCCTGGCCGCGGGGAACAACGCGGAGACCCTGGGCGAGCAGGCGCGCAAGCTGGGCGTGAAGGACGTCGCGCTGGCCAAGGGCGACGCGGGGCGGCACCTCAACGCCGGCGGCGCGCGTGTGCGGCTCGGGCGCGACGCCGCCGAGCGCCTCGTGCGCGAAGTGGAGTGCGACGTCGTGCTCGCGTCGATGGTCGGGTACGCGGGGCTGCCGGCGACGATGGCGGCTGTGCAGCTCGGGCGCGACGTAGCGCTGGCGAACAAGGAGACGCTGGTCGCGGCGGGGGAGCTGGTCGTCGCGGCGGCGAAGCAGAGCGGGTCGCGCCTGCTGCCCGTGGACTCCGAGCACGCCGGCGTGTGGCAGGCGATCGCTTCGCGGCATGGGGCGTTCCCCTGTGAACCGCCGATCACGGCGGGCGACGACGTCGCGAAGATCATCCTCACCGCCAGCGGCGGCGCGCTGCGTGAAAAGACACGCGACCAGACGTACAACGCCACCATCGAAGATGCGCTCGCGCACCCGACGTGGAACATGGGCGCGAAGGTGACGATCGATTCGGCGAGCCTGACCAACAAGGCGCTCGAGCTCGTTGAAGCGCACTGGCTCTTCGGCGTGGGCGCCGAGCGTCTGGGCGTCCTCGTCGAGCCGACGAGCACGGTCCACGCGATCGTGGAGTTCACCGACGGCAACGCCGTGGCGCAGATGGGCGCCGCGGACATGCGCATGCCTATCCAGTACGCGCTGACGTTCCCAAGCCGCGCTCCGGGCCCGTGGAAGCGCCTCAAGTGGAGCGAACTGCCCGAGCTGCGGCTGAGCCCACCCGACGTCGAACGCTTTCCCGCGGTGCGGCTGGGCTACGAGGTCATCCGCACGGGTGGCACCGCGGGGGCGGTCTTCAACGCGGCGAACGAGCGGGCGGTCACCGCCTTCCTCGACGAGAAGATCCCCTTCGGCCGGATCGGCGAACTGGTCGAGCAGGCGATCGGGGAAGTCGGGGTGTCCCCGATCACCAGCTTCAAGGACGTGGCGCAGGCCGACGCGGCGGCGCGCGAGGCGGTGGATGCGGCGGTGGGGGCGGCTGTCTGACGGTCAGGAGGCAGAGGCGCTGAGAAAGCACAGGACTCAGAGGGGAGACGCGGAAGGGGGAGGGCTCGCCCGGTCTCCACGGGATGCGTCCTGCCGCGCTGGTGTGGAAGATCTACGCTTGGTGCGACTGTGCCCGCACGCTGGAGGACTCGCATCATGCGCACACTGATTGCTCTTGTCACGGTTGTCGTCGCCTCGCTCGCGTTCGTCGCGCCCGCCCGGGCGCTCGACGAGGAGCATTACCGCCAAGCGCGGGAGATGATTGACAAGTCGATCGCGTACCTGCGCGCGCAGCAGGACGAGGAGACGGGCGGATGGTCGGTGATGCCCGAGGGGC
>CAYTSW010000039.1:0-21134 GCA_964440605.1 uncultured Phycisphaeraceae bacterium | reverse complement strand
GAAGCCAGCGAGGCCCAGGAGGGCAGCGGCACCGGGGGTCGGGACGTTGGTGAGGTAGTAGTTGATGACGTTCTCGGCCTTCTGCTCGGAGACCATGAACAACTGGCCGACGCCGGGGATCTCGACGCCCGCGCCATCGGGGCTGAACTCGTAGATCGGGGTGTCGAGCTCATCAGGGGTGGTGGGGTCATCGATGGCGAATGCGAAGCTTTGGATGTCCAGGTTGCCATCGGTGTTCGAACGGCCAACCCAGACGTAGCCGCCTAGACCGGCGGGACCTTCGACGATCGCCGAGGGGACCGGGGTGCCGGCGGGGTTGGTGGTGGTCTGCGACACGAAGAAACGGTTGCCGCCGGGGGCGAGGGCTGTCTCCGCCACAACCAGGCCGCCGCCAGCGTCGGTGTCGTCGCCGAGACCGGGCTTGAGGCCCGAGTTGAGACCGACGAGGGTCGAAGCGTCGAACACGTCAACGTTGGCCTGGAGGTCGTTCTGGCCGTTGAGACCAGCAGTCCAGATAACGCCCAGGTCGGCCAAGGTGTTGACGGGGAGGCCGCCGCCAAAGATCGCGCCCTGGGAGAACGAGGTGTCAGTTTCCCAGAGCCACTGACCAGTGACGACGGTGAACTCACCGGCGGACGCGGCACCCGCGAGGCCGAGAACAGCAGCAGCAGCAAAAGTCTTTTTCATTTGAAATCTCTCCATCTCTACCGAGTATCTCTCTCTACAGACACGCCGACCACACGGCGTGCCTACGAGCTGAATGTCTACTTAAAGGTACCCCCACGCCTCCACCGACGCAAGTGGTTTCCTCCGCCACCACGGGTCTTTTCACAAAATGAACCCCCGCAGACGCCCGCAGAACCCGAACTTCCGTCCCCACCGGCCCCGAATCCACCCGGCATAGGCAGGTTATCACCCGATTCAGCCCCACTCTCGCCCGCACGGGAGACCTCCAGAAACACTCAGGGCAGGCAGTCATCCCGACCAAAATCCGATCCAAACAGCCCGAAGTCCGCACCATCCACCGCCCCGTCCGCGTTCAGGTCGGCCCGGGCATCGAACAGGGCGTCGCCCGAGTGCACCCCAAAGGCCATGCCGAACACGCCGAAGTCGGCCCCGTCGACCGTCCCGTCCCCGTTGAAGTCGGCCGCACACAGGTTCACCGCCTCCGGGCGGAAGCGCCACGTCGCGACGACCGGCGTGTGATCCGACGCGATAAAGCTGGCCGAGGCGTTGCCGTTGGCGAACTGACCCCGTTCGTGCGTGCTTGCCAGCTCCTCGGCACGGTAGACGAAGCCAATCGCGTTGCGCTCGTCCTGACCCAGCGTTTCGTCGCCGTCGGTGTCGAACCGCATCGCCAATGCCGTGGTCGCGTTGATGTAGTCCAAGCGGCTGTTGGAGCTCCGGAACGTCGCGATGATGCCGGTGCCCGGGAAGTCCTGCGACAGGAGCGTCTCGTACACGACGTCGGACAGGCCCGTCGGCCGGGACACCTGCTCGATGATGCCCCCGAGCGCCGCGCAGAACCCCGCGGGGATCTCTTCGATGCAGCACGGGTCGGGGCCCGAGCAGTCGAGCCCGAGAAACTGTTGGAATGCTGCGTCGGCCGAGCCGTCCGCCGGCGCACAGCACGCCCCGACGCTCGAGACCGTTTCGTACAGCCCGTCGAGGGTCCCGTCCGCGTTGTTGCTCGAGTTCAGGTCGCCCACCATCAGCACGTGCTGGTTCTCCAGCGGCACGCCGGTGACGAAGCCATCGGTCGTGTCCCGCGCGATCTCCGAACCGGTGTTGTCCGCCTGACTGCGACGCGTCGCCTGCGACGCGTCGTCGCCGAAGGCCTTGAAGTGCGCGTTGTAGACCTTCACGAACTCGTCCGAGCCGGGCACGTCGAGCACCGTCACGCGCACCGCCCGCGGGTTGCCGACCGCCAGATCGAAGTCGCTCACGATCTCGATGCCCGGGGCCACGAGCGTGGCGTTGTAGTTGAACCCGTCGCTCCCGACGTTGGCCGAGATCTGGTAGCCCGGCAGGAACTCATCGCGGAACGTCTCGAGCTGGCTTCGCGCCTGGGCGTTGAGCTCCTGGAAACAGACCACGTCGGGGTTGAGCCCCGTCGCGATGTCGCCCGGGTCGTCATCCAGCACGGTGATCATGTCCCCCACCGCTTCATACACCGAATCCCCCGGCACGCCGAGGCCGTCCTTCACGTTCAGCGTCACCACACGCAGCGTGACCCACTCCGGGTCCGAGGCCAGAGCGAACGAGGGCAGAGCGAGAAGGCTCGAAACGAGCGCAATGCCGACAACGCGAACAAGTGAGCGGTTCAGAATCATGGCGGCGGGATGTCCTGTGGGCTGAGCGCGGCGGGGTGGAACTCGGAGGTCCGACGAGACCGGCTCAACGGTTCCTCAGAATCGACGAAGCGTAGCCGCGCCAGAACCCTGCGCCCAAATGACAACCGGGCGTGACGAGGTCACGCCCGGCTGAAAAAGGCTGCGGGTGCCGTCGGTCGCGTGTCAGTCGAGGCAGTCGGTGCGGCCGAACTCGGCGCCGAAGTCGCCGAAGTCGGCGCCGTCGACGACGCCGTCGCTGTTCGAGTCGGCCTGCTCGGCGTAGCTGGCGTCGCCGACCATGGAGCCGAAGGCGGCGCCGAAGTCGCCGAAGTCGCCGCCGTCGACCGAGCCGTCGTTGTTGAAGTCGAACTGGCAGGCGTTGGGCTGCGGGCAATCCGCGCCTGAGCAATCGGTCTCGTCGCCCTCGTAGACGCCGCCGGCATCGTCGCAATCGGCCTGCGCGACCTCGACGCACATGCCATCGGCCAGGCAGCACGCCCCGACCACCGGCTCGACCACGTCGGGCAGGAAGCGGAACGTCGCGACCACCGGCAGGTGATCAGAGGCGAGGATCGTCGCGCCCGTGTTGCCGTTGGCGAACTGGCCCGGGTCGAAGTCGTTGGGGTTCTCGTTGGCGTAATAGACGAAGCCGATGGCGTTGCGCTCTTCCTGCTCGCTGGGATCGAAGCCGGTGATCAGCCCGTCCATGTCGGCGTCGAAGCGCAGCGCGAGGCTCTCGCTCACGTTGATGTAGTCGAGGCGGGAGTTCCGGAACCCGTTGTCGAACGTCGCGGTGATGCCCGTGCCGGAGAAGTCCTGGGAGCGCAGCGACTCGTAGACGAGGTCCACCAGCCCCGTGGGCTGGGAGGTCTCCTGGATGATCCCGCCGAGGGAGTTGCAGAACCCGACGGGGATGTCGTCGACGCAGCAGGGGTCGGGGCCGGAGCAGTCGACGCCGAGGAACTGCATGAAGTTGGCGTCGGCCGAGCCGTCCGCGGGCGCGCAGCAGGTGCCGATCGTGATCTCGGTCTCGTAGAGCCCGTCGAGCGAGCCGTCGAAGTTGCTGTTGGAGTTCAGGTCGCCCGCGACGATGACGTGCTGGTTCTCAACGGGCACGCCCCCCACAAACCCGCCGCTCAGGTCGCTCGCGACGGCGTTGCCGATTTGATTCGCCTCGCCCGTACGCTGCGAGGTCGAGGACCCATCCGTGAAGGCCTTGAAGTGCGCCGCGTAGAGCTTGAGGAACTCGGGCGAGCCCGGGATGTCGAACACGAGCGCCTGCGTGTTGCGCGGGCCGGGCGTGTTGATGCTCTGCGTGCTCACGACCGTGATGTCCGGCGCCACGAGCACCGCGTTGTAGTTGGTGAAGTCGCCGCCCGAGACATCAGCGAAGATCTGATACCCCGGCAGGAACTGGTCGCGGAACGTCGTCAGGTCGCCCGTGGCGCCGCGATCGAGCTCCTGAAAGCAGACGATGTCGGGATTCAGGCCGGTGGCCCCGTCGTTGGGGTCCTGGTCGATCGTGGTGATCATGTCGCTCAAGGCGTCATACGCGTTGCTGCCCGGCCCGATCAGGCCTTCCTTTACGTTGATCGTCACGATCCGGACGTTCACCCAGTCCTGGCCCGCCGACGCCCACGCCGGAGCCGTCGCTAGAACAGCGCCCGCGAGGAGCACACGTACACACCGTCCGAGATTCATCACGACTGTCTCCTTTCTGCCACGACCGCCGGCACGCCCCGCCTCGGGCGACACTCGATGCCGACGCCGCGTGTTGATCCCAAGAAAAAGCCGGGCGAAGGATCGCTCCCTCGCCCGGCGGAAGTTCTACACGATCCGCCGCTCGCGGCGAACCGTCGTTGAGCGGATCAGCCCTCGAGGCAGTCGGTGCGGCCGAACTCGGCGCCGAAGGAGCCGAAGTCGGCGCCGTCGACGGTGCCCGAGCCGTCGCCGTCGGCCTGGGCGTTGTAGTTGGCGTCGCCGGTCATGGAGCCGAACGCCGCGCCGAAGGAGCCGAAGTCAGCACCGTCGACGTCGCCATCGTTGTCGAAGTCGAACTGGCACTGGTTCATGGGCTCGAGGTCCTCGATGGGGCCGAGGTCGACGAGGACCACGCCGCGGACCGGGTTGACAACCTGGTCCACGAAGTCGGTCTGCGTCTCGTCGAGGAGGAAACCGCCGTCCTCGGGCATCATGTTGTCGAGCAGCACGCCCTGCACGTCCTCGTCGCGACCGTCGTCGTCTTCGTCACGGAGGAAGAAGTCGCCCGGGCGGAAGGTGACGGCCAGCGCGGTGCCAGTGTCGGAAAGACCGTTCGAGTTGAAGCGGTCGGTGTCGTCGTCGGTGGTAAAGCGGCCGACGGAGAGGGTGACGTCTTCCGGAGCCGAGGCGTCGGCGGCGATACGCAGGCCGTTCACGCCGCCGTCCATCACGCGGAAGAGCGTGTCGTTATCGCGGCTGTAGAACATCAGCGACGAGGTCGAGCCGTCGAGCAGGATCAGGGGGCTCACCGGGCTGCCCTGGGCGGGCGTCTCGAAGCAGTCGGCGAAGGGGGGGTACTCGTTGGGGACCTGCGGGTCGTCGATAATCTCTTCGTTGAAGACCGCGGTCGTCGCGGTGAAGGCGATGTTGCCGTCGTCGTCGATGCCGACGCCGGAGAAGGTGATGTTGTTGCTGACGCCGGGGGTGCCGTCGTCGCAGAAGACGAGCTGCGGGATCTCGAAGCGCAGGCCGTTGTTGTAGGTGATGCCGCGGCTGGGGATGCCGGCGCCGTTCTCGGCGATGACGATCTCGTCGCCGTAAGCGTCGTCGGTGTTGACGCGGCAGTCCTGACCGAGGTTGGCCTCGTAGAGGTGGACCTGCTGGATGCGGACGTCGTCGTACGGGTTGCCCGAAGCAGCGCCGGACTCATCGGTGCGGTCGAACCAGATCGCGACGACGTCGCCATTGCGCGAGATGTCGTAGACCTGGCCCGCGTTGCCCACGCCGCCGGTCGCCGTCACGGGCGCACCCGCGAAGCGGATGTTCTGGTCGATGCCGACGCGGTAGCCGGGCAGGGTGTAGCGGTCACCGACGCCGGTGGGAACGAACCAGTCGTTGGCCACCGCGGGGGAGGCGGCGATGTAGTAGGCGCCGTCGAGGTAGCCGTTGCCCGAACCCGAGCCGTTGGCCCCGCCGGTGAACGAGTCGACGATGAGCACGCGGGTGTCGCCGTCGGTCGAGCCGAAGCCCGACGTTGCCCACCCGAAGAGCGCGTGGGGGACGTTCGAGCCGCCGCAGTTCACGTTCTCGATCTTGAGGTTGGTCTGGCGCAGGTCGGCGATCGTGCCATCGGGGTAGTCCGGGGCGTTCTCGACGGCCCAGGCGTGGGCGGGCATGGTGATGTCGGTGCCGGCGAGGTTGTTGCCGGTGAAGTTGACGTTGTGCCCGTTGTTGGCGTCACCACCGTTGGTGTTGCCGCCGATGCCGTCCCAGCCGTTGGTGGTGTGGAAAAAGCCGGCGGTGCCGGGGATGACCGAGGGGGCCTGGAGGCGGGCCGAGCCGTTGGGCGCGAAGCCGTCAACACCGGCGATGCCGGGGGTGAGCAGCTTGCGGCCCGAGGCCCAGGCGGGGGTCGGACTGCCCGGGTTGCCGACGGTGGTCTGAGCGGGAGCGATCACGCTGCCGCCCGCGGGGGCGTTGCGCCCGACGATGAGGTCGAGGCCCTCGATGTTGTTGTGCGTCGCGCCCGACGTGTTGAAGTTGGCGCGCCAGACGGCGATGCCGGTCGGAGTGATCGAAGCCGGGCTGTTCGTGCGCTGGGCGTTCGCCGTGCCGTTCTCATCGCCCGGGAAGCTCTCGTCGTGGAAGACGTTGTTGGCAACCGAGCCGGTGGCGGCGGGGTTGCCCGAAAACGTCGCGATAAAGCTGCGCGCCGAGGTCAGGTTGTCGTCGTTGCCCACGCCGCCCGACGTCGAAAAGGCGCTGATGGCGCCGACGATCTCGTCGAGCTCCCCGCGCGTCACGCGCTCGATGGAAGCGGCGTTGAGCAGCGCATCGCCGTCCCAGAGCAGCAGGGGCACCGAGACTTCACCCTCGACGGTGAGGTTGTCGTTGCCGTACACCACCGAGGCCTGCACGGTCGTGCTGTAGAAGCCCGCCTGCGAAGCGGCCTGCACGGCCAGCGCGGTCTTCTCCGAAGCCGTCAGGTTGTCGGCGCTGTCGGTGGTGTCGGGGAAGGGCACGTACTTGGCGCCCATGGTGGTGCCGGCGGCCGCAGCGATCGCGGTTGCGGCGGTCAGCCGCTTGGTCCATTTGCTCATGAAAGAGTCTCCCAATCGTCCTCAGGGGGAACACCGGCGGCGCCACGCGGCGCTCGCCATGCGTTGAGTGGAATGTAGCCCGAAGACGCTCGATGCCGACCATGACCGCGCGATTGTGAGGAAATCTTTGCGCCCGCCTCACAACGTGCCGCCAATCGATCGTAACACCGATGAATCGACATCGCGTACGGGCTGTCAAGATGGCGAATATCGCGAAGCGGCGCAAAGAAAAACCCGGCGCGCGAACGCCGGGCATCGGCTGCATCAAGCGTGTCCAAGGTGCGAGGCGTTACTGAACCGTGTCGCCGTTCTCGTACCAGCGGTAGCAGTCGGGGTGGGCGTCGGAGCCATTGAAGATCGACCCCGTCGGGTGCCAGTACGTGGGGTTGCGTGCTTCGGTCTCATCGATGTCGGACCGCACCGAGCCGTCGAACATCGCGGTCACGAGCTTCCCGTTGTAGCGGAACGTCCACTCCTTCGAGCCCCGGCCAGCGCCGAGCACCCGGGTTGAAGGCGCGAACGCACGAGCGTCCTCGAACGTGGGGGCGTTGGTGATCATCGCCCCAAAGTACGAGACCGGGTCGGCCTGGAAGTCGAGCACGTAGTTCGTCGTCAGATACCGCGTAGCGGTGGTGACGGCGATCTTGTTCGACGCGTTGCGAATCGTCATCTTCGGCGCGAAGTTGCGAGCCGTCTCAACCGGAGTGCGCGTGTACGGAGCGGCGGTGGAGCCGTGGCGGTCGAAGGCGCCCGTGGTCGAGTCAACCAAACTGTCCCCGCCGTACAGCGCGAACGTACCGGGCATCAGGTAGCTGACGGCGGGCAGGCTCTGACCACGCGTCACAAAGTACTCCTCGACGTCCGTCACGAGGCCCGAGTTGCTGTAGGCGATCTGCGTCGCGTCCATGCCCGGATCGCCGTAGTTCGTGAAGATCGTCTCCCACCGCTGAGAACGGTTGAGGGGCAGCTCGCCGCCGAGCGCAGGGGAGAACCAGTCCGCTTCTTGAAGCGGATTGGTGCTATCGCGCTCGGTGAACTCGCGGATCGCCTCGGCGTTGCCGCTGGTCCGGATGGCGACGTTCCGAAGTCGCTTGCCCGAGGTCGCGATGCAGGGATATTCCTGATCGTTCTGAGCCGCGTGCTGCGCAAAGCCCTGTACGAACTGACGCAGGTTGTTGCTCGACTGCATCCGGAACGCGG
This sequence comes from uncultured Phycisphaeraceae bacterium, assembly GCA_964440605.1. Taxonomy (GTDB): domain Bacteria; phylum Planctomycetota; class Phycisphaerae; order Phycisphaerales; family UBA1924; genus CAYTSW01. The sequence goes on along the minus strand of CAYTSW010000039.1, from coordinate 13,300 downwards.
TGCGCTGAGCCTTGCCGAGCGCCGGCAGCAGGATGCCGATGAGCAGGGCGATGATCGCCACCACTACCAGAAGCTCGACAAGGGTGAACCCCGCCGCACGCCCTGCACTTTTCTTGCCCGCTGCCGTCATGCTGTATCTCCTGACTTCGTCGGTCTCGCCGATGGTTCGCTATCGATTCTTGTGCCGGGACCCCGGCTCAGCATTCGCCGATTGCTCTTGGCCGGATCACCCGCGAGCCGGCCTGACATGTCTCAACGCGTGAAGCGTTCGCTTATGAATGGAAGCTACCGCAGTTGGTACGTGTTGGGATCCACCGCCAGCCCCGCGCCCGCATCCTCGCGCTGACGGACGAGGGTGTCGAATCGACCCCGATAGTGCCCGACAAGGACAACTTCGCCCGACTCGTCCTCCGCGACAGGGAAGAGCACCCACTCGCCGCTGTCGTCGGGCCGAACCGCGACCGCGGCCTTCTCGGCGGGGATGCTCGTGCGCTCGCCCGTCACGACGTTCACGTAATCGATCCGTGAGGCCGTGCCCGGCGTGCCACCCTGGTTCATCGTCCACCAGATCCCGACGATCAGGACGATGGGTCCCAATGCCAGCGCCGCGTATTTCAGAGCCGCCTTCATCCGCTCGATCTCACTGCTTCAAGGAAGTGTTCGTCAGACCGTTCCCCGGCACGACGCCCCGCCGCACCCGTAGTCCTGTCCCCGCCCGCGTACACTGATGCCAGCGCGCACAGCCGGTTGAGCTCATACTAACCCGCCAGACACGAGCCTCTACGAAGCTGCCCGTTCGCCGGTGGCCTGTTCTTGAAATTTAGCCCCGCCTCGACCCGTTCTTTGCGCCATCTGAACGCTTTGCCGCCTTACTTGGAGCTCCCCATGTCAACTGTCGGGGAGAACCCAAGCCGCCTCCGCCCGCATGTGGTTGCACTGTGGTCAAACGGTGATCAGCCCGCGCAGTCGTCGCGCCCGAACTCGCCTCCGAAGGCGCCGAAGTCGGCCCCGTCGATCGTGCCATTGTTATCGAAGTCCGCGTCGGGCAAGTAGTTGGCGTCACCCGAACTGGAGCCGAAGGCGGCTCCGAAGGTGCCAAAGTCGGCGCCGTCCACGATGCCGTTGCCGTCGAAGTCCGCGGCGCACAGGTTCGCGACATCGCCTTCCACCGGGCGCAGCAAAAGGACGGCTTCGTACTGCTCGCCCGCTCCACGGGCGTAGGTGATCTGCGCCGACAGCGTCACGCCGCCCACCGCGAAGGGGTCGCCCGCGTCGCTCGCCGGACGGCTCTGCGGCTGGAGCACGGAGGCCCCGTGGAAGCCCGCCGAGGCGACCGAGTCCGAGTCGCCGAGAACGATCCGCGACACCGTCCACTCGACGTCCGAGTTGGCCCCGAGCACGGCCTGGCCCTCGCTGAGCAGCAGCTCGAGCTCGTAGCCGCCCGGCGCGTTTACCGCGCGGATGAGCGACGGCGCGGGGTCGCCGCCCTGCCCGTCGTCCACGAGTCCGACGAAGTAGACGTTGCCCTCGAGATCGACCGCCGGGATCGAGAGCGAAACCGGCGCCCCGGCCGCGAGCGTGCCGACCGACGAGCCGCCCGGCCCGTCCAGCACGGCCTGGCCGATCTTCGCCGCCGTCGACCACTGCACGGAGCTGTCAAAACGCGCCACCGCGATGAACTCACCGGCGACGGGGTCCGTCGCCGTCGCCGCGGCGACCAGCGGTCCGCCCACGCCGTCGCTGCCGAGCCCGACATGCCCGATCGGGCCACGGAACACGGTCTGGTTGTCATAGGCCAGGAACTCCGCCTCGCTGCTCGCGTTGAGCGAGGCATCGTCGGGCATCGGCACCGGGAGCACCGCCGGCTCGGAGGCGAGCGGAGCGCCCGAAGCGTCGACCGCGAAAACGTTGAACGCGTCCGTCCGCGTGTCGTCGAAGTTGGTGCGCGTCAGCGACGCGACCGTGCCCACGCCCCCCAGCGGGTTCGCGAGCGTGAACGTCGGGTTGCCGCGGTGCGACGTCGCGATGATGTTCAGGTGCGCGCCGGTCGCGGCGCCCCCGCCCACGCCGTACTGGCTGGCGAAATCGAGAACCAAAGGCTGACCGGCGCCGCCCGACGCCGCCGAGCTCGGCAACGCCGCCGGCGGGTTGAGCAGCGTGTCGGAGTTGTTGATCGCGAAGTCCGTCGCCGATCCATCAAAGGCCTGGTTGCTTGAGCCGCTGCCCTTGGAGATGCCGTTCAGCGAGCTCGCGCTCCGCGCGGGCAGGTCGACCGTGACGATGTTGTCGCCCAGCACCGTGCTGCTGACGCTGGTGTTGAAGCCGTCCACCCGCAGGTGCACCAGGCCGGCCGCGTCGATCGCGCTCGGGATCACCGACGACGTGTCCGAGAGAAACTCGAATGTCCGGCTGTGGGCGGCGTTGGTGCGGCGCACCCACGCGCGGTTCGGCTCGTCATCGTTGAAACCGATCAACGCCCCCACCGCGTTGGTCGCGTCGGAGTTCAGGTCGCCGAAGACCACGCCGAACCGCTGGTCCAGCGACGGCACATCCACCGTCGAGGCCGCGTTGTTCTCCGGCGCGATGCCGAATCCCGGCCCGCTCCAGACGCTGAACGACCGCTCCGCGCCGCCCAGCGCAACGCTCCCTTCCACATCCGGACTCACGCTCGTCACGCCCAGCGCCAGCGTGTTGAACAGCACGTCGGCGTCACGCGTCGCCTTGAGCACCGGCGCCACCGCCCACGTGTTGCCCCACGACGTCGTGATCGGCACCAGATCAACCGCGTACCGCGTCGTCTGACGAGCGGTGTCGTAGGCCGACAACGCATCGCCGCCGCTGTCGGGCGTGCCCGCGACACTGTCCTGGGCCACAGCCGGAGCAGCAAGCCCGCTCGCGATGACAAGGGCGGCGGCGCGGAGCACGGTTTCTCGCGGCTGGGGCATCATCAACATCTCCTGACTGACTGCAACTCGACGGCCCCACCGGACCGCCTGAATGGATCGGCTCGAAAGCACTGTAAACCGTTTTACGTACGCGACCAGCCTTCTGCTCCCACAATCGGCTGCGGGTGTTCCACCATCGGACCACCGCTTCGACCGCCCCTTGCCCAGGTTCCCAATCGAGCGTCCGAAGACCACCCGGAACCCGCGATCCGACGCGATGTAAGCAATGACTAACGCTCGCGCCTCCGCGTCTCTCGCCGGTCCGTCAGCGACTCTTGCACCGCCAGCCGCATCTCCTTGAACTCCTCCAGCCACATGGGGTCGGTCTCGAGGATGGTCGCCTGATCGAGCAGCTCGAGCAGCTCGGGCGTGTACGAACGCAGGCGGTTCGAAGATTCCATCACCCCGCGCATCGCGGGCAGGTAGTTGGGCTGGCGCACCAACGCCTCCTCGAAGAGCTCGAGGCTCCGGTCGAAGTGGTTGCGTCGGAACCACAGCAGCCCGGCGTTGTACAGCGGGCGCGCATCGCGCGGATCAAGGTCGGCCGCCGTCGAAAACGCCTCCAGCGCCTCCAGATAGCGGTTCTGGTCGGCGAGCACCGTGCCCAGATTGTGCCAGAAGGCCGGGTTCTGTCGGAACTGGCGGATCGCCCGCCGCCAGAGCAGCTCGGCCTCGACCGGGTCCTCGGTCGCCTGCGCCCGCAGGGCCAGACGATGCGCGTCGAGCATCCGCTGGGCCTTGTCCCGTGCGAAGCCCTCGAAAGAATCGTTGACGCGCGTGTCGGGCCGGCGCGAAGTGGCCGGCGTGCTCTCGCAGCCCACCAGCCCCGCGCTCGCGATCACGCCGCCCAGCACGAGCGACGCCGCACGTCGCGCGCGACACGCCGCAATTGAAGGTGTCATTGCCCGGGGCCGGGTCCGCATGGTCATTCCTCGTACTCGTATCGGCGAAAGTCGATGCTGCCCGACCACCCGTCCTGCCCGCCCGGCGCGGGCGTCAGCCGCAGCGAGGATACGAAGGTTCCCTCGAGCTCGGGCGCCTCCTCCACCGTCTCCATGAACCGCAGCACCCGCTCCAGATCCGTCAGCCGCACCGTGCTCGACACGTTGGCGTTGCGCACCGGCACGTCGTTGAGCCGGATCCCCGCGCTGCTGTACCGCACCGTCTGCACCGTCGCGACGTTGGGCTCCCCACGCCACACCTCACGCGCGATCTGCTGGATCTTGTCGGCCATCGCCAGATCAACCGGGAACAGGTCTGCCAGGTTCGGACTCGTCTCACGCAGCTCGCGGGCCTGCTCCGCGTACCGCTCGACCGCGGCCTGCGTCGCCAGCGCCGAGGCCAACTGCGTCCGACGCGAGCCGATCTGCCAGGCGATCAGCGACGTGAACAGCAACGCCCCGCCCGCGATGAGCCCGGCGACGATCACCAGCGTCCGGGGCCGGTTGGCCCGCTCCGCCGCGTTCGCCGCACCGGCAAGCTGCATCTCGAGCTGTGCATCGCGACCCGACGCCATCAGTCGAAGCTCCACGAGCCGGTCAGCCGCACCGTCTGCGGGTCGCGGCTCTGGTTGGTCCAGTTCATCGCGTCCACGCCCTCGATGATCGCCGAGATGATCGCGGTGCCCAGCGAACGATCTGAGACGTCGAAGTTCATCTGCACCGTCGCGATCTCGGCCGAGAGCAGCGTCAACTGCGCCTTCCACTGGTCTTCGCCCAGTTCCTCGGGCTTGGTCGCCATCCGCACCTCGTGCATGGTCCGCGTGACCTCGCCGATCACCTCGTGATAAGGCCGAGGTCGCGGCGGCAGCCGCAAGTCCCGCGCCTCGACCAGCTCCTGCTCGAAAAAGGCCCGCGCATCGCGGCTCGCGTTGCGGATCCGCTCTTCTCGAGGCACGTCCCACGTCTCGCGTACCAGATCAACCGCTTCGGACCGCAACGTCCGCGAACGCGCCTCCCACTCCGAGGTCTCCGTCGACAGGCGGAATCCCACGCTCCCCAGCGCGATGCCGATGAGCAGCATGGCCGCCGCCGCAAGTTGGTACCGCTTGCGCACCGACCGCGTCGGGCGATGCGTCACGCGAGCGAGGCAGGCTCGCGCCGTCATTGACGGGTCGGCCTTGCGCTGCGCGGTCGCCTCGACGACCGCGTGGATCGGCTCGTCCGTCTCGCTCGCCTGTGTCGCGACGTGGGGCCACATGCCACCCGCCGCCCGCGCCCACGCCTCGGCGTCGCGGCCCGCGATGACCAGCCGGTCGGGCGTCACGCCGAGCTGGCTCGACCAGCTCATCCAGTCCATCGCCAGACGCTGCAGCGCCCGTCGCGCCCGCGCATCAGCCGCCGCAGCGTCGTCCACACCCTCGGCCTCGGACCCCTCGCCGCGCCTCGGCGCAGGCTCGGCAACGAGCGACCCGCCCGCGAGCAGGCCACCCGTCCTCCCCGACGACGCGTCCGGCCCGACCGACCACGCCCACACCACCCGCCCCCCGGGCTCGACCAGCAGGGAAGCCGTCACCTCCTGCGACGAGCCCCCCGCGCCGTCGTCGTCGGCGGCACGCAGCGCCATCGCGTGCCAGAGCGACATCACCGTCCCGATGCGCACGCCGCGCTTGTCCAGCGCATCCAACCAAAGGCGCACCGAGGCGTCGTGCTGACAGATCACGGCAAAGGCGCCGGGCGTCGTCGGAGCCGGCGCATCGTCGCTCCCCGCCTCGGCCCGATCGTCGGCATCCGCGTCGCGTCCACGCAGACGCAGGGCCCGGCGCGCCACGCGAGGCGTCGCGTCGAGGATCGGCTCCACGCTCGCCGCCGTCGCCCAGTCCCCCCACTCCTGCGCGAGATTGCGCACGGCGGCGGCGACCACGGGCGGCGCGGTGCTCGACGCCCGCACCCACAGGCACAACGCATCGTCCACGTCGATCACCACCGCGCCGAGGCGTCGGCGCGCATCACGCTGGCCCGAGATCCACGCCGCCGCCTCCTTGATCCGCTGCTGCGCACTCACGAACGGCGGCGTCTCGTCGCCCTCACGCACGGGCCCCGGAGCCCAACGCGCAGCACCCCCCGCGCCCACCAGCTCAATCGATGACAGGTCCGGCGACACCAGCGCAACCGAGCGGCTCATCGGTTGCCCTCCTGACGCCGGCGCATCAGCTCCCGACGCCGCGCCTCCCGCGGGTCCAGCTCGGCCTCCTCGTCCCCGCCTTCGGCATTCGCGCTGCTCAGGCTGATCGCCGGCACGCGTACCTGAAGCTCGAAGACCCAGGGCTCGGCGTCCGCCGACGCGTCGGTCGGGCGGATGACCAGAGCGCGTTCAGAAATGGTGTCCACCCGGTACGAGGGGCCGCCGCCCACGCTGTCCTCGCGCACCACCTGCCTGGGATAGATGAACCGCTGCACACCCCCGATGCGCACCATCGCGACCATCCCGTTGGGCTGGCTGATGAATCCCTCGTACGTCCAGTTGGGCTTGGGCGTCGTCGGCCGCGCTACGGGCGGCGGCACGTCTTCATCCTCTTCACTGTCGTCCACCACGACGGGCTCGGGCTTCGTGCGCAGGCGCTCCAGCGGCTCGACGAGTTCGGTCCACGGGTTGTCGGGCACCGGCATCCACGCCGTCGAATCGACGTCATCACCCGCCCCGACAGGCCGAGGCCGGGAGGACACGCCCGCGCCGTCGGGCGCAAGCCAGTCCAGAGGCAGCACCCACACCCCCGCCGCGATCGCCAGCGCTGCCGCCGCGCCGATCAGGGGCGTCAGGCCGGATCGGCCGTTGGCGTGTTGAGGGGTGTTGGCCATGGAGCGAGCGATCCCACGAGGGGTAAGAAAGGCAGGACAACGACCACGCCGGAGGCGATCGTCGGATGGGCCGGGCGATCACGCGGGTGCGGTCGGCAAGACTAGCGGCGGCGACGGGCCGCATCATCCCGGCGCCGGTTGTCCGACGCGGGCCCGCCCGCCTCGCCCCCGCCCAGGCCGCGACGCGGGTCCACCACTTCGACCAGACGGTCGCTCAGGATCGTCGCGAGCTGCCCCGACTTGTCGACGTACAACTCATACCGACGCATCGTCGGCCCGATTCGCACCTCGGCATCAATCAGCCAGAGCGAGGGCTCGGCGACCACCATGGAAGCGACCCGCTGCACCCGCACCGGGTCCAGCCCCGCCGTGCTGAGCCGGGCCATGAGTTGCGACCCGTCCAGGTTCTCCTCCCGGCGAGCGTCCAGCACGACGGACGCCACCGCCGCGTCGCCCTCGGCGATCGCCATGATCACCTCTTCCGGGGCCGACGACAGCGTGATCCGTGGCGGGCCGACCGAACGGGTCAGTTCCGGGTTGTCGGCGTCGTCACCCAGCATCGCCAGCGCTTCCTCGATCACCTCGCGCTGGATGCGGTTTTCCGCGGCGTCGGGCACCCGCAGCAGCCTGCCCTGCCCGCTCGTCACACGCAACGTCACCCGCTCGCCCGTCGGGAGCGAGGCCTCGTACACCGGCTCGCCCGACCGCGCCGCGTCGATCAACGCATCGTTCTGCCGCTGCGTCGACCAACGCTTGACGATCGCCCCGATGCTCCGCTCCTCGTGGTGGCGCTGGTAGCCGTCGACCTGCTGCTGCACGATCCCCGCGCGCATCCCCGCGCGCTGGATCGACCAGCCGGCGATGATCATCGCGATCACCAGCAGCATCAGCACCGTGACGAGCAGGAAGCCCCGCCGACGCGCATTCGCGCGTGGTCGCTGCGCTCGCACAAGCCGGGTGAGGCGATGAGGACCTGGGGGTTGGGGGGGGCGGGCCATCAGTACTTCCTCACCACCCCGTCGACCTCGAACAGCCAGTCGAAGTCGCGCCCGTCTTCCGTCTCAAGCACCAGCCGCACCGCGATCGGGAAGTCTTCCAGCAGGAAGGCCGAATGCACGTCGACCCAGCCCTCGTCCCGGCGCGCCACCCGCGCCGACTCCCGGCTCGGCAACAGCACCGACCACTCCACCCAAGCGATGTCGCGGAACAGCACCATGGGCGCCGCGGGCGGGTCGGTCGGACGCCAGTGCAGCACCCATGAGCCGTCGACGTCCTCCGCGACCTCCAGCCGCCCGCGCACGTAGTCCGGGCGCGACCAGCGCTCGATCTGGTCCTCCGACACCGGACGCCCCAACTGCTCGGCGGTGAGCACCTCCATCGGGAAGGGCGCCTCGAGAGCCACGATCTCCAACGCCGGAGCCGTCACCCCGTCCTCGAACTCCTCCCAGAGCAGCTCGAACATGACGGGCGTGCCCGCCGCGGCCCGCGCACGAATGCGCTCGTCCTCGCCCTCGAACGAACCGGCGCCGAAGGGCGTCGCGGCTCGGGCACGATCGTTGAGCGCCTCGTCGCCGAACTCCTCTTCGCCCGCCGGCTCGCCCTCGAGCACGCCCGCTTCTTCGGGCGTCAGCGGCTCGGCGGCGACCAGATTCTGGAACGTCTGCGTCAGGACATCGTGCGCCAGGGTTTCATCGATGGCGTGGTTGAACCGCTCGCCCGCGTCGCGAGTGGCGACCAGCAGAAACTGGTACATCGCGACCGCCGACGAAATCACCAGCGCCGAGAGCATCAGCGCGAGCATCACCTCGATGACGGTGAAGCCCCGCCTCATTCGTCGTCGCCTTGCTCGTCGCGATCGCCGCCCATGCCGGCGGACAACTGCTCCGTCATCCACTGCAACGCGCGGGCGTCGTTGGGCGTGTCGAGCGGGTTGTAGACGCGAGAGATCGCCGCCATCCGCTCGGGCTCGATCGTCCGATCAGGCCGCTCCCACCAGACGGAGACCGTGATGATGCGGAGCTGAGACGTCAGGCGCTCCTCGCCCGTCATCTCCTCGGCCGATCGCGTGCGGGTGCGGCTGGTGAAGCGATCCTGCCCCGTTTCCGGGTCGATCTCGGTCTCGCGTGTGATGTACGCGTCGCTGACCTCGAAGACGAAGTAGTCGTCGCCCAGGTTGACGCGCCGGGGCTGACCCTCAATCCAGTTCTCGTCATCGACCATCTGAATCACGATGCGGTGGGCGATCTCGTGCGCCTTGACACGCCGGGCGTCCATCGCCGCGGCGGTCTCGACGAACCCGATCGCGCCGAAGATCACGGTCGCGAGCCCCGAGACGACCAGCAGCGAAACCACCACCTCGATGAACGTCAGCCCGCCGCGGGCGCCGCGGCGCGGGCCGATCGGGGTGGCGCGAGACGGGCACCGCATCACTCGAAGTCCGGGTTCCAGAAGATGTCGTCGCCGGTCTCGGCGACTTTGTCCGGACCGTTAGAGATCAGCGCGAACCCGCCGTCGGACGTGAGGTAGTAGTCGAAGGGCTGGTTCCACGCGTCGTCGGGAATGCCGCCGCCCGTGTTGAGCGTGTTACGCACGTAGCTGAGGTCGGGCGGGAACTCGGCGTGACGCGTGTGGTACATCTTGATCGCGCCGGCGATCGTCTCCATCGACTGCCTCGTCGAATCGACACGCGCCTGGTCGGCGGCGCCGACGAGGTTGAAGGTCACGATCCCGCCGATGATTCCGATGATGACCAGCACGATCATCACCTCGATGACGGTGAACGCCCCGCGAACGCGTGAGACGTGACGGGCAGAAGTAGCGGCGCGTGCGGTCATGACTCGTATCTCCCCGGGCCGCTCGGGCCCGCATGATCGGCTCGAAACACGTTTGCTCTCAAGTCAGGGCGTGATTCTAAGCCCGAGAACGCCCACCGACGCCCGAGCTCATCTGGGATACCGCCTCACCCCATGCCGGTTCGCGTGGTGAGCATCGGCACCGCGACGGCGATGATGATCGGGGCGATCAACCCAAAAACCGCGACGATCATCGCCGGCTCTAACACCGCCAGCAGACGCCCCGAACGCTGCTCGACCTCCTCGCTTGTCGCCTCGGCCAGCGAGTCGAAAGCGGAGTCCATGTCGCCCGCGCGATCGGCGGCCATCAGCAGCCGGCGCGTCGCGAGCGGGAGCGAGGTCACTTCCTCGATCAGCGACCGCAGCACGCCGCCCTCGACGAGGCGCTTCCGGAGGCTCGCGAGCTGCGCACGCAGCGTGTTGTCGCTGATGACGCCCGTCGAAGTCGCCAGAGCGTCGGCGAGCGGCACGCCCGACTTGGTCATCGCCGCCATCACGCTGAAGAATCGCGTCATCTCCACGCGCAGGATGAGGCCCTTCACCGCGGGGATCAGCTTGAAGAGCGCGGTCAGCCCCGCGAGCACGCGTTTGCGAACGACCACCAGCACCGCGATGAGCCCCAGCACAGCCAGCCCCGCGGCAGTCGTGTGCGCCGAGAGAAACTCGCCCAGCGAGAAAACCACTTCGGAGTACCACGGCAGGTTGGGGTTGAGCTGGCGGATCTGCCCCGAGAGCGAGGGCACGACGAAGACCAGCAGCACGGACATGAGCAGCGCTGCGACGGTGAGCACGATGACGGGGTAGATGAGCACGGTGATCGCTTTGCCCCGCAACGCCAGACGCCGGCGCGCGGCCTGCTCGAGTCGGTGGGCAGCGCCCGCGAGATCGCCCGTGCGCTCGGCCGAGCGATAGACGGCGATGGTGACATCGTCGAAGCCGCCGACGTCCTGGCACGCCTTGGCGAAGCCGGCGCCAGCCGCGACGAGGTCGCGCAGCTTCTCGACCTTCTCCTTCGCCGCGCCGCTGACCACCGACGAGGCCACCTCGAGCGCCTCGACCAGCGGCACGCCCCGCGAGAGCAGCACGCGGATCTGCTCATTCAGCAGCACCTCGTCCTTGAGCGACAGCCCGGCGGGCGGAGCGGCGCCGATGGGCAGCTTCCTGGCCTGCAACATCAGCAGGCCGTCCTTCTTCAGCCGCTCGGCCAGATCGGCCTCATCGACGGCGGCGCGCACGCCCATCTTCGACGAACCGGCGTTCGTCATCGCACGGAAGAAAAAGCTGTATTCAACGGGAGCGGCCATGGCGTCCTTCGATCACCCCTCGGCGAGCACGCGCCGGAGCTCCGCCTCGGTCGTCAACCCACGCGCCACCTTGTCCAGCCCATCGTCCATCATGCTCCGCATGCCTTCCTTCACCGCCTGCGTGCGGATCGCCCGCGCGTCGGCGGTCGTCATCGTCAGTCGCCGAATGTCGTCGGTCATGCGCATGATCTCGTAGATCGCCACGCGCCCGGAATACCCCGTGCCCATGCACTTCTCGCACCGCCCGGGATTCGCCGGGTGGTCGCCCGTCCCGGAGCACACCGGGCACGACCGGCGCAGCAGCCGCTGAGCCATCACCGCCAGCACCGACGAACTGATCAGGTATGGCTCGACGCCGATATCCTGCAGGCGGCTGACGGCGCCCGGCGCGTCGTTCGTGTGGAGCGTCGCGAAGACGAGGTGCCCCGTCAGCGAGGCCTGCACCGCGAGCTGAGCGGTCTCGGCGTCGCGGATCTCGCCGACGAGGATGACGTCGGGGTCCTGCCGGAGCAGGCTGCGCAGCCCGCTGGCGAACGTGACGCCCCGCTTCACGTTCACCTGCACCTGCGCGACGTTCTCGAGGTGGTACTCCACCGGGTCCTCGATCGTCATCACGTTGCGGCTGGTGCGGTCGATGCGCTCCATCGCGGCGTAGAGCGTCGTCGTCTTGCCCGAGCCCGTCGGGCCGGTGACGAGGATCATGCCGTTGGGCCGGTCGACCAGCTCCATGAGCTGCGACTGCATGTCGCGCGTCATGCCGACGGCGTCGAGGGTGAGTTGCGTCTGGCTCTGGTCCAGCAGCCGCAGCACGAGCCGCTCGCCGAAGATCGTGGGCACGCACGAGAGGCGGATGTCGATCTTGCGGTTGCCGATGCGGACCGTCGTCTGCCCGTCCTGCGGGCTGTGACGGTTCGCGATATCGAGCTCGGCCATCACCTTGAGTCGCGAGCTGATCGCCGGAGCCAACGCCAGCGGGGGGCTGAAGGCGTCGACGAGCATGCCATCGACGCGGAAGCGGATGAGCAGCGCGCTCTCAAGCGGCTGGATGTGGACGTCGCTCGCGCGCCGGCGCAGCGCCTCGAAGAGGATCATGTTCACCAGGCGGATCACCGGCGTCTGCCGCGCGAGTTGGAGCAGGTCGGTCGCGCCGGTGAGCGAGCTCGCGGCCGACTCGATGGCCGATTCGTCCAGCGGCAGGTCCTCGACGATCTCCGTGACGAGGTCCTGGCGCTGCTCGTACCCGCGGTTGATGACGTTGCCGACCGCCGCCCGCGGGCTGAGCACGAAGCGCACGGGCATGCCGATCATGCGTTCGAGCATGGCGAAGCCGGCGGGCTGCATGGGCTGGGCGGTCGCGACGACCATGACGTGATCGTCGATGCGCAGGCCCGCGACGTGGTGCCGACGGGCCGCGCTGCCGGGCACGCGCTCGTAGAACAGCTCGGCCGAGTCTTCCAGACGCGGCTCGGCTTCGTACTCGATGCCCAGCCGCTCCGCGAGGCCCTCGAGCGCGGCGTGCTCGTCGGTCGCGGTGGTGGAGAGCAGGAGGTCCCAGGGTTCCTCGTCGGCGCCGGGGAGCGTACCGAAGGCGGCGAGCTGTTCGGGCCGGACCGACAGCGGTTGGAGGCTCTGCGCCACGCGGTGGAGACCCGACACCGTCGGGCGCGCCGGATCGGGGACGCCGTTGGTCTGCGCCGGCTTGCCGTTCTCTGGCGTCGGGTTGGGAGGGGGCGTGTCGGCCATGAGGATTCAGCGGGTCATTCGCGAGCGGAGGGGGAGGGACGGGCTCACCACGTCGAGGGGTCGCCGGGGATGCTCGAGAGTTCGGCCTCCTCGGCGATCTCGTTGCGGGGCAGCACGCGGTCGGGCCCGAGACGCCCGACAATCGGGATGGTGACGAGCTCCATCTTCGGGCGTCCGTCGTCGAGGCCCGCGGCCGCCAGTGCGCCCTCGGTGACGATGCGCAGGTCGTCGCCGCGGGGGTCGTTGTAGATGCGGGGGGTGATGAAGATAAAGACGGTGTTGCGCGTCGAGCTCTGGGCGATGTCCTTGAAGAGCAGGCCCAGGATCGGGATGTCTCCCAGGATCGGCAGCTTGCGCTCTTCGTCGGACGACTGGTTCAGCGTGAAGCCGCCGATGATGATGGTCGAGTCGGACGGGACGGTGACCACCGATTCGTAGTTCGACGTCTGGCGCGGCGGCTGGAGACCGGACTGGCCCTCACCCGTGAAGCTCGAGAGCTCGAGCGTCACCTGAAGACTGATGTCCCCGCCCTCGGAGATGCGGGGTCGCACGTCGAGCACGGTGCCCGCCTCCGCGACGCCGCCCTGACCGGTGATGGTCGTGTTGGCGCCCTGCGACGTGGTCGCGAAGGGCACCTCGTTGGTCGATTCGAAGATGGC
>CAYTSW010000038.1:0-21197 GCA_964440605.1 uncultured Phycisphaeraceae bacterium | reverse complement strand
GCCCCACTCCACCAGACCGCGCAAACCCACTCCACCAGCCTCGCCTCGCCATCAACGCCGCCCGATAGCCAACCCCATCCGCCGCCCCGACCGTCCCGCCAGTTACAGGACCGCCGCGAACTTCGACAGCTCCTCCAACGCCCGCGGCAGGTTCCACACCTGCTTCTTCCGGTCCCCCGTCGTGTTGCTGATCACCCGCAGGTGCACGAACGGCACGTCGAAGGCGACCCGCCGCGCCACCAGCCCCACCGCCGCCCCCTCCATCGTCTCGATCATCGCCCCGGTCCGATCACGCACGAACCGCGCCCGCGTGTCCGTCCCCGAGCACGTTGAGACCGTCGCCTCGTCCGCCCGCTCCAGCGTGTTGTCGTCGTGCAATAAATGATGGTCGCACGACACCGCCATCCCCGCCGCCCCCGTCATGACTCCCTCCGCCGGCGCAAAGCCCATCTCCTCAGCCGTTTCGAATCCCTGCGGCGTCACCACGCCCTCGTCCGCGAACAGACTCGTCACCACCGCCACGCGCTGTCCCAGCTCCAGCCGAGTGCCTCCCGACGTCGGCTCATACATACCCGCGACGCCGATCGACACCACGCCGCAGTGCCGATCGCGATCCATCACCCGCGCCGCCCCGCCCGCGCCGTTGGCCTTGCCCACGCCCGTCACCACCACCTCGAACCTCTCGCTGATCTGCAACGCCTCCCACGCCGCGCCCAGCGCGTCGCTCCCGCCATGCGCTTCCAGCCAGTCCGGCGCGATCCCGCGGACGACCGCCCTCGCCTCGGCCGACGCCGCGATCACCAGCAGCCACCGCCGTTCACCGCTCGTTGAAGGAAGCATCGCTCTCCGCATGCCGCCATCCTCACGCCCCGTGACCCAACTAGCAACCCAGCCCGCCCGTGCGTACCGTCCGAGCGTGCCCGCGCCCTCTTCCACAACCAACGCCGCGCCCACCGCCATCACCATCGGCAACTTCGACGGCGTCCACCTCGGCCACGCCGCCCTCATCCACGCTGCGCGTGAAGCAGTGGGGGAGCACGGCCGCGTCGTCGCCCTCTCCTTCGACCCGCCCCCCGCCGCCGTCCTCTTTCCCGACCGCGTCCCCCCGCGTCTCACCACCTTCGAGCAGCGCACGCGCCTGCTGAAACAACTCGGCGCCGATGACGTCGTCCGCCTAGAGCCCACGCGCGAGCTCCTCGCCTGCTCGCCCGAAGACTTCATCGAACAGCTCGTCCGCGACTACCGGCCGACCCACATGGTCGAAGGCCAGGACTTCCGCTTCGGCGCCAAACGCGCCGGCGATGTGCGCACCCTCAAAGACCTCGGCAAGCGCCATGGCTTCGAGCTCATTGTCGTCCCCGACGTCGAACAACCCCTCTCCGACCAGACGCTCGTCACCTGCTCGAGCACCATCACCCGCTGGCTCATCGAGCGCGGCCGCGTCGCCGACGCCGCCCGCATCCTCGGCCGTCACTACGCCATCGAGGGCGAGGTCGTCCCCGGCGACAAGCGAGGCCGCACCATCGGCTATCCCACCGCCAACATCGACACCGATCAGCTCCTCCCCGCCGACGCCGTCTACGCCGCGGTCGCTCACCTCCCCAACGACCAGTTGCGCCCCGCCGCCGTCCACGTCGGCCCGCGCTCCACCTTCGACCGCATGAACCGCACCATGGAGGCCCACATCCTCGACTGGCTCGGCCCCGACGCCTCCTGCAACGAACCATCGTTCGACTACCACTGGCCCATCACCCTCGAGCTCGTCGCTTGGCTCCGAGGCCAGGCGCGGTTCGCCTCCGCCGAGTCGCTCTGCGATCAGATGGCCCGCGACGTGCAGCGCGCACGCGACATCATCGAGCTCTTGCTCGACTCGACATACCCGCACACCCACACCGCCGGGGCCACCACACCGTGACCGACGAACCCGCCTTCACCACCGACTGGTCCACCAACACCTCCCTCCCCGACATCGCGCGCCACCTCCGCTACGCCACCTCCGTCGTCGTCCTCACCCACGCCAAGGCCGACGGCGACGCCGTCGGCTCCACCCTCGCCCTCACCCGCGCGCTGCTCGCCCGCGGCATCCCCGCCACGCCCGTCTACACCGGCCCCTTTCCCGACCGCTTCCGCGCCATCGTCGCCGACACGCCCGCCCTCTTCGACGAAGCCGACACGCCCGACATCTTCACCGAAAACCTCATGGAGGACGTCGACGCCGTCCTCATCTGCGACACCGGCTCGTGGTCGCAGCTCCACTCAGCGCGCGCGTTCCTCGAGACCCGCGCCGATAAGGCCACCATCCTCGATCACCACCGCACGGGCGATGGCGAAATCGCCCGGCGTCGGTATATCGACATCGAAGCCGCCGCCGCCTGCGAGATCGCCGCCGCACTCGCCGCCGAGATCCTCGGCCTCGGCTCCATCACCGACCTGCCAGTCGATGTCGCGACGCCCCTCTACCTCGGCATCGGCACCGACACCGCGTGGTTCCGCCACGCCAGCGTCACCCCGCGCACCATGCGCACCGCCGCCGACCTCCTCGAAGCCGGCGTCGACGCCAACGCCCTCGTCCAGATGAGCGAGTATGCCGACACGCCCGAACGCCTCGAGCTCATCAAGCGCGCCGCGCCCTCCATCGAGCTCTTCGCCGACCAGCGCGCCGCGATGATGACCATCACCGAGGCCGACTTCGCCTCGACCGGCGCCGCCCGCTCCGACACCTCCGGCCTCGTCGACCTCCCGCGTCAAGTCCAACCCGTCCGCGTCTCCTGCCTCCTCGTCGAACAGCCCGATGGCTCGGTCAAAGTCTCCCTCCGCTCCAAGGCCGCCAGCCCCGACGGCCCGGAGATCGACGTCGCCGCCCTGCTTGCCACCCTCGGCGGCGGCGGCCACAAACACGCCGCCGGCGCCAAGCTCGACCAGCCCATCGAGCCCGCCCAGCTCACCATTCGCGAGCTGGTGACCAACGCCATCAACGACGCAACATGAACCAGCCTTCTTACAAAGCCCCCTACACGCGCACCAAACCCAAGCCGCGCATCCTCACCACCACCCTCTGGGAGTATCCCTCCCAGCACTACGGCCCCACCGAGCACGGCTCCAAGCACTATGTCGGCGCCACGCCCTCATGGGTCCTCTGGCAACTCCTCCAACGCTACACCCGCGAAAACGACGTCGTCCTCGACCCCATGGTCGGCTCCGGCACCACCATCGACGTCGCCACCGAGCTCGGCCGGAAACCCCTCGGCTTCGACCTCGCCCCAACCCGCCCCGACATCACCCAAGCCGACGCGCGATCACTCCCTGTCGATGACGCCGCGGTCGACTTCTTCTTCGTCGACCCGCCCTACTCCACCCACGTCGACTACTCCGACGACCCGCGCTGCATCGGCAAGCTCGACGCCGGCGGCGATGACCACGGCGCCGCCTACTACGACGCCATGACCAAGGTCATCCACGAGGCCCACCGCGTCCTGCGCAACCGGCGCTATATGGCCCTCTACGTCAGCGACTCCTTCAAGAAGGGCCGCCCCTTCATGCCCATCGGCTTCGAACTCTTCGCCATCATGCGCGAGCGCTTCAAGCCCACCGACATCATCGCGGTCGCACGCAAAAACGCCAAACTCCGCCGCGGCAACTGGCACAAAGCCGCCGAGAAAGACAACTTCTTCCTCCGAGGCTTCAACTACCTCTTCATCATGAAAAAGGAAGACTGAGAGCCCCCGGTCTTCCTCCCTTCGGTGGGACCGCCTTCCAGCCCGTCTTTCTGCCTTTGGTGGCACCGGTCTCTGACCGGTGTGTGTCTTTGTCTACGGAAGGAAGAGATCCAAACCCGTCTTCCTGTCTTCGGTGGGACGGGCTTCCAGCCCGTCTTCGGCCACAGGCCGACTACCCCCGCACCACCCTCGGCGCCCCACCCTCCGGCAGCAGCCCCGCCTCGCGTCCCTCGCGCACCAGCCGCGCAAACGCCTCCTCACCACGCGCCCCCATGTCGAGCGTCAACGCGTTCACGTACATCCCGATGAACGTGTCGGCCTGCTCCCGCGTCGTGCCCGGCTGCGCGAACCCCGCCGCGTGATCCAACCCGCGCTCGCGCTGCACCATCGCGTACTCGATCGACGACCGCAGCACCGCCTCCAATCGCTCCAGCGTTCCGGCCCCGAACCGCTCATCCAAGTCCGCGCGCACCGCGTTCGCCCCAAGAGGCAACGGCAGCCCGCCCGTGTGCCCCGCCCACCAAGCCCCAAGATCCGCAACAAGATGCAACCCCATGTCGGCGTACGTGAGCTGCGCCTCGTGGATCACAATCCCCGCGTCCACCTCACCCCGCTGCACGGCATGCGTCACCGTCTCGAACGGCATCGCCACCGCCTCCCACTCCTCACCCAGCATCAGCCGCGTCGTGAGGTACGCCGTCGTGCGCACCCCCGGCACCGCGATCCGCCCGTTCCGCAGTTCGCCCGTCTCCATCGCCCGATTCGCGACGATCTTGGGCCCATACCCATCCCCAATGCTCGCTCCGCACGCCGTCAGGACATACCGCTCGGCCGCATGCACCGCGGTGTGAAAGCTCATCGCGGTGATGTCCAGGTCGCCAACATCCAGCGCCCGCGCGTTGAGTTGCTCGATGTCCTGCGCGATCGGCCGAAACCCGAAGGGCGACACATCCACCGTCGCCTCGTGCGGCTCAGCCGGGTCCACCGACCCCAAAGGCCACCACATGAACGCATCGTCCGGATCGGGCGAGTGCCCGATGGTCAGCTCAAGCACCTCACTCATGCGCAAGCGTAGGAGCGGGCACACCGAAAGCTCGGGTGCCCGGGTACGGCGAAGCCGAACCCGGATCCTCGACATCGCGCCACGGTGATCCGGCTTCCGCTGCGCGGTAGCCGGGCACGCGCGCCCGCTTCTCCGACCTCTCTCCCTCCTCCGTTGTCTCCGTCCCCTCCGTTACTCCGCGTACCGGCTTCCCCGAACGATCCCTACACTCCCCAATGGCCAAGCCCAAAGCCGCGCCCGAGCCCGAGATCCACAACCGCAAGGCCCGGCACGACTACACCATCTCCGACACCCTCGAGTGCGGCATCAAGCTCACCGGCACCGAAGTCAAGGCGATCCGCGCGGGCCGGGCGTCCATCGCCGAGGGGTACGTCCGCGCCGAAGAAGATCCGCCCACGCTCACGCTCTTCTCAGCGCACATCGACGAATACCCGCCCGCGGGCGCCGCCGCCCAGCACGCGCCGACGCGCAGCCGCCCGCTGCTCGCGCACAAGCGCGAGATCCGCAAACTCGCGCGCGCCGCCGCCGAGAAGGGTGTCACGCTCGTCCCGCTCAAGATGTATTTCAAGGAAGGCCGCATCAAACTCCTCGTGGGCGTCGGCAAGGGCAAGAAGCAGCACGACAAACGCTCCGACATCAAGAAGCGCGACGCCCAACGCGACATCGAACGAGCCCTCGCCCGCGAGCGCCGCTGAAAGGACCCCGCGGGTGCCCGGGTACGGCGAAGCCGAACCCGGCCCCCAGCGCGCGATCCGTCATCCCTCATTCCGGCTTCTGCTGCGCAGGAGCCGGGCACCCACGCACCACGCCGACTCTCCGTCTGTCCGTCTCCTCGTCTCCCCCTCGGTCGCCTCCCCACCCAAACACCCACCAAAAAACTCGACTCCGACGCCACTCCATGGCACCATCCACCGAACAGACGCAATGACCACGCGTCCAAGGCGTTGTCCCTGCGACCACGCTGAACGGCCCGACGCCGACCCGGAGGACCCGCATGCCCCCAGAACCACGCATCCCCTCCCCGTCGCTCAAGCCCATCCCGGACGAGCAGTTCGGCTACGCCCAAGCCCGGCATCTGCTCTGGCGCGCCGGGCTCGGTGGTACGCCCGACCAGGTCCGCCTCCTCGCCTCGTGGGGGCCCGAGAAGGCCGTCGATCACCTGCTCGACTACCACATCATCGACACGTACCCCGAGCCCAGCGCCGACGCCTTCCGCAACGACATCATGCGCCCCTACACCATGGAGGAGCGCCAGGCTTACGCCCGCGCCCGGCGCGAGGGCGATGAGAACACGCTCGCCCAGCTCCGCCGACGTCGCCAGCAACGACAGGGCGCCGATCGTTCGCAAGCCCGCGACATCCAACGCTGGTGGCTCACGCGCATGATCGAAACGCCGCGCCCCCTCGAAGAGAAGATGACCCTCTTCTGGCACGGCCACTTCGCGACCGGCTACCGCAAGGTCGAGAACAGCTACCACATGTACATGCAGAACCAGCTCTTCCGAACCCACGCCGTGGGCAACTTCGGAGACCTGCTCTACCGCATCATCCGCGACCCCGCGATGATCAAGTACCTCGACAACGACACCAACCGCAAGAACAGCCCCAACGAAAACCTCTCACGAGAGCTCATGGAGCTCTTCGCCCTTGGCGAGGGCAACTACACCGAACGCGACATCAAGGAAGGCGCCCGCGCTCTCACCGGCTACACCTTCGACCACAACGACTTCTACTTCAACAACGACCAGCACGACCAAGGCTCCAAGCAGCTCCTTGGCGCCCGCGGCAACCTCGACGGCGACGACTTCGTCTCCCTCATCCTCCAACGCGTCGACTGCGCACGCTTCATCGCCACCAAGCTGCACCGCTTCTTCGTCGCCGACCACGAGCCCGCCAACCCCGAAGCCGCGCGCAACGTCCGACGTGTCGTCCACGAACTCGCCGAGATGCTCGCCCGCGCCAACTACGAGCTCAAGCCCATGCTCCGCCGGCTCTTCCTCTCGCAGCACTTCTACGACCCCGCCTTCCTGCGCGCGTCCATCAAGAGCCCGGTCGAGCTCACCGTCGGCGCCATCCGCTCCCTGCGCACGCCCGCGCGCGATCTCGGCGTGCTCATCGACGCGATGGGCCGCATGGGCCAGTCGCTGCTCTTCCCGCCCAACGTCGCCGGCTGGTCGGGCGGACGCACCTGGATCAACACCAGCACCATCTACGTACGCCAGAACCTCGCGAACTATTTGCTCACCGGCCGCACCCCCGCCGGCTTCGACGCCTCCTCCGTCCTCGCCGAGTACGACCCCACGTCGCTGCTCGACGACCTGAACGAGGTCGACCCCGGCGCCGCACGCGACGCCGACAAGGTGATCAACTACCTCCTCCGCCTCACCCTCGGCGGCGACCCGCGCAAGCGCCACACCGCCACCCTCCGCGACTTCGCCCAGGAAACCGGCGGCCGCGTCACCCCCGGCATCGTCACCGGCATGCTCGCCCTCATCGGCGCCATGCCCGAGTACCAGCTCAAGTAGTCCAGTCCTCCACCGACCCGAAACCGACCACCACAGGCCGGAGCCGCCCATGGACCTGCACAACGCCAACGCGTACACCCGCCGAGCCTTCCTCCAGCGCGGCGTCACACTCGCCTCGGCCGCCGTCACGGTGCCCTTCTTCCTCCAGAAGTCCGCCCTCGCGATGGCCCGCCCCCAGCAGGTCTCTTCCGTCGCCGGCGTGCCCGACGAACGCATCCTCGTCGTCGTCCAACTCTCGGGCGGCAACGACGGGCTCAACACCGTCATCCCCTTCCGCGACGACACCTACTACCGCGTGCGCAACGGCATCGCCATCCCCCCCGCTGAAGTCCTGACGCTCGACCGCCGCTTCGACATCGGCCTGCACCCACGCCTCGAGGGCATGAAGTCCCTCTGGGACGACGGCAACCTCGCCATCGTCCAGGGCACGGGTTACCCCAACCCCAACCGCTCGCACTTCACCTCGATGGACATCTGGCACACCGCCGACACCTCGGGTGTCGGCGAGGGCTGGCTCGGGCGCTTCTTCGACAACCAGTGTCACGGCTCGCCCGCCGCCGACGCCGCAGTCGCCGCCGGCAACGACGCCGCCCAGTGCGCGGGCGAGGCCGGCATCGCCCTCGGCCGCGAAGCCCCCCTCGCCATGCAGGGCCGCCAGTACAAGCCCATCAGCTTCGAAACGCCCGACATGTTCCGCTGGACCGGCGAAGACCTCCACCCCGCGCTCGTCGAGCCCTACGACGAGATCCTCCACGACGAGCCGGGCCACGATCAGGACATCGACAGCCCCGAAGCCGCATTCCTCACCCGCACCGCCATGGACGCCCGCGTCGCCAGCGACCGCATCCGCCAGGCGATGAACGCGAGGCCCCTCGTCGACTACCCCGGCTCCGGCCTCGCACGCCAGCTCGCCATGGTCGGCTCCATGATCCGCGCTGACCTTCAGACCCGTGTCTTCTACGTCTCCATGGGCGGCTTTGACACCCACCGAGGCCAGGGCGGCGCCAACGGATCGCACGCGAACCTCATGCGCCAACTCGGCGACGCCCTCCGCGCCTTCCAGAGCGATCTCAAAGCGCAGGGTAACGACGGGCGCGTCCTCACCATGGTCTTCTCCGAGTTCGGACGACGCGTCGGACAAAACGCTTCCAACGGCACCGACCACGGCACCGCGGCGCCGATGTTCCTCGTCGGACCGACCGCCAAGGCCGGCGTCCACGGCGGGCACCCCTCGCTCCGGGACCTCGACCAGGGCGACCTCAAGTACCACACCGACTTCCGAACGATCTACGCCGCCGTCCTGGGCACCTGGCTCGGCGCCAACCCCGACAAGGTCCTCGACAACCGCTACCGCCCCGCCGACGTCATCAACGTGCCGAGCGCCGACGCGAGCCGCAACCGTCGCTCGCGCCCCTGAGACACGTCCCGCACCGGTCTGAGCGTCTCCGCCACCACGGGCGGTAGCCCGGGCTTGGCCCGCGCGGTTGATCCCCCGCGTCCGACCCGCCATCATCCACCATGCTCAAACAGGTCGACCAGACCGTTTCGCGTCTCTTCCGCGTCACCCTCGGGCTCAGCCTCCTGCTCCTGATCGCCGGCCTCGGCTGGCTGGGGTGGCGCGTCGTCCGGGCCGACGTCCGCGCTTCGGTCCTCCAGGACCGCCTCGCCAGCGTCTCCACCGATTTCGAAGACCTGCGCAACACCTACAACACCGCCGTCAAGCAGACCGCCGTCACCGAACTCCTCGTCGAGGACAACCGAGTGGCGGTGCAGATCCGCACCGTTGCGGGCGCGATCGAGACCATCGAGACGCCCTTCGCCGCCGACCGCGAGATCTACGTCGACTACGTCCTCCGCGACGGCCGCGTCTGGATCCGCCGCATCTTCGACGAAGACACCTCCCCCAAGGACGCCCTCGTCATCGACCCCGGCCTCGACACCCTCGACTGGGACGACAACAACTTCCGCTTCGGCAAGGCCATCTACCGCCAGCTCGACGAAGGCCGCTGGGTCATCTCAATCTCAGGCGACGGCTCACTCACCCTCGCCAAGGCCCCGCCGAACGCCGAGCGCATGCCCCTGACCGCTGCCCCCGAGGTGCGCGACTTCAACGAGCTCGACCAGGACGTCGATCAACGCATGAACGACGTCAACCTCAGCGACATCTGGACCGCCCTCACGGGCGGCTGATCGCCTCGAAGGCAGGTACACAGAGGCGCTGAGCGAACAGAGCACGCAGAGAACAGACAAGGGATTCGGGGGTGCCCGGGTACGGCGCAGCCGAACCCGGCGTTGGTCGTGGAGTCCGGCGCGTCATCCGGCTTCTGCTGCGCAGTAGCCGGGCACCCGAGGAGCCGGGTGGTCCCCCTCCGTGCCTTCGTGCCTCAGTGCCTCAGTGTCTCCCCCACCTCCAGCACCACCTTGATCCCGTCCCCCGACCGCATCAGGTCGAAGACTCGTGCGTATTCGTCCATCTTCAGCTCGTGCGTGATCACGGGGTCGATGTCGATGCGCCGCGACACCAGCAACTGCTCGGCCTGATACCACGTCTCCCACATCCGCCGCCCGTTGACGCCGACGACGGTCGCCGCCTTGAAGATCACGTGGTTCGTCAGGTCGAAGGCGAAGGGGCGTGCGGGGATGCCCAGCAACGCCGCCGTGCCGCCGTGACGCAGCGCGCGGAAGCCGCCTTCGATGCCCGCCGGCGCGCCGGACATTTCCAGCAGCACGTCCACGCCGTCGGCCGGCACCTCTCGATCGATCTGCGCGATCCAGTGGTCGCCCTCGGTCGGGTCGAAGACCTCGTCGGCGCCCATCAGCTTCGCCAGCGCGCGTCGGCGCGGGTCGACGTCCGTCGCGTAGATCCGCGTCGCACCCACCGCCCGCGCCACGCTCACCGCCATCAACCCGATGATCCCCGTCCCCGTGACCAGCACGCTCTTGGCGCTGACGCCCGCCGCCATCACCGTGTGCACCGCGTTGCCCAGCGGGTCGAAGATCGCCGCGAACCGGTCCGCCACCTTCGGGTGCACGGGCCAGACGTTCCGCGCCGGCAGCATGATGTACTGCGCGAAACATCCATCGCGATCCACCCCGATGATCTGCATGTCCCGCGCGATGTGCGCGTTGCCCGTCCGCGCGTTGTAGTCCGTCCCCGAAGCGATGTGGCTCTCGCCGCTCACCCGCTGGCCCACCTCGAACTCCGTCACCGAACTCCCCAAGCGCTCCACCACGCCGACGAACTCGTGACCCGTCACGATCCCCACCGGGATGCGACTCGCCGCCCAGTCGTCCCACTCCCAGATATGCCGGTCCGTCCCGCACACGCCCACCTTGGTCACGCGGATCAAGACGTCGTTCGGCCCGCACACCCCTGGCTCGCCCGTCGAGCCCCGCGGCAGCTCGCGCGCTTCGTCCAACTCCAGCCCCGGACCCGCGTGATGCTTCACCAACGCCCGCATCGTCTCGGGCAGCGGCTTCGCCGCCCCGCGATCGGGCCTGGCGGTGGGAACGCCGTCGTCGTCGGTCGTGACATCGGCGGACGCACGCGAGGTATCGAGCGTGGACACGAAGCGCCTCCAGACGGGCCCCCGCTTGCACGCGGAACGACCCTGCGAAAGTTCACCCCACCGAACGCACCCTCATTCTACGGGGCCACGCTCGGGAATCGCCATCGCTGGCGTCGTGCGCAAACGAAGCACCGCCGGCAGCACCACAATCGCGCTCACCCACACCAGCACCAGCCCCGTCGCCATCACCAGCCCCAGCGACCGCACCCCGCGGTGCTCGGCGATCGCCATCGCCCCAAAACCGATCGCCGTCGTCCACGTCGTCAGCGTGATCGCACGCCCGCAACCGCCCGCGAGCCCCGCGGGAGGGTCCATCGGCTGCGCACGCCAACGGTGCACCGCGTGCACCCCCGCGTCCACCCCCAGCCCGATCAAGAGCGGCATCACGATCGTGTTCGCGAAGTTCAGCGACCACCCCATCGCGCCCATCACTCCCAGCAGCAGCACTACCGCCACACCTACTGGCAGCAGCGCGCACAGCGCGTCGCCCACCGACCGGAAGTCCCACAGCAGAATCAGCACGATCGCCAGCGCCGCGTACACCGCCGCCCACCGGTACCCGGACAGGATCACCGCCGTCGACTTGTGGATCTGCACCGCCGGCCCCGTTGCGCTGGGCGCGATCGACAGCACTTCCTCGACGAACGGGCCCAGCCGATCCGGGTGCAGCGGGCTGAGCCCGCCATTGCCCGCCGGGTACACGCGCAGGATGTAGCCATTGCGCGCGTCCGCCTCCGACGGGGCCGCCAGGAAGAGTTCCCCCGCTGCGCTGGGCAGGTCGCTCGCGCGAGGCGTCATCGCCGCGTCCAACGCGTTGATCTGTCGCGCTAACGCCCGTCGATCACGCGCGAACGCCTCGGCCACCCGCGTCCACTGTTCGTCGCTCGCCGCGTCCAGCAGGGTCTGCGCGCGCCCCGAGACCGCCAGCTCCGCCTGCGCGATCGTGCGCAGCGCCTCGCGGATGCGCGCCCCCGCGCCCTCCGGCGCTTCGGCGCTCGGCGTCGGCACGCGATCCAGACTCCGCGCCGCGTGACGCCGCACGTCCATCTCGTCCGTCGGCGGGAAGATCACCCCCGCCCCGCCCACCTCCGATACCAATGCGCTGGCGCGCAACGCTCGCGTCAGCCGCTCGGCTTCGTCGGCGCCCTCCGCCACCACCACCGCGTGCCACGACGACCGCTCGTCGTCCGCCGTCAGCCGCCGCTCCCACACCACGCTCTCAGCGCTCGGCGGCATGAGGTTCAGCAGGTTCGAGTCATACCGCACACCCAGCGCCAAGAAGCCCGCGACCGCGACCACCACCACGCTCACGCCCAGCACCAGCCAGGGCCGCCCATCCATCGCGATTCCGACCGCGCCGCCGAAGGGTTTGCCGGCTCCACCCTTGCGCGCGCGCAGCCGCCGCTCCGGCTTCGGGATCACCTCCAGCGCTGCGGGGAACAGCGACATCACCGCCACCGTGCACAGCAGCACGCCCCCCGCCGCGATCAATCCCATCTCCGCAACGCCCGCGAAGTGCGACAACGCGGTCGCGCCGAACGCCGCCGCCGTCGTGAGCGCCCCGGTCATCACGCCCGCGCCGACCCCCTGAAACGCGCGCTCCACGGCTTCGGGCATGTGCTCGTGATCCGGGTGCACCAGCTCCAGCCGCGCGATCAGGTGGATCGCCGTGTCCACCCCCAGACCCAACAGAAACACCGCGAACACCACCGACAACACCTGCAAGTGCCCCACCGCCAGCGTCACCCACCCGAAGCTCCACGCCACGCCCGTCAGCAGCGCCGCCAAGGCCAGCAGTGGCACACTCACCCCGCGATAGACCGCGATCAGCAGCACCGCGATGAGCGTCAGCGACAACGCCGAACTCCGCGTCGCGTCTACCGTCGACTGCGCCGTCTCGTCCGACTCGAGCACCGGCACGCCCGTCACTCCGGCTTCCAACTCATCCGCATCGCCCACCGCGCCGCGCGTTGCCTCCAACGCCGTGCGCACGTGCCCGCGCAACGCCGCGATTCGCGCCGCATCCGCGTTCACGCTCGCGTCGTCCCCCGACATGTTTTCATCCAACGACACGAAGCCAATCACAAAGCGCTGCGACGTGCTGCGGATCGCCACGCGCTCGGGCTGCCCATGCCGCAGCACACTCGTCGCCTCGCCGAGGATCACGGCTTCGACGCCCTCCACCAGCACCGCCAGCTCCGCCGCCGCGTCGGGTCGAAACGCCGCCCCGAGCAGCGCCGCGTCGAGCCCGATCGGCTGCGCCAAGAGCTCCCGCGCCCGCCGCAACTGCTCGACCGTCTCGACCACCACCGGCGTCGGCTCGAGCAGCAAGGCGTTCGCCGAGGCCTCGTCGGGATCGATCAGCAGCGTCCGTGCCCCGAACGCCTCGTCAGCGCCGAGCAGATCGTCCAACGCGTCGAAGAACGCCACCGCCGCCGCTTCCGTCACCGGCTCGTCGTCCGCCCGCCCCAGGACCACGATCGCGTCGTCCCAGCGCGGGAACCGCCGCTTGAACTCCGCGTACCGCTGCTGCCAGTCCAGATCGGGGTCGATCAACTGGCTGCGGTCGGAGCGAAAGCCCAGGCTCGTCGCGGCGTACACCCCCGCGATCAGCGCCAGCGAGAGCCCCAGCGCGAGCACCACCAAGGGGTGGCCCGTCACCAGCCGCGCCCAACCGCTCAGCAGCTTCTCGCGATCGATCCCCAGCCGCACGGCTCACTCACGTTGACGACCCGCTCGCCGGACGCCCGCCGCTCGGGCGCATGAGCCGCGATCGTACGCGCGTTCGCGCACACGTCGGCGCGTTCACCCGCCCGACCGCGCCCGCCGCGCCGTCCGGGGCCGCGGAATCCCCAGCTTGTCCATCCGCGAGAGCAGCGTCTGCGGATGGATCTCCAGCTTCTCCGCCGCCCCGCCCGCGCCGAACACCTTGTACCCCGTCGTCTCCAGCGCGTGCATGATCTGCAGCCGCTGCAACTGCTCCAGCGTCAGGTCCAACAGCACATCGCGCGGCACTTCGCTCGTGTCTCGCCCGCCTCCCCGAGCACCGCTGCGCCGATCGTCCCCCAGCCCCGCGCCTTCGGGGATCTCCACGTCCAGTTCCACATCCGACTCTCTAGCCAGCAGCGTCGCTCGCTCGATCGTGTTCTCCAGCTCGCGCACGTTGCCCGGCCATCGGTACCCAAGCAGCCGGCGCATCGACCGCTCCGAGATCGGCAGCACACCCTTGGCCATCCTCCGCGCGTGCCGACCGTGGAAGAACTCCGCCAGCGGCTTGATGTCGTCCTTGCGCTCGCGCAGCGGCGGCACGGTCAGACGAAACACATTCAGCCGATAGAACAAGTCCTCGCGAAACCGCCCTTTGCGCACCTGCTCCGCCAGATCACGGTGCGTCGCTGCCACCAGCCGCACGTCCGTCTGAATCGTCTCCGACCCGCCCACGCGGATGAGCGTGCCGTCCTGAAGCACCCGCAGCAGCTTGGCCTGCGCCGCCGCCGAGAGCTCGGCGATCTCATCGAGAAACAGCGTCCCTCCATCGGCGAGCTCGAACTTCCCCAGCCGCTGCTGTTCGGCCCCCGTGAACGCCCCGCGCTCATGCCCGAAGAGCTCGCTCTCCAGGAGCGTGTCGGGCATCGCGGCGCAGTTCACCGCGACCAGCGCCCGCGCCGCGCGCGGCGACCGCGCGTGGATCGCCCGCGCGATCAGCTCCTTGCCCGACCCGCTCTCCCCGTGCACCAGCACCGTCGAGGGCCCGCTCGCGACGCGGCCGATCTCGTCGATCAACCGAACAATCGGCGCCGAGCGCCCGATGATCTCCGGCGCTTCGCTCGGCCGCGCCAACTCGCGCTGCACCGCGTCCATGCGCGACCGCTGCCGCTCGGCGTCCTCCAACGCATCACGCAGACGCTCGAGCTCCCCTCGCAGCGACACCCGCAACCCAACCTCGACGAGCGCCACGACGAAGCCGGCGTCACTCCGGCGCGCGTACACGTCCACGACTTCCCCTTCGTCGTCGCCCGCGCCTGCGAGCCGGGCATCCCGCTCCACGACAACGCCCGCCCCGCCAACGTCCACCAGCCGCCCCTCCAGTCGGCGTACCAGCGTTTCGCCCTCGACGAACAACGCCGCAAGCGACCCCCCGCTCCAGTCGGCCACCCCCACGCCGCCACCCACCGAGCGCACGCGCCAGCGGTCATCAGACTCCACCACGGGCACCGGCATCGCTCGAACATCCATCCTCGGCCTCTCAGTCAACACCGGGCGTGAGCCCGGCGGTCGGTGTGCGCTCGCTCAGTCGGACTACTATGAAATACTGTCGTTGCGTCGTCAACTACGAAATCTCACAAAACACGCGACGAAATGTCACAGCTTTAACCTTTGCACCCGCTCAGACAGGCTGTCAACACCGATTATCCGGTTTGGCACGCCGCGTGCACAGCCCTTCTCGTCCGTCGTCTGGCGGGGAGAACAAGACAGGCCGTGCTCATCCCCCCATGTGAGCGCGTCCCTTCCAATCCGCTTCACGCTCCTCCGGGCGTGAGACCGCTCCGTGAGTCGGGTCGATCGTGTGGGCCGATCCTCCCGCTCGCCGAGCACGGGGCCATCACCTCCGGCCCCCGTCCTGACCGCCCTCCAACCAGGTCGGCAGGACTTCACAACCGATCCGATGGCGACGTCCCGGCTGCCGCCGAGGGGAGACGGCTCCCAGGACCCACGCCAGCCGAGTTTCGCTCGGCTCCCGGCGGGCACCACCACCCGCCGAGATCGGATCGGACCGTGAACCCCCTCTGGATGCCGTCGCCGAAGTGGGCTCGGCGGACGGTCCAGACCCCTCTGGAGGGGACGAGGCGAGCGAGCGGCCGCGTTGCACAGGGACGCGGCCGCTTTGCCGCCTCCGCGCGGTACGGGTCCACGCGCACCACGCCGTGACCCGCATGCCGACTCGTCTGGAGAGAGAGAGCGCGGCCCGGGCGATCCTCCACCCGCCCGGCCGCACCCGGCCCCGACCCGCCACCGATGCCGGTGGGTCGGGGCCTTTTTTATCGGACTCGTATCGCGTGGCGTTTTCATCGTCATCAGACCCCTCGAGGCCCTCTCGTTGTGCCCGTCCTTGCGGGCGGAGGAGTGGGGGGCTACAGTCCCATCGCGGAGCATTCATCCGTTCATTCGGATGAAAGGGCGAAAGACACTCGCCAGCGCGCCGTGTCTGGACCACGCCCCCGCGTGCCCGCCGCTTCAACTCGTCTCACCTCTTGATCGTCGCGGCGCTGCGCCCCGACCACGGAGCCCCACCATGTCCGAACAACTGTTCACCTCCGAGTCCGTCTCCATGGGCCACCCCGACAAGGTCGCCGACCAGATCTCCGACGCCATCCTCGACGCCATGCTCGAGCAGGACCCCGACAGCCGCGTCGCCTGCGAGACCATGGTTTCCACGGGCATGGTCGTCGTCGCCGGCGAGGTCCGCACCAAGGCCTACGTCGAGATCCCCGAGGTCGTGCGCAAAACGGTCAAGCGCATCGGCTACACCTCGGGCGACACGGGCTTCGACTCCGAGTCCTGCGCCGTCCTCTCGTCACTTAAACAGCAGTCACCGGAGATCGCCATGGGCGTCGACGAGGGCGAGAAGGGCGAAGAGGGCGCGGGCGACCAGGGCATGATGTTCGGCTTCGCCTGCAAGGAAACCGAAGCCCTCATGCCCCTGCCCATCCAGCTCTCCCACCAGCTCGTCGCCAAGCACGCCCAGGTTCGCGAGAGCGGCTCGCTCGGCGGCCTTCGCCCCGACGCCAAGAGCCAGGTGACCTGCGTCTACGACGAAAAGGGCAACCCCTCG
This sequence comes from uncultured Phycisphaeraceae bacterium, assembly GCA_964440605.1. GTDB lineage: Bacteria > Planctomycetota > Phycisphaerae > Phycisphaerales > UBA1924 > CAYTSW01. The sequence goes on along the minus strand of CAYTSW010000038.1, from coordinate 4,492 downwards.
CGCGTCGCCACCGTCGTCCTTTCCACCCAACACGACAAGCGCTGGTCGGGTACTGACGACGCCTCGCTCAAGACCAAGCAGGCCGAGCTCAAGCAGGAAGTCATCAAGCACATCATCAAGCCCGTCCTGGGCGATCGCTGGCACGACGACATCACCGTACACGTCAACCCCACGGGCAAGTTCGAGATCGGCGGGCCCCACGGCGACGTCGGGCTCACCGGACGCAAGATCATCGTCGACACCTACGGCGGGCGGGGCCGGCACGGTGGCGGCGCCTTCTCCGGCAAGGACCCCACCAAGGTCGACCGCTCCGCCGCCTACATGGCCCGCTACATCGCCAAGAACGTCGTCGCCGCCGACCTCGCCGACGAGTGCGAAGTCCAGCTCTCTTACGCCATCGGCGTCGTTGAGCCCACCTCGGTCCACCTCAACTGCTTCGGCACCGAGAAGGCCGACACGCACAAAATCGAAGGCGCCATCCGCGAAGCCTTCAAGCTCACGCCCCGCGGCATCATCGAGTCACTCCGACTCGCCGCCCCCGTCTTCAGCCCCACCGCCTACCACGGCCACTTCGGACGCGAGCCACAGGAGATCGACGGCCGCGCCTACTTCACTTGGGAGCGCACCGACAAGGCCGACGCCCTCAAGTCCCTCGTGGGCTGAGCGCCCACGCAAGGGGTGCCCGGCTACTGCGAAGCAGAAGCGGGCCCGTTGACCAAGGCATGACCAACGAGCACCGGGCGCGAGCCCGGTGTTTTTCTGCGCGCTCCTCGCTCGAAGGCCACCGGGCTCGCGCCCGGTGTTCACTGCAGAGTGTCTGTCCCTCCTGGTCTTCGTGCTCCGGTCATGGACCCGAGCGCTCCGCCACCGCCGCGAGGTTCGCCTGATTGAGGCCGGGCATCGGGAAGTGCGACTCGAGCGCGCGCGCCAGAGCGTCGGCCGAGGTCAGCACGAACGAGCAGGGGCGCTCGAGCACGCGCATCGTGAACCGCAGCGCCCGCAGCAGGTGCGTCGGCGTCGTCGCGAGCACCAGCTCATCGCCTTCCAGCCGAAGTGGGTACACCCCGAACTGCCAGCACTGTCGGGCCTCGAGTTCGTTTCGGGCGTCGTCGGCCGGGCAGAGTGCCGACGCGTCGACGTGGTGGGCGAGCTCGGTGAACTGGCGGACCCAGGCCCGCTCCACGTCGCCCTCGTCGAGGTCGAATAGCTCTTCAGCCAGCACGCCAAACGGGCGATGCCGCACCTGCTGCGCTTCGAGCACCTGCGCCACCTGCTCCTGTGTGAGCAACCCCTCGGCAACCAACGCCTCACCAATCCGAATCGGCATCGCCTGACCCTCCTGACCACGCCAGCGTCGGCATCCGCCGATCGCGCCGCGCGTTAGCCCCCACATCGGGCGACACCACCTCTCACTCCACCTACGCTCCCCAACTTCGGTTGCTCCCCCGCCCGCCGATGATCACACGCGCTTTTCTGGGACTCCGCGCCGACGGCCGCGCCCCCCTGCGGCATGCCCTCGAAACTACGACGCCCCGAAGCCTCGCGACGACATGCGCCACCACGGGGCCCTCCCGGGTGATCGGGGGGGTGGGCGCGTTAGCACATGGCGAGGAAGGTGAGGAGGGTGAGCAGGGCGATACGCTTTCGGGTCTCCGTCAACTCAAACACCATCCCGGCCGTACGGGCGAGCGCCATGTTCTCTCTCTCTTTCCGTGTATTCACGTCTTCGCGTTGTCCGGCTCGATCCGCCGACTCCGGCGGATCGCACCGGACCCCCTTGTGCAAGGGCCGTGCCGGGCTTCTTCCTACCCCCACGACGCGGGCTTCTCCGCGCGGCCGTTCCCCCTCGTTCCGCGTTCTGGCTGTCATCCGCCGATTCATTATGGGTAGCGATGCGAGCCCCTCTGGAACGGCGTTGACTTCTCGCATCATGCGACATCGCGTTGATCCCTCACCGATTGTGGTGCTCGCGTGTGTCGGCACGCTTCTCGGACCCGCGTTCGCGCAGCCTGGCGGCATCCTCGCGCCTGAAGCGTCCGACGGCGCGGGCCGGACCGTCGCGTCGCCTGCCGAGACGCAGCGCGTGTTCTCGGCGGTCGATGACTGGCTTCGCGCAGGCGGACAGGAGCCGCTCGACCTGCGTGATCCGGAAGGCGTCGCGGGGGCGAACATCACCCTGCGGCTCGACGAGGCCGTGGTCGCCTTTGCCGCTCGCATCTCGCCGGGAGCCGACGACGTCGTTGCGACGGCGACCGCGGCGCGCGACCAGCTCCGCGAGGCGTTTTACACCCCCGCCGACGGCTGGCGCCGCGGCGTGCTCGAGGCGGTGCGCCTCGATCTCGAACTCGCGGGCCAGCGCACGCCCCTTCCCGGCGCGTCCTGGGCGCAGGCGGCTCGGCTGACGAGCCCCGGCGTCGATGCGCTGGCGATGGACCTGGGCGGGCGTGTGGCGGCGGTCTTCCCATCGCGCCAGATCCGCCTGGGCTTCGGCCCCGCTCGGGCGCTGCGCGTCGCGGCGGGCGAGCTCGACCTCGCTCCGATCGCCCTCGCCGAACTCGCCCGGCGCACGGGCGCCACGCCCTTTCGGTACGAAGTCATCCGCCTGGCCCGACTCGACGTCGCCGAGCCGCCGCGCTTCATCCATCGCGGTGGGCTGGTCACCCCCGCTCGCGCGATCACGGGCGACCGTGTCGCACGCCTGGCGAACAACGCGGCGGAGTGGCTCATCGCTCAGCAGTGGCCCGGCGACGAGCCGCTGGGATTGCAGGGCGATCTCAACGCCGGGGCGGGAGCGCGTGTCTCGGCGGTCGCGCCGCTCCGATCGCAGCTCGTGGCGGCGTACGCCCTGGCGCGCTTCGCCCGCTTGCCGGAGGCCGACGCTGGAGCGCGCGCCGGCGCCCGCGAAGCCGCGTCCATTATCCTCGAGCACGCGCTCGCGACGACCGATGAGGAATCGCCCGCGTGGGCGTCGGGCGTTCCCGGCGCCGCGTGGCTGCTGGCGCGGGCCGAGCTCAGGCGCTCGGGCCCCACCTCGCGCGCGATCGAAGAGGCGGTCGAGGCGACGCGTGACGCGTTGCGGGCGTGGATGGCGCGCGACGCCGAGCAGGTGAACATCGGCGCCTCGGCGTTCCTCGCCTTCGCGTTGCTGAGCGACCTGCGCGAGGATGTGGACATCGACGAGGATGCGCGCACGCGCACGCTCGTGCTCGCCGTCAGCCTTGTCGATGGCATCCTGCGCGCCTCGGAGCCGGGCGAGCTGCCCGAGGCGATGCCCTGGCTCGGTTGGGCCATCACCGAGTTCCCGATGGATGCCCAGGCCGATGCACCGACGCCCCGCCCGGACGAAGCGCGTTACGCCGCGCTGCGCGACATGCTGGCGCTGCTCGAGCGCGCGCAGCTCGAGACCGACGACCTGTCCTACCGCGATCGCGACGCTTCGGGCGGCTACGTGTTCACGGTCGGGGGGCACACGCTGCCCACGTGGCACACCCTCCGGCCCGGGGCCTTCGTCGCGACCGCTCTTGGGCAGCCGAGGCTTGTCAACTCCGACCGCCGACCCGCGACCTTCGAGCATCTGCGCCGCCTGCTCCGGTTCCTCGACCAGCTCGCGGTCGAGTGGCCTCGGGCGGCCCTGTACGACGCCGGCTTTGACGCCGTGGGCGGGGTGCGGACCGCCCTCTGGTCCCCCCGGGTGTCCATTGACGCGACTTCGATGGGCCTCCTGACGGCGTGCGAGGCCCTACGGGCGGCCCGCACGGCGTTTGCGGAACCCGTCGAGGCCTCGCGCGTCGAATAGGGGAGCGTTCCGGGGCGATGCCCGCCCGTCCTATTGTCTGGTAGACCCTCAAGGAGGTCACCCGCATGATCCGCATGGCTGCCGCTCGTTCACCCCTGGCTCTTCTTCTCATTGCGCTGGTCGCGACGTTCGTCATTCCTGCCGAAGCGTTCGCGCAGCGCGACCCGCGCGCCGAAACGCTTGCGCGCCTCAGTGAGCCCATGACCATCAGCATCGCCGACGCGCCGCTCGAAGACTTTGTCGAGTACATGCGGACGGTGACCGGGGCCGACATCCGCCCGCTCTGGGCCGGCGACCGCTTCGACGAGGGCCTCGATCGCGCGACGCTGGTCACGCTCGACGTGCAACGCGTCTCCGGTTTGAACGTCCTCGAACGTGTCCTGGCGCGCGTCAGCCTCGATGACTTCGACGAAGCCACCTGGCAACTGCGCGAAACGGGCGACATCGAGATCGGCCCACGCTCACGCCTCAATCGCAACAAGCGCCTGGAGATCTACGACATCCGCGACCTGCTCTTCGAGTTCCGCAACGGCGTCGCCCAGCAGGGCCTCGACCTCGGCTCAGCGCTCGACCAGGGCGGCGGCGGAGCGGGTGGTGGCGGCGGCGCCGGCGGTGGCGGCGGCGGGCTCTTCGGAGGCCAAGGCGGCGGCGGCAACCAGGACCTCGACTTCGATGCCAACCTCGACGCCCAGATGG
>CAYTSW010000037.1:4744-21643 GCA_964440605.1 uncultured Phycisphaeraceae bacterium | reverse complement strand
ACGCCAGCGCGGTCGAGCAACAACCCTCGATCTGGCGACGGGCCGACAAGCTGGGGCTGCTCGATCGGCTCTCGCTCATCGCCGACATGGAATCGCGGCGCGATCTCGTGCTCGAGACCGACGTGGTCGCGTTCCCCGACATGCTGGGCGAGCTCCGCACGATTCTCCTGGACGCGATGGCCTCGGGCGTTGTCGTCCTGGCGCGTCCCGATCCGCTGATCGAGGCCACCGCGACCTCCGGCGTCGCCCTCCTCGTCGAGCGGCCCACGCCCGAAGACTGGATCGACGCGCTGCGCACCGTGCTCGCCGATTCCGTCTCTCTCCAGCGGCTCGCCGAGAAGGGCTGGGAACAGGTCCGAGAACGCCGACCCGCGCACCGCCAACTCGATCGTCTGGTGGAGGCCTACGAGGCCGTCCTCGCCGACGAACCACTCCCGTTCGAGGCAGCGTCGGCGTGATCGGACCGGCGCACGTCGCGTGAGCGGGCATCCGGCGAATGAGTGGAAACTCACGCACCAGCGCGCATCGTATTGATAGTGCCAGTCTTACGGTTGCGCACCAGTTCCAGACCACTCCAACGGAGTTCAAGATATGCACCGCCTCTTGCTTGCCGCCGCGTTCGTCCTCGCTGGCACCAGTGCCGCTAACGCCCATGATCGCCTCGCCCCCGTCGTCGCGGTCGTTCCTGAGAACGGTCGCCTTCTGTCTGTGAACCCCTACCCCGATCGCACCGTCGACTCCACCGCAAGGCCCGGGTTCGTACAGCCCTACCGCACCGCCGCTACCCCACTGCAACAGCGGCTCGAGCGTCACTACGCGCTCGGCGGTGGGCCGATCGAGTTCGGCGCGCCGATTTCCATGGCCGACGACCTCATCGGGGTCCGCGTCTCCGCGCTCGCATCGCCGGTCTTGATCAGCCCTTGGGACAGCGTGAACGAAGCGACCGCTGACGAAATCCGCCGCCAGTTGCCCTTCGTGCGCGACGATGGTCTCGTGAACGACCTGCGCCTCTCGCGCAATCAGTTCCTTGAGCAGCGGGGCTACATCCTCAACGTGCGTTCCTTCGGGGGCTCGCCGGCCAGCGTCGTCCGTCGCACTCGAGCGCAGGGCAATGGCGGTCCGGCGCCACGCGTGCTCCCCGCCGACGACGTGGCGGACCGCCCCGTTGACGCGGTGTTCGCTTCGCCGGAACCGGAAGCCGCCGCCAGCGAGCCGGTAACCGAGAAGAAGCAAGCGGAGCGCGTGGTGGAGCCGCAGGAGACGGTCAAGCGCCGCACGCCGCGCGTGCTGCCACCCGACCAGCCGATCCGCTGATCGACGACACTCGGCGATTTACTCGCCGAAGTAGTGGCAACGGCTCGTGCACGTCTCGTGCACGACGACCTCGCGCAGCAGCGGCAGCCGCTCCCTGAGCCGGTCGAAAATCCACCGCGCGATGGCCTCGCTCGTGGGATTCTCGAGCCCCTCGACATCGTTCAGGCAGCGATGGTCCAACCGCTCACGCAGCGGCGTGATGGCGGCCTTGATGTCGGCGTAATCGATCAGGTACCCCTCGGCCTCGTCCACATCGCCTTCGACGATGACCTCCGCCTTGAACGAGTGCCCATGCAGGCGGCGGCATTTGTGCCCTTCAGGAAAGGTGGGCAACCAATGCGCCGCCTCGAAGTCGAATACTTTGACCAGCCGAACCCTCATGCCTCGATCCTAGCCCGTACAGGCGTTTCTACTCGCTCGACTCGCGCTTGATCGGGAGCGGGTCGCGTGCGTGGCCCTCGATCCACGCCTTGAACTTGGGCCACACGACCTCGCGGACGAGGATCTTCAGGCACGCCGCGGTGGGGATAGCAATCAGAACGCCGTAGAACCCCGCGAGGATGCCGCCCGCGAGCACCGCGAAGAGGATCGTCGGCGTGTCCATGCCGGTCGCCTTGCCCTGGATGAGCGGCGTCCAGACGTAGTCGTCCGTCGCCTGGACGATGAAGTACACCACCGTCGGAGCGCCGAGCACCCACCACCACTCCTGGTGCCACGACGCGCCCGAGGTGTCGCCGATCCACATCAGACCGATCGAGATCGGGATGCCGATGAGCGAGAGGTAGGGCACGATGCTCAGGACGCCGACCAGCAGCCCGACCAGCAGCGGCGCGGGCACGCCGATCAGCCAGTAGGCGATCACGAACTCGATCGACAGGATCACCATGATCGTCAGCCGCCCGCGCACGAACGCCGCGATCACCGCGTCCATCTGGTGGGCGAGCTGCAACGCCTCCGGGCGATGACCGCTCGGGATCAGCTCCTCGAGGAACCGCTTCACCGCGCCCAGACCCGAGCAGAAGAAGAAAAAGAAGAACAGCGTCAGGAATAGCCCGAAGCTCAGCAGAAACAGCGATCCGAACGCCCCCGCGATCGAGCCGAGCAGCGCCGCGCCGGTCTCGAGTGCGCGCGGCAGGTTCTCCGTGATCGTCTTCAGGTTGTCCTCGATGTACGTCGTCGTGGCGCGCAACGCCTGCTGCAGCAGCCGCTGCGTCGCCGTGAGTTCTTCAGGAGGCGGCGCGGGCGGTAACACACCCGTTGCCGCCGATCCCTCGACCGCTTCTTGTCCATCACCGCCCTGCTGCGACTCCTCCCCGGGCGCGTCGACGTCCCCTGCGTCCGGCACAACATCGTCGTCGAGCGTCAGCCCGACGAGATAGTCCCGTACCGGCCACCACTGCTGCGGCAGCTCCTGACGCTTCTGCCAATCGTCCGGGTCATCCACCGAAGCGCGCAGATCGCTGAGGTTGTCCGTCAGCTCGTTGACAAAGCCGGTGGCCTGTACGACCCCGACCGTGAGCCCGACGCCGACCGGGACGACCACGAGCAGCGCCATCCCCACGATGATCACCCCCGCCGCGATCGGTCGCGTCACCCACGGCATCCGCGCGCGCATGAGGCGCACCACCGGCTCGACCAAATAGGCCAGCAGGAGCGCCAGCAGCATTGGCACCGTCACCGGACTCAGCAGGTACCCCAGGTAGACCAGCACGATGGCAGCGAGGACCGTCAGAACGTCTCGGATCGGCTGGATCTGCCAAAGATGCAATGACGACCAGTCACGATCGCGACGCGTGGGCGTCGGAGGCTCATCGCTCATAACCGCGACACGTTACCCGCGCCGTCTCGATCCTGCATGTCTCGTGCGGACGCTCAGGCGACGTTCGAGAACGGGCGACCGAAGGCCTCGTCGAAGTCGTACACGCCCGCGAAGTCGTCGAGCCGGTCTTCCTCGGTCTTGCGGAGCAACCCCGCTTCGACCAGGTCAAAGACGATCGTGCCGAAGTCGTCGGTCCGCGTGATGTTCCACGAGTCGAGCACCGTTCGGGCCAGGAGCCCGAACTTGCTGATCGCGTGCTCACGCAGACCCAGGCAGAGCTCCTGCCCGCTGACGTGTCGGCTCTCGCAGAGGTCTTCTTCTTTGATCAACCGCTCGACGGTCTGTCGGAGCCCGGCCTGCACGAAGACATACGCCGCCGGCGGGAAGGGCCGGTGCTTGTCGCGTATCTGGTCCCAGACGATGGCGAGGTGGCCGTTCACGTGTGACTCCTCGGAGCCCCGACCGCCTCGGATCGAAGCCCATTCGCTCCATCCATCTTATCGCGGCCCGAGCACGGTTCCACTTATGGACCCGCGCCGGAACCGGGTTATCGGCTGACGTGGCGGTGATCCTTCACCCACCAACGCAGTGGCGCATGCTTCCATTCCTGCGCATAGTCGATGCCGATGCGAGGCCCGACCGCGAGCGTCCACCCCCGCTGGCGAGCGGTCGGCGCGTGCTCGAGAAACAACTCCGCATTGGTGGTCAGGTCGGTGTGGTTCAGGCCCCGATCGATGTCCAACGCCTCGGACAGGCGTGCCGGGCCCGATGTGAGCGCCCGATCGGGGACGGGGTGCTTGCGCGGCCGGGCCGAACGCAGCGCCCGCATCCGCTCGACACCCTGTTCGGGCTCCAACGCTCGGACCAGCACCGCCGTTGGTTCTCCCACTTTTCCACAGACAATATTCAGGCAGTGGTGCATCCCGTAGGTCAAAAAGACGTACGACGTGCCCGCCCGGTCGAACATGGGCTCTGTGCGTGGCGTCCGCCGACCGCCTGCCGAGTGAGCCGCCTTGTCGTGCACGCCGAGGTACGCCTCGGTCTCCACCACCACCCCGGACAAGCGCGCGCCATCAGGCAGCACGCGCACCAGGCGCTTGCCGATCAATCGCTGCGCCAGCGTCGCGGCGTCGGTCGCGAAGAAGCGTTGGCTCAACCGCTCGCCGCTCACGCCCCGGCCTTCGCGTCCGCGCCGATGCCGACCACCCACCGCGGCTCGCAGGCGCCGTCGGTGAGTGCGGCTTCGAGCCACGCCGTCGCTGACGCATTGTCTGCCGGGCGCCGCGGCGTTCGCAGCGCGATGAGGCCCAGCGTCGGCCCCGCGATGAGTCGTCCAAGCGTCGGATCCATGCGGAGCACGCGCAGGCCGTGCGTTGTCATCATCGCCAGCAGCGTGCGCGCGTCGGTCCCGCGCGTCTGCCACACCAGGCGAGCGTCGTCCAGTACGGAGAGCCGGCCCGATTCTTCGGGCGGCAGGTTCACGACCGAGTCCGTCCCCAGCGCTACCGGCACCCCGACCGCGAGCATGTGCTCGAAGGGATGCGGCCCGAAGTCGCCTTCCCTCTCAAAGTACGCGTGGCAGCGCGGGCTGTACGCGACTGCGCACGACGTCAGCGCGAGCATACGCACTTCGGCTTCGCTCACGTCGTTGACATGGGCCAGCAGGAACGGCGCTCGTTCCAAATGCACGCGCAGATGCTCGACGGGCGATCGCCCGCGCCCGACGTCTTCGGCGATCACGTCTTCCCACACGCCGAGCGATTCGAGCAGACCGCGGAACGCTCCGCCGCCCGAGGCGACGAAGTCCCGCTCGTCCGGCGTTTCCGCCAGATGCGTCGCGACGGGCACGCCCGCGTCCTGCGCCAGCGACGCCGCCACCTCGTACACCAGCGAGCCACACGAGTAGGGCGCGTGCGGCTGGAGGCCGATGCGTACGCACCGACCCGCGGCGTCGCCCGCGTGCGACGCGATCTCACGCATCGCGCCGATCGCGCGCGCCTGGCGAGAGCCGTGCCCGAAGAACTCCACGTAGCTCACCCCCGCCAGACCGCTGGCGTGCAGACGCTCCGTTGGCACGAGCGATCCGACGCCGGCGATGTCCCCGACTGCGCCGACGCCCCCCGCGATCGACCGTGCGATGCCGTCGTCGACGGACGCGCGGATCGCGTCGTCCGAAGCGCCTCGCAGCGCGCGGAGGCGGTTCACCCAGCCCACGAACCCGCCCTCCCGCTCGTACGGCTGGGGGCCGATGTGCGTGAGATCCAAGTGCGCGTGGGCGTTGACGAGCGCCGGGGTCACGACCGCCTCGGGCAGGGCGACGCGAGGGGCGTCGCGTGCCAGCGGGTGAGCCGCCACCGCGTCGGGCTGCCCCGCCGCGACCAGCGTGTGCGGCCACGCCTGGTCGATGAGCACGGCCCCGGGGGAGGCGGCGACGGTGTCGGCGTCGAGCACGGCGCCCGCTTCCACGAACAACGGCGTGCGCACCGGCTCAGAGCTAGGCGACGTCGGCTCGCTCGGACGGGGATTCATGCGTGGACAAGGGCCTCGCCGATGGTTCCTCACGGACGCTGCGCACGTCCGAAAAGGCTATGGTATGGATCGACCCAGCCCCGGCGTGCAGCGTGCGCAGCTCGTTCTCCCCGCACGCGTGGGCCTGTCGCCCCTCGGCCCGACCCCTTCATCAAGGCAGAAGACCATGACCAACTCAGTCCGATCACTGCTCACGCTCATGCTCGCCGCCGCTCTCGCGCCCGCGCTGGGCGGGTGCGTCAATCAGGACGAGTACGACCGCACGGCCGGCACCGCCCGCGCCCTCGAAGCCCGCAACCTGGAGCTCGCTCAGGAGGTCCAGACGCTGGAGGCCGCTCTGGCCGCTCGCGACCGTGCCGACACCGCGCTGGAGTCGGAAAACCAGCGGCTCCGCCAGGAGCGTGAGCAGATGATGAGCCAGATGGATGCTTTGGCGATGTCGATCGACGAGGCCGACGCCGCGATCCGCGACGTTTCGTTCGGCGGGCTCGACCCCGGGCTCGATCGCGACTTGCGCCGTCTCGCCGCCAGCTTCCCGGGGCTGATGCGCTACGACGCCGATCAGGGACGCGTGGCCTTCGCCAGTGATCTCACCTTCGCCTCCGGCTCGGACGAGCTGCGTGACCAGGCCAAGGACGGGCTGCGTCAGCTCGCCCGCGTCCTGATGAGCTCCGCGGCTCAGGGCTACGACGTGCGGATCGAGGGCCACACCGACAGCCAGCGGCCCAGCAATCCCGCGACCGTGCGCAAGCACCCGACCAACCGGCACCTCTCGGCCCACCGCGCGATCTCGGTCGCGCGTGAGCTCGAGCGCGACGGCGTGGACGCCGACCGGCTGCTCGTTGCCGGGTGGGGCGCGCAACGGCCCGCGGTGCCCAACAACCCCGATGGCAACACCCCCGCGAACCGCCGCGTCGAGGTCTACCTCGTCCCGAGCACGCGGGGCATGACCGGCGGCGGGGCCCCGCGGTCTTCGGCCGCTCCGAGCGACGCGCCCGCCCGCTCCAACACGCCCCGCGACGCGCCGATGAAGTGATCGACGTTCGCCCCTACCCCAGCCGCGTGACCGGCTTACTTGAGCGCATGGTGCGGCGGCGGTGAACGTCGCGCTCGCTCCCGTTGAGATGCTCGGCGCGCGCATCAGCGCGCTGCTCGCCAGCTTTGGACTCTTTGCCGCCTTCTGCGCTCGCGCCGTGCTCGCGGTCTTCACGGGCGTGAGCACTTGGGCGTGGTGGCCGCGTATCGGTCGGCAGCTCTTCTTTGTCGGCTCGGCTTCTCTGCCCGTGCTTGCGCTGACGGGCGGTGTCACGGGGGCCATCCTTGCGATCGAGGGGTACGGGCAGTTCAAGATGCTTGGGCAGGAACACCGCCTGGGCGGGGTCGTGAACATTTCGATCGTCAAGCAGATCGGCCCGGTGCTGGCCGCGGTCATGCTCGCGGGTCGAGTGGGTTGTGCGTTGACCGCCGAGCTGGGCTCGATGAAGGTGACCGAGCAGATCGACGCCATGCGGGTGATGGCTTCGGACCCGATGCGTGTGCTCGTGGCGCCGCGGCTGGTCGCCTGCGTGCTCATGATCCCGGTGCTCACGGTGGTCTCGAACCTCTGCGGCGTCGGGGGCGGCTGGTTTATCACGACGCAGGTGTATGGCGTCGATCAGCGTGCGTACTGGGACTTCACGCGTTTCTTCGTCGACTGGTTTGACGTGCTCTCGGGGCTCATCAAGTCCGTGTTCTTCGGGGGGGCGATCGCGCTGATCGCCTGTTACAAGGGCTTCACCTGCCGGGAGGGCGCCGAGGGCGTCGGGCGGGCGACGACTGCGGCGTTCGTCGCGAGCTTCATCGCGATCGTCCTGATCAATCTGATCCTCGCCAAGCTCCTGAACGACATCGACGCCTGGCGTCTCGGCCTGAGCTATTGACGCGACGCCAAGCCGCCGATGACGCCTGTGGAACCGGCGGTGGCCCCACGGTGTGCGCAGGCTGGGTGGTTTTCGGCAACCCGCGCCGATTGGTCGCGTACCGTTGCCCATTGGGTCTGGCCCGCCGGGGCGGTGTACTACCGTTTCAGCCGCGGCCCGCTCGCTCACACGTTTCGAGAACCAGTTAGTTCCCCACCGGAAGGACGGAGATCAGCATGAATCTGCGAGGGATCGGAGCCGGGATCGCCATGGGCGTCGCGGCCGTCGGCATTATGCCCCATAACGCTCAGGCGCAACTCGTCGACTCCGAGCGCATCATCACCGGGCTCAACCGCCCGCTGTACGTCACGCACGCTCCCGGCGACTTCGAGCGCATCTTTATTCTTGAGCAGCCCGGGCGCATCCGCATCTACAACATCCAGACCGGGCAGCTTCAGGCCCAGTCATTCCTGGACATCCAGACGATCGTGAACGATTCGGGCAACGAGCGCGGCCTGCTCGGCCTCGCCTTCCACCCCGACTTCCAGAACAACGGGCGTTTTTTCGTCAGCTACACCGGCTCCGGCGGCGACAACTTCATCGCCGAGTACGGTGTGAACGATCCCGCCGACAACGTCGCGAACGCCGGCCAAGTCCAGCAGATCATCCGGTACGACCAGCCCTTCTCGAACCACAACGGCGGGTGGATCGCCTTCGGTCCCGACGGGTATCTCTACGCCGCCACGGGCGACGGCGGCTCAGCCAACGATCCGCAGAACAACGCGCAGAACCTGAGCCGCTACCTCGGCAAGATGCTCCGCATCGACATCGATGGTGACGACTACCCGACCGATTCGGGTCGCAACTACGCGATCCCCGCCTCCAACCCTCTCGCCGGCAGCTCGTCCGGGCTCGAGGAAATCTGGGCGTACGGTCTGCGCAACGCCTGGCGCTGCTCCTTCGACCGCGAGACGGGCGACCTCTGGATCGGCGACGTCGGGCAGGACGCCCGCGAGGAAATCAACTTCCAGTTCGGCGGCCTCCAGGCGCTCCGCAACTACGGCTGGCGCTGCAAGGAAGGCCCCATCTGCACCGGCCTCTCCGGCTGCAACTGCGGCGATTTCAACCTCACCGACCCCATCACCAGCTACCCGCAGACCGGCGGGCGCTGCTCGGTCACCGCGGGCTACGTCTATCGCGGCGACCTCATCCCTGAGCTCGACGGTGCCTTCTGGTACGGCGACTACTGCTCCGCCGCCATCTACACCATCCGCTACGACGGGTCGACCGTTTCGGACTTCACCGTCCGCTCGCCCGACCTCAACTCCATCAACGGCGGGAGCATCTCCTGGGTCGCCTCGTTCGGCGAAGACGCCTACGGCGAGATGTACATCTGTGACCTGTTCGGCGGCGAGGTCTTCGCCATCATCCCGCAGGACCCGACGCCCCGGACCGACTGCAACGAGAACGGCATCGAGGACGGCCGCGAGATCACCGACGGCTCGGCGGTCGATGCCGATGACAACGGCGTGATCGACATCTGCGAAGAGCCCGTGAACGACTGTCAGGGCGACTTCGACGGCAACGGCCTCGTCGACGGGGCCGACTTCGGCGCGTTCGGGGCCGCCTTCGGCTCGATGGCCGGCGACGCCAGCTACAACACCGACGCCGACTTCGACGGCAACGGCGTCATCGACGGCGCCGACTTCGGCGCCTTCGGGGCCGAGTTTGGCCGCGACGACTGCCTCGACTGATCGTCGTCACCCAGACCCGATCGAACAGGCCGCCCACCGGGCGGCCTTTTTCATGCGCGGACGCGCAGCGCGCTCAATGCGTGCCGGTCACTCGGTGCGCAGGGCCTCGCGGGCGGCGCTCGGGTTCAGGGGGCCGATCTTGACCGTCGTCGGGCCGCGCACTTCGACCTCGCGTCCGTCGAGCCCGATCCAGGTGCAGCGGAGGTTGGCGCGGGTCAGGGCCATGCGATCGTTGGCGACGTCGTTGAGGTTCAGGCGAAACTCGTAGCCGGGCAAGCCGTTGGGCTCGACCCGGCCCTTGGCGATCTCCGAGGGCGGGAGCACCCACTGGGCGATCGTGCGGTTGGCCTCGCGTCCGTCGCGCTCGGTGGGGCGCAGGTTGAAGACGAGCGTGCCCGGCTCGTGGATGGGCACCGCGTGCTCGTGGCGCGGCGGGAAAAGGTAGACGGTGACGAGGAGCGTGTCGACGAAGCCGTTGCCGTCGACGTCTTCCGTGAACTGCGCCGCGCTGAGGACGAGCACGTCGGGCTGGAGGCCGGGCGGCTCGGGCACGTCGCGCGGCTTGGCGCGGGGCGGCGGCCCCTCGGTGACGCACGCCGCGAGCCCGCAGGCCGCCAGCGCTATCGCCGAGCCGCACAGCCATGCCGGAACGACTCCACGCATCACCGGTCCTCGCTCTCGGCGGGTACGCGCGCGCCGGGCTCGGGCCAGGCGCCGTCGTCGCGCTGGGACGCGTCGTCGAGTTCGCTGCCCGGCGCGACCGGCTCGTCCGCGTTCTGCTCATCTCGGCTGCGATCGAGCTCGAAGAGATCGCCCGAGTCCAGAACGGTGTTGCTGCGCAGCGACTCGCGGATGTTGCGCGGCAGCGAGAGGCGATCGACCTCATCTTTGGTGATGTCCTGCATCGTCTCAGCGTAGAAGTGCTGGTCCGTGAGGATGACGCGGGGCGTCAGGATGATCAGCAGCTCCGTCTTCGTGTTGGTCGTGCGCTCGCTGCGGAAGGGCATGCCCAGAACGGGGATGTCGCCGATGAAGGGCACCTTGCTGATGCGCGTCTCGGAGTTGGTCTGGATGAGACCGCCGATGACGATGGTCTGCCCGTCCTGCACGGTGACGGTGGTGTCGGCGCGGCGCTGGCTGATGACGGGCGCGCTGAAGTCCTCGCTCACTTGCGTGGTGCGCGCGGTGAGCGCGGAGATTTCCGGGGCGATGTCGAGGCGGACGAAGCCGTCGGAACTGATCGAGGGCTGGACTTCGAGCACGACGCCGAGTCGGCGTGGCGTGACGTCGGAGCGGATGTTGCCGTTGTCCAGGCGCTCGACGTCGGTGACGAGCTGGATTTCCTCGCCCACCTGGATCTCGGCGGGCTCGTTGTTGTTGACGAGAATCTGCGGGCGCGAGAGGACCTCGAGGCGGCCCTGCACCTCGAGCGCGCGCACGAGCAACTCGAAATCGAGGCTCGAGACGCTGATGTTGGGTACGCCCACCGCGGTGAGCACGCCCGTGCCACCCGCGCGGAGTGAGCCGCCATACGCGAGGCTGCCGACGGGGTTGAGTTGGAAGTCGATG
This sequence comes from uncultured Phycisphaeraceae bacterium, assembly GCA_964440605.1. GTDB lineage: Bacteria > Planctomycetota > Phycisphaerae > Phycisphaerales > UBA1924 > CAYTSW01. The sequence goes on along the minus strand of CAYTSW010000037.1, from coordinate 10,760 downwards.
CCCCAGGAGTCTTCCGAGTCGAGCGTGACCTCGGCGAGGAGCACCTGGATGAGCACCTGCGCTGGCGGACGGTCGAGTTCGTCGATGAGTGTCGCGACGGTCTCGCGGTAGCGCGGCGAGACGCTCACGATGAGTCGGTTGGAGCCCGGCACGCCGACAACGGAGATCTCGCGCTCGAGCCGACGCAGCGCCGAGCCCTCGCTGTCGGGCCCGAGGGCCCGCTCGATGCGGTCCTGCTCCTGATCGATGAAGGTCTGGAGGGCGCCGGCCACTTCCTCGGCCCGCGCGTTCTTGAGCTCAACAGTGAAGCGCTCGCGCTCCGTGCCGGTCTGCTCGTCGAGCTGCTCCACGACTCCGGCGACGAGCTCGAGGTACTGCGGGGTGCCGGAGACCAGCAGCGAGTTCGTGCGCGGGTCGACGGTGATCGACAGCGCCTGGCGCTCGTCGGGCACCACGCTGAGCGTGACATCGCCCATGCCGAGCGATCGGGCCAACTCGTCCGACGGGGCGCCTGAGGGCTGCGGGGCTCCGGTGGGCACGAGGACGTAGAGGTTGCCCTGGCGTCGCAGGTTGAACAGATCGCGGAGGATCTCGCCCATGTTCTGGGCGTCGGCGTTCTCGAGTGCGAAGACGCGGATATCGCGCGAGCCCGAGGCCGAAGAATCCAGGTCGCGGATCATCGTCTTGAGCATCACCATCATGGGCGGCGGGGCGGCGACGACGATCGAGTTCGTGCGCAAGTCGGGCGTGAGCGTCACGCGTTCGCGGATGGCGGCCGACACCTCGGTCTCAGTTGGCTCGGGTTCGCCCGGATCACCGAGTTCTTCCGCCGCCCGCTCGCGCACGAAGCGGAGCAGCGTGGCCTGGCGGGAGGCGTCCCGCGCACTGCCCGCGAGCGAGCGGCCGGACAGGACGTTCTCGAGGAGGTTCACCATCTCCAGCGCGTTGGCGGAGTTGAGCTCGATGATTTCGATTTCGCGGACGGCGTTGAGCGAGGCGACGTCGAGGCGTTCGACGAGCGCGGTGAGGCGTGTGATGTCTTCCTCCTCGCCCGCGATCACGATGGCGTTGAGGCGTTGGTCGGGCGTGACCCGAACGGTCCCCCGGCCTCTGGTGCGGTTCGCCTCGTCGACGTACAGCTCCTCGAGGAGCGGAGCGATCTCGCTGGCCTTGGCCAGCTCCAGCGCGATCACTTCGACGCGCTGGTCGCCCGCGACGTCCTCGCTCGAGAGCAGCGTGACGAGCTCGCGGATTGTTTCGAGATTGTCGCGGCTGGCGGCGACGATAAGGCTCGACGACGCCTCGTCAGCCTCGATGGAGATGACGTCGCGCCGCGAGCCGCCGTCGCGCTGGAGCGCGCGCAGACGGTCGTTCATCACGCGGCTGATGCGCTGCGCGAGCGCGGAGACGTCGCCCCGCGGCACGGGCACGACGTGCAGCCCCACGGTCGCGCGTCCCTCCTCGACATCAAGCGAGCGCAGCAGCGCCTCGATGACGGCGAAGGAACGCGGGCTGGTCGCGACGACGAGCGCGTTGGTGCGCAGGTCGGCGCGGATAATGGCGCGGTCTTCCTCGCGCAGCGTGCCGCTGCGCTCCTGTTCCTGGAACAGCCCTTCGAGCAGGTCCGCGACGCGATCGGCCGAGGCGTGGTCGAGCGGGTACAGCCGGACGGTCTCGAAACGCGAAGCGCCCTCGACGTCGAGCATGCCGACGAGTTCCTCGACGACCTCGACGTTGGCGGGCGAGCCCATGACGATCAGCGCGTTGAGGGTCGGCTCGGGCAGGACGGTGAGGCGCGACATGGAGACGAACAGGTCGGACTCGAGCGTGTCGTCGGCGATGGTCTGCTCGCCGTCGCCGTCGGTATCTCGCATGACGCGTAGCCGCCCGACCTGGCGACGCAGGCTCGCTGCCGCCGCGTCGCTGGCGGCGCCTTCGACGAGCACCTGGTTGACCGTCTCTGCAACGCGCGCGGCGTCGGCGAAGCGAAGCGGCACAAGCGACCACTCGACCCAGGTGCCTTCGCGGTCTGCGTCGAGCTCGCCGACGAGCACCTCGGCGAAGGCGACGGCTTCCTCGCGCCCCGCGATAATGAGCGCGTTGGTGCGCTCATCCACCGAGACTGCTACTTCACCGATCAGCGCCTTGCCCGTCTCGGTGGTCGGAAGCCCGCGCAGCTCGGTGCCGGGCGTCCGCCTCAGGGCCTCGCCCCGGCTGAAGAGTTCGCGCAGCGTGCCGGCGGCCTGCTGCGCCGGGGCGTTTTCCAAGTGGAAGATGCGTACGACGACCGCGTCGCCGACGGGCAGGCGGTCGAGCATCGTCACGAGCTCGCGCAGCGCGACGACGTTGGCGCGGGTCGATGCGATGACGACGGCGTTGGTCTGCTCCTCGACGAGCACACGGATGGGCTTGGAGAGGTCGACCGCGAGGTCGCGGTCATCGATACGCTCGCCTCGCACGCGCAGGCGGCGCACCTGCTCCGCGAGCGCACCGGCGATGGCGGTGCGCGCGCCCTCGGCCTCGGCATCCAGCATCCGCTCGACGGCGCGGGCGACCTGACTCGCCTGGGCCACTCTGAGCGGCACGATGGCAACTTCCTGCTCGGCGATGGTCGGCTCGGCGTCGAGCACGCGGATGATCGCTTCCGCCGCCGCCGATTCCGCCGGACTTACAAGGAGCGCGACGGCGCGGCGGGTGGTCAGCGGCGTGACGGTGATCGGTTCGGCGAGCAATCCGGGGCGATCGGGGGGCGAGGGACTCGTCAGGCCGAGCTGGTTCGCCGACTGCACCACCTGCTGGGGGCTGGCGTTTTCGAGCTCGATGACGACGAGCGTCTGCCCGAAGCCGACGCCTTTGACGATCCCCCCACCTTCTCCCCCGCGGCGGGCGGCGCCGGCGACGGGCGGCGCATCCTCGTCATCTTCACGCGACGCCCCGAGCTCGCGGACGATCCGTTCGGCTTCTTCGTACATCTCGGCGGAGGCGGCGATGATCAGCGCGTTGCCGCGCACGTCGGCCTCCACGCTGAACTGCTCGCCCTTGCTCCGGGCCATCGGTGCGCAGGTGGCTCGGAGCATGTCGCGCACCTGAGCCGCGGGACGCCCTTGGACCGCGAGGACGCGCGTGGTGACGCCCGAGCGTTCGGTTGCGCGTGCGAGCTGGTCGGCGAGCGCGCGGATCTCCTCGAGCTGCCCCGCGTCCGCGCGGACGAGCAGCACGCCAGCGCTATCGTCTCCGACGATGAAGACCGAGCCGCGACCTTCGCGGCCCGAGTTGCCCCGGCGTTCGTACATCTGCCGCAACGATCCGGCGATCTCGCGGGCCGATGCGTCCCCCGCGACGGGCAGGATCACCGGCGCATCGAGCGCGGCGTACTCCGGCACGTCGAGACGGTCGACGATCGCGCGGACGCGTTCGATGTCACGGCGTCCCGCGCTGACGATGAGCGTGTTGGTCAGCGGCTCGGCGGAGACGCTGACGACGTCGTCGGCTTCCACGAGCTGGGCGGGCGCCGAGAAGAAATCGCCGAAGCCGTCGCGGCTGCTCTCGCGGCGCTCGCGTTGGCGCTCTCGCTCGAGTTCGGCCCGCAAGGGTGCTTCGAAGGCGCGGTTGAGCGCCGCCGCCAGCGATCGCGCGTCGGCGTGCTTGAGCGCGATGACCTCGAGCTGTCGCGAGGCGTCATAATCCTCGGCGTCGAGCTTGCCGACGAGTTCGCGGATGCCGGGCCACTCCTCGGGCTCGGCGGAGATGACGAGCGAGTTGGAGGCGGGGTCGGCGACAATGGAGACGTTGCGTGCGCCGGGGGTTTCCGCGGCTGATGCGAAACGCCCGTAGAAGACGTTGAGCGCCCGCCGCACCTGCTCGGCGTCGGCGAACTGCAAGGGGACGAACTCGGTCACGCGGCGCGATTGCGAGGGCACGTCGATCTCTTCGAGCACCGAGCGGATCTCGGCGAACTGCGCCGCGGTCGCCGAGACGAGCAGCGCGTTCTCGCTGCGCGAGGAGGTGATGCTCGGCGCGGGCGAGCCGTCGCGCGAGGGACGCCGCCCGACGAGCGTGCGCAGCGTCTGGGCCACGTCGTCGGCCATGACATGCTCGAGCGCGAGCTTGCGGTACTCGCGTTCGCTCACGGTCGGCTGCTCGTCGAGTTGGGCGATCAGGCCCTCGATGAGCGCCATCGATTCATCGTTCGCGGTGACGAGGATGGAGTTCGAGCGCTCGTCGGCGGTGATCTCCGCCTTCACCTCGACGTCGTTGCCCGCGTCGTCGGTGAAGCGCCGGGCGGGCCCGGCGTCATTGCGGCGCCCTCGGGCGTCGAGCCCCAACGCGTCGCGGAGCGTGCGGGCGATTTCGCCGGCGCGGGCGGTGCCCAAGGCGAAGTTCTTGACGCGCACGCTCTCGGTGCCGCCCGCGCTGTCGAGGCGTTCGACCAGCGCACCGATCTCGTCCATCAGGAACTCGGGCCCGATGACGACGAGCGTGCGCGCGCTGCGGTCGATCGTGAACGTCGGCTCTGTCGGGTCCTGCGGCTCCCACCAGCGGCGTGCGCGGTCGGCGTCGGTGAAGGCTTCCCGGGCGGCTTCCTGGACCACGCGCAGGTCGGCACGCTCGACCTTGAACGTGCGCACGACGCGCTCGGACTGCTCGGGCTCGGGCACGTCGAGGCTGCGCACGATCTCTTCGATCGTGCCGAAGCTCTCGCCGCGGCCGAGGAGAACGATCGCGTTGTTGCGCGCGTCGCCCTCGATGGTGATCATCTCGCCCTCGCGCCCGCCGCCGTACCACGGCGAGTTCATGAACTGGAGCTCGTCCGAGAGGCGCTGGACGGTTTCGAGGATCTCGTTGACGCGGGCGTGCTCGAGTGCGAGGACGCGGAACTGAAGGTCCTGCGCCTCGGCGGGCGCGTCGAACGTTTCCACGAGGTCGCGCACCTGCGCGAGTTCTTCGGCGGACGCTGAGACGACGACGGTGCTGGTCCGGCGATCGCCCGAAACGGCGATCCGCCGTTGGGGTCGCTGACCGGGCCGGGCCGCGACGCGCGCTTTGTCGTCGAAGAATCGTTGCAGCGCCCGCGCGACGGCATCGGCGTCGGCGCGCTCGAGCTTGATTGAAACAGTCTCGATCTCCGACGATTCGGCGGAATCGAGTTCCGCGACGAGCTCGCTCGCGCGGTCGAGGTCCGCGTCGTTCCCGCGCACCACCAGCAGACCCAGCCGCCCCTCGCCCCGCACGCTGATCCGCTCGCGGTTGGCCTCGTCGCGGCCCACGAGCACGCTTTCGACCACTCGCGCCACCGAGTTCGGGTCGGCGACGTCGAGCGTGAAGAGTTCGGTTCGCAGGTTGTCCGCCTCTGCGCTGCGATCGAGTTCGCCGAGCAGACGCACGATCTCCTCGTGCTGCTCGTCGGTCGCGGTCACCAGCATCGAGTTCGTGCGCTCGTCTGGGACGAAGGTCGCCTGTCGTGTCGAGCCACGCGGCGTGCTCCGCCGCAGCGATTCGAACACGTCCCGGAGCGTCCTCGACACCTCGCGTGCCGAGGCGTTATCCAGTTCGTACCGTCGGATCATGCCCGTCGATGTCGGGCCGCTCTCGTCGATCCGTTCGATGAAGCGGTCCACCAGCGGCATGACGTCGCTCGGCCCCGTCACGATCAGAGACAGACCAGAGGGGCCCGGAGTGGCACGCACGGAGCCCGATCGAAAACTGACGACGTCCTCGCCCGAACCGTCGGCGCGCGGCAGGCGCATCTCCACCCGCTCGCCGCGGCGTACGCCGGGCGGCGAGACGATCTCGCGCACGCTGCGAGCCGCGCGACCCGCGTCCACGGCGTCGAGCTCGTACAAGCGGACGCTCACTTCCGCGCCCGATTGCGGCTGAGCGAGCGAGCCAATCAGTGGGCCGATGACCTCGAAGTCGGCGTCGTTGCTGGAGACCACGACCGAGCCGCCGAAGTTGTCGGCAACGATCGACACCGGCCCCGTCAGGCCGCCCGGGTTGTCGTCCGAGAGGCGCCCGA
>CAYTSW010000037.1:0-4644 GCA_964440605.1 uncultured Phycisphaeraceae bacterium | reverse complement strand
GCCGCCCGGGTTGTCGTCCGAGAGGCGCCCGAGGCGTCGGACTGTCTGGTCGGCGATGCGTGCGACGTTCCACGCCGGAACGCCTTCGGGCAATGCCACGATCCGCACGCGACCCGGGGAAGCGGGCATCTCCTCCTGGAGCAGCCGGGCGAGCTCGGCCGCCCGACGTGTCGCGCGTGACGAGCCGATCAGCACGAGCGCGTTCGTCTCTGGATCGACGGCGATCGTGACGTCGGCGTCATCGTCGTCGCTCCGATCGACCGCTCGGCTGTCGGCGTCAGACGTGTCCGCCCCGTCGTCCTGCATGACGGTGACGACCTGTACGAACTTGAGGACCATGCGCGTGCGGCGCGGGAGCAGGATCTTGCTGCGTGCTTCTTCGTCGGCGTCTTCCGCCTCCGGCGTCTCCTCGCCGGCCTTGTCGTCTTCGGCCTGCGGCGCGATGAGCTGCTCGGCGGAGATCACTTCGACCTGCATGCCGCCGCGCTCGCGCAGCAGGCGTCCGAGCGTGCGGGCGAGTTCGGCGGCGTCGGTGCGCGAGCGGTCGACGGTCACGCGTCGCAGCTCGCGCCCGCCGGCAAGCGAAGCCCCGTCGAGGTCCTGCACGAGGCGCTCGACGTCGGCGAACTGCTCTTCGCTCGCGCGGACGATCAGGGCGTTGGCGCCCGTGTCCACACGGATGACCGGCGCGGGCTCGCCCGTCGCTTCATCGGCGAAGACGGCCTCGAGGTTCTGGGCCACCTCCCGAGCGTCGGCGTTGCGAAGGGGCATCACGCGCACCGGCCGCGAAGCCGTCAGACCGCCCTGCCCCGCAGGTGTATCGAGCTGCGCCACCAGTTGCTCGGCGACGGGCAGCACCTCGGGCGGGCCGGTGATGACCACCGCGTTCGCCCGAGCGTCGGCCTCGGCGCGGACCGGCGCGTCTTCGGTCGCCTGCGGGTTGCGCAGACGCATGTTGTAGAGCATCCAACCGCTCAAGCGCTCGCTCTGCAGCAGACGTTCGACCAGCGGGGCCACGCGTTCGGCTCGGGCGTGCTTGAGCACGATCGTGCGCACGCCGACCGATGCGCTGGTCGAAGGCCGGTCCAGCTCCGTCAGCAGACCGCGCACGAACTCCACGTCGTCCGCCGCCCCGCTGACCACGAGCGCGTTGGACGACTCGGCGGCGGTCACGCGCACTTCGCCACCGGTCGGTGTCGCTCGTCCGGCGAGCGAACGCTCGATGGCTTGGGCGGCGTCGCGGGCCTCGGCGGACTTCAGCGGCATCACGCGCACTACTTCGGCGACGCGCGCGCCCCCCGAGTCGAGCTGCGCGACCAGCTCGCGCACCGTATCCTGCATCGCTTCGGGCGCCGTGACGATCAGCGTATTCGTCGCGGGGTCATCGAGCACCTCCAGGAGATTGCTCGCTGCCTCACCCGTCAAGCCCTGCTCGCTCGTCCAGCGGTCAAGCCGGGAGTTGAGGACACGCTCGATGATCGGGCGGGCCCGCTCGGCCCGCGCGTTGGTCAAGGTGAAGAACTGCATGCGTGTCTCGGGCATCGTCTGCGATGCGTCGAGATCGGCAAGCACCTGTTCGACGCGGCCGAAGGCCTCCGTCGGGCCGGTGACGATGAGCGTTCGTGTTTGCGGCGCGACGTCCACCTGCACCGGCGCCGAACGCGAGCCGTTACCGCCGGGCGTCAGCCCGCCGCTGCTCGCCAGGCGCCGCAGCGTCTCGGCGACCTGGCTCGGGTCGGCGTGTTCGACGCGGAAGGTGCGCAGTTCGACGTCGCCGCCGAGTTCCGCGCGGTCGAGCTGGCGCACGAGCTCCTCGAAGCCCACCATCCGCTTCGCCGGCGCATCGACTATCAGCGCGTTGGTCTGTCGGTCGGCCCGGACGATGACCTCGCGCTGGGGACGCAGCTCGGGCCTCGGTCGGCCGCGGCGGTCCACCGGGACCGGGGGCTGCGGGAACATCTCGTCGAGCGTGCGGGCCAGCTCCTCGGCCCGAGCGATGCGCAGCGGGAAGATGCGGATCTCGCGGTCCTCGTCGTCGAGCGACGGCTGCTGATTCAGGTCGGCGACGATGGACTCGATCTCTTGGAGCACGTCGGGGTGCGCGCTGACGATCAGCGTATTGGTTGCGCCGTCCGCCCGAATCTCAAGCGGCTTCTCGCGACGCTCCTCCGGCGTCCGGCGGTCGTACTGATCCGCGATCATCCGCGCCATCGCGCTGGCCTCCGCGGTGCGCAGCGGAAAGAGCTTTGGAGCGGCGAACTCGGCGCCCGCCGGCGGAGGCGTCAACTCGAGCGCGTCGCTCAGCATGCCCTCGAAACGCGAGACGCCCGCGTCGTCGCCGGCCAAAATGATCTTGCCTGTCGCGTCGTCGACGCTCCAACTCACCTCGCCGCGCTCGGCCTCGGGCACATCCACGGTTGCCAGATCAAAGAGTTCCTGCGCGCGTTCCGCGACGCGGCGTGCGTCGGCGTCGCCCACGTCGACGATCTTCACGCTCCGCGCCGCACGCCGGGGCGCGTCCAGCCGCGCGACCAGGTCGTCGATCACGCCGAAGTGTTCGGGGGACGCGGTGACGATCAGCAGACTCAACGCGTCCACCGCTTCGGCGCGCGGCGGCTCGGCGCCGTCAATTCCCTCGGCGACCAGCAGCGACGGCGCGAGCTCCGCCAACTCCGGACCGACGCTCGACGGACGCGTCTTCTCGAGCGTGTACGAACGCGTCTCGCTCGCCAGCGTGCTCGCCTCGAGCACCGTCCGCAGCGTGTTCGCGTACCGCTCGATCGCCTCCGGCTCGCCGACGAGCGTCAGCGAGCGGTCGTCGGCGGTGCGTCGCACGAGCACGTCGTTGTCACCGCCGGCGGCTTCGTCAAGCGTGCGAGCCTCTTCGAGCGCCGCCTCGGTCACAGCGCGCTCAAACGTCAGCACGCGCACGTCGCGCTCTTCGTCGCGCTCAACGTCGACGGATCGCAGCAGTTGCTCGGCCATCTGCGCGTCGGCGCTGCTCGCGGCGATCAGCACACCCTCGCCGTCGGGCGTCGGCGCCAAACGCACGACCCGCTGCTGACGCGGCGCGAGCAGGCGCTGGACGGTCTCGATCGCCCGCTGTGCTTCGACGTGCTCGAGCGGCACGAGGCGCGCGGTCATTGCGCGATCGCCGCCGGCGAGTTCATCGGCCGAGCGACCCTCGAGTTCGGCGAGGACCTTGCCGACGCGCTCGACGTCGCCCGCATCGCCCAGCACCGTCACCTTGCCGGCGGGCTCGAGCGGGACGATGGTTGGTCGGCGGTTTTCCGGCTGAGCCGCGAACATCGCTTCGAGCACGCGTTTGGCCTGCTCGGGCGGGACGACGTCCACCGCGAACGTGCGCATCACCCGGCCCGAGCCGCTGGCTCCCGAACCGGCCGGCACGTCGAGGATCTCGATGAGCGCCGAGACCGTCTGGAGTCGGCCTTCGGGGCCGAGGGCGATGATCGAGTTGGTGCGGTTGTCCGCCTGGAGGCGCACGCCTTGGAGCTCGTCCTCGGCGATCTCGCGCCGCTTGCCGCGCTCGTCGATGAAGACCGTGCGCTGGCGCTCGGCGACGAGCACCTTGAGCGACTCGAGCAGGTCCTCGGCCGGCACGTGCTGGATCTTGAACGCCTGCACGCTCTCCTCGAACAGCGGCTTGGCGTCGATCGTCTGGATCAGGCCGGCCAGGCGCCGGCACTGCGCCGCGGTCTCGGTGATGAGCACCGCGTTCTGCTCGGGCAGCGCCACGATCGCGCCGTACTCGGCGACCAGCGGTGACAGGCGCTCGGCGAGCTGGGCCGCCGGCGCGTTGTTCAGCGGCATCAGCACGCTGATGATCGCGTCGGGGCCGATGTCGTTCGGGATCTCGCCGCCCGCGAAGGTGGGCACCGCTTCGGCCTTCATGTTGTCGAGCGTCTGGAGATAGAGGAACTCGTCGTCGAGGCGGAGCATGACGCCGCGCGTCTGGAGGATGGTGTTGAGGATGCGCAGAGCCTCGTCGAAGGGGTACGCGCGTTCGGAGATGAACGTCACGGTCTCGTCCGGAACCGTGGCCTCGCGGATCACGGGAAGCCCGGTCTCACGCGAGAAAAAGTCCAGCACCTGATCGATCGAAGCGCCCTTGAAGGAGAAGGTCACGTTGCGTGGCTGATCCGCGGCCGGCGCGTCGTCCTCTTGCGCGATCGCACAGGGCGATGACGCGCCCATCACCAGCGCGGCGAGAAGACACGTCAGCATCAATCGGACGGCTAGTGCGGGCATCGGGCGGCCTTCCGACATCGAGTTGCGTTCGCGTGCGCTTAAGCATCGTGCTCCCGCGCGAACAGGACAATCCACCGATGCGAGTCTACTGGTCAGCTTCCTCGTCACGCGCCACCATCCTCAACTTCGGGAGCGGGCGACGAGCGCTCGTCCAGCGCGTCGCCCGGTTGCAGGTAGTACCGGCCCGCGCCCACCCGGACCAACGCCCGACCGCCATCCACGCCGAGAAACTCCACGCCCAGCCACGACTCGCCGCCCGTCAACCGCCGCGTTCGCCCCGATCCGCTCGTGGAAAGCAGCAACTCGGGGCCTCGTCGGCCCTCGAACACCGCGATGACCGACCAGTCGCCCACCGGGGGCGGGGGAGGGGGCGGC
>CAYTSW010000036.1:0-21725 GCA_964440605.1 uncultured Phycisphaeraceae bacterium | reverse complement strand
GCGCGACACAAGCCGACAGACACAGAAGAACGAGCATCGCCCGGAGTCGCACGGGAAGAAAGCCCTCGAAGGGAGATGGGTCGCGCAGGCCGGCGATTCGTGCCTCAGTCGGTCATCGATCGCTCGGGGTGAGCCATTGCGCCTGCGCCATCGGAGTCGAGGCGGGCGTCGCCGTCCCAATCCTCCTCGTCCTCGTCCCAGTCATTGTCCCACTCGTCAGCCGGGGCTTCTTCCCACCGCATTTGATCGGCCCGTCCGGCGTTCTCGATCGCCGCGGGAACGAGAGCGGCGATGGCCGGGAACAGGAAGGTCGCGTCGCCGACCCCCAGGAGGCCCGCGGCGTTGACGAGCATCGATCGGTCGGCGGTGGTCACCTGCAGCAGATCGTCGCCCCGCCAGAACGTCTGCACGACGATCGGCCTGGCGTTAGCCGACAGACGCGGCAGCGTGGGCACGATCATCTCAACCCGGCGTTCGGCATCGTCCGGCGAGCCAACGAAAGAAGCCAGAGCCGAGGCGAGCACGTTCATCAGGCCGACGCCGTCACGCATGGTGCGACGCGAGTCCACGAACGCGACCTGGATGTTGGCCCGCGCGGGGTCGTAGGCCGCAGCGAACGCGGGATTGGCGAGCAGGCCCTGCCTCCCGCCGGCGGAGACGACGTCCGCCGCCGCGACGACCGCCTGCGGCGAGAACCCCATTACCAGCCACGGACCTTGCATCGTCATCGACGGGCCGATCGGAAGCGGCGCCCCGACCAGCCGGATGGACATCACGTCGCGCCCCGCGACCGACCGCGCCGAGAGCTTGAGCCGGACCATGTCGAGTTCCGCGGGAAGCTCGCGGTTGAGCTGGCTCTCGGCGAGTTCGGTGAGCTTGGCGATCGCCCCCATCAGCCGATCCGGCTTGGCCGCCTCGACCAGCATGACGCCAGAGAGCAGCGAGCCGCCGCCCGTGGAATCGCTGAAGTACATCGCGACCGTCTCGCCCAGCGCGTTGACGATGTCCTCCTCGAGATCAACGCCCGTCTCGTCCTCGAAACGCTCGAGCCCCTTTTCGATCTCCCGCCGAGCGTCGTCATCGAACGACGCGATCTGCTCCTTCAGGCTGTGCAGGTAGTCGCGCACCCGGTGCTTGCTGATGTACGCCGCCGTGGCGTCCGCCGGAACGACAGCCAGGTCGCGCCCCGTCAGCGGTGCTTCCGCGAGAAACAGTGCGTCCCGGAAGTCGTGCGCGCGACGCACGGCCAGTTGGCTATGGGCGGCATCTGCCGAGTACCACTCGGTGTATTCCATCCGCATCGCGCCCTCACCAACCAGACCCTGCCGACGGATCTGCTCAACGAAGACCTCGCCCTGCGGCGCCGCGCCGAGCAGCGCGAGCCCGATGTTCGAGAACGGCGTCAGGGCTTCGAAGTCAAGCACGACCGAAGCCACCCGGTCGCCGCCGACCGGCGCCCCGGGAAGGTACCCCCGGACGCCGTCGAGATCCTCCATCGCCCCAAGCACGACCTCGTAACGCGAGCCATCGTCGGCCTCACGCGGGCCGAAGCTGACGGCGCCGACGGGCGTCACGAACTCGCGCATGCCCGCGAAGCGCTGGCTGGCCTCCGTCTCGAAAGGCTGGCCGGCCATGTCGAACGCCTCGCGAACGGTCCGGTGCATCCGCCGCGCCGCGGCTTCGTCCTCGAGCCGGAAGCTCAACACGGCTCCCAGATTCGGAGCGCCGGTCTCGTCGTTCATGCCCCGCGTGGTAACCACAAAGTGCATCGGTGCGTACGCGAGATCGATGATGCTTCGCACGAACGAGTCGGGCACCTCGTCGAGCTCCTCGCGAAGCGACGGTGTGTTCTTGAGCTCCATCACACGCGGCCCGAGCAGCTCCACCGCACGCGCAAGCTCGGCGTCCTTCTCATCCACAAACCAGTTCTTCACCCCGGCGTGGCTGAACGCGAAGACGACCCTTGGCTCGGCCTCGCCGCCCTCACCGTCATCCTGTGCGAAAGCGGGGGCGACGCCCGACATCGTGAGGCCGCAGGCGGCGATGAAAGCAACTCGGAGACGGCGGATCATGATTCACTCCTCGTGAAAGTGCCTGGCGCGACGATCGGTCACGCGACGGACCGACGGGTTGGTACGCACGTGCCAGGCGCTTCGTTGGGGCGCACGCGACACGCCTTGCACGGATATCTGAGCCTAGCGGGCCTCCCCGTCGGTAGAGTTGGGACGTGCCCACTCCCGAACGGATACTGATCATCCGCCCCAGCGCGCTGGGCGACGTCTGCCGAAGCGTGCCTGTGCTGGTGAGCCTGCGGCAAGCATTCCCAAACGCACACATCGACTGGCTCGTGCGCGAAGCCTTCGCCGGCGCCATCGCGGACCACCCCTCGTTGGATAGCGCACTGCCCTTCCGGCGCAAGGCCCTGGGCAAGCGACGGATCGGTTCGCGATCTGGTCGGGAAGCGCTCGGCCAACTGCTCACGATGTTGCGCGGCGGCCCGAACGGACCGCCTTACGACCTCGTGCTCGACGTTCAGGGCTTGGGTCGGAGCGGGCTCTTCGCCCGTCTCACCAACGCTCCTCGCCGCGCGGGTTTCGCCGATGCCCGCGAACTCGGCTGGCTCGGCCTGAACGAGCGTGTGCGCGTCGATCGTGCCATGCACACCGTCGACCGCATGCTCGCGTTGGTGCAGGGCATCGGCGTGGAGCCAGCACGCGACCTGCGCCTCTACACGAGCGAGCCCGATCGAGAGTGGGCGGCTAGCGCTCTGCCCTCCTCACGCATCGCGGTCGTCGCGCCCACCAGCGTGTGGCCCGGCAAACGCTGGCCCCAAGAACGCTTCGCCCGCGTCGTCGACGCGATGCTCACGTCGAAGCTGATCGACGGCGTCGCGATCGTCGCCGCCGCGCACGAAGCCGAGCAGTGCGCACAGCTCCGCGCCATGGCGCAGCAGGACGCACGTGTGATCGACCTCGTCGGCACGACGACCGTGGGCGGGTTGATGGGCGTCATCGAACGAAGCGGCTTCGTGCTGGCCAACGACTCGGCCGCCTTGCACATGGCGGTCGGCTTCGACAAACCCCTGCTCGCGCTCTTCGGCCCGACGCGGATCGACCGCGTGGGGCCGTACGGCCGCGAGAACGACGTGCTCCAGCCGATCGCGCCCGAGCCAGGCATGTCGCACAAGGACGAGGCACGGGGCCGGGCCATGATGGAGGCGATCACCGTCGAGTCGGTCATAGAAGCCGTGTGTACACGGCTCGAAGGTGACGCGGGCCGCCGTGAAACGCCCTTGCGCACCGAGGTCGAGGCGTGACGGCTCCCACCAGCCAACGGAGACTCGTGCTGGCGAGCGGGTCGCCCCGTCGCCTGGAGCTGCTGCGCGAGGCGGGCTTCACGCCCGAAGTCATCAAGCCGCACCTCGACGACGGCGAGCTCATCGCCCCGGACGCACGCCGGGCCCGCGACTGGGTCGCGGCGCTCGCCAACCTCAAGGCGCGATGCGTGCGCGACGAGCTGACACCGCGCAACGATGCCATCGTGCTCGGCTCCGACACCGTTGTGGTGAAAGGCGGGCGGATCATCGGCCAGCCGCGCGACGCAACGCATGCGCGGGAGATGATCCTCTCGCTGCGCGAGGGCGAGCACATCGTCGCGACGGGCGTCGCCCTGCTGCTGCCCGACGGCCGGCGCCTCGTCGTCGAGCAGGCCCGGGTCCGCGTGGGCGCGGTCGAGGACGACGTGATCGAGCACTACATCGCCAGCGAGCAGTGGCGGGGCAAGGCGGGCGGGTACAACTTCTCGGAGCGCGTCGAAGCCGGCTGGGACGTGCGCACCAGCGACGACCCCAACACCATCATGGGCCTGCCCGTCGCGACCCTTACACCCACCCTGGTTTCCCTCGGCGTCCTTCCATCCGACGGATCAGGCGAGGCCCGTTCCGACGTATAGTTGAATATCACCCGTACAGAGAGGATGCGCGCGTGAATGAAGGTCCGCTGGTGCCGCTCTGGATCGGCCTGCCCCTGGGCGTGGTCACGCTCGTGCTCCTCGCGGGCCACGTCCTGATGCTGTCGCTGACGTGCAAACCTCGCAGCCGACGCAGCATCAGGCAGGCCAACGGAGTCGTGGGGATGCTGACCGTAGGGCTGCTGTGCGCAGGGACTTGCGTCTTCTCACACACCGCCCAGCCCCGTGAGTGGGCCATCGTCTGGATCCTCGCGATGATGCTCCTGGCCTTCAACGTCTTCCTCGCGGTGCTCGACGCCCTCAACACCGTCCGCCTCCGGCGCAACGCCCGACGCGAGATGTCGACCGCCGCCGAGCGGCTCCGCGCCGAGCTCGCCCACATCCTCGACCGCCGTGCTCACCGGCATCCGGGCGCCCGAAGTGACGCCGGCGAGTGATCGGCGGACACGTCCCCCGCTCGCGCCACTGACGCCCCCGGTCGCCTGGGCGCTCGGCCGCTGCGCCGAGACCGTGTACCGGGCCGAACTCACCCGACGCAACCGCGCGTTCGATCGCGGCATCGGCGTCGTCCGGCTCGACCGCCCGGTCATCAGCGTCGGGAACCTCTCCGTCGGGGGGACCGGCAAGACGCCGATGGTCATGCGCCTCGCCGAGTGGGCGCTCGACCGAGGCGCGACCCCCGCGATCGCCATGCGGGGCTACAAGCGTCGGGCCAACGAGGCGAGCGATGAAGAGGCCGAGTACCGCGATCGCCTGCCCGGCGTCCCCATCGTCGCGCAACCCGACCGCGCCGCCGGGCTACGCCGTCTGCTCGAGAAACGCAGCGATGTCCGTCTCGTGATCCTCGACGACGGTTTCCAGCATCGCCGGCTGGCGCGCGACCTCGACATCGTTCTTCTCGACGCCACCCGCGACCCCTTCGACGACCGGTGCCTGCCCGCTGGCTGGCTGCGCGAGCCGGTGGAGTCGCTCGACCGTGCGCACGTCTTCGTCCTCACCCGGTGCGAGTCCGCCCCGACCAGCGCGTGGCACGCGCTGCGCGACCGCTTGCGGGTGCGCAGGCCCGATACTCCGAGCGTCATCGCGTCGCACACATGGAGCGCACTGCGCATCGCCGGGGAAGACCACCCCGTCGAATCGCTGGAGGACCGACCGCTCGTGGTCGCTTGTGGTATCGGCCACCCCAGCGCGTTCGTAGGCGCTGTCGAGCGCCTCACACGTGCGCTCAACCCCGGCGCTCCGACACTCGAACTCCAAAGCGTCATCAGGCCCGATCACCACTCGTGGACGCCCCGCGAGGCGGGACGCCTCGCCGAGCAGGCCGCGGCCATGGGCGAGCGGGCGCTCGTCGTCTGCACCGAGAAAGACTGGGTAAAGCTCGCCCCGGCTCTTCAAGAGGCGGGGGTCGCGGAGTTGTCGACTCGCTTCGCCCGCCCGCAGGTCCGCCTCACCTTCGACCCCCAAGGCGAGAACGCGATGGACGATGCGCTCAAACGCACCCTCGAGATGGGCGGCTGACCCCACCAGTGCTATGTTGGGGTGATGGACGGACTCTTCGACCGGCTCGCCAACTGGCGCCCCTTCAACTGCCTCGTCGTGGGCGACTTCATGCTCGACCAGATCGTGCGCGGCGACGCCGAGCGGCTCACGGCCGACGCTCCGGTTCCCATCCTGCACGTGCGTGAAGTCGAGGAGATGCCGGGCGGGGCCGCCAACGTGTGCCTCGATCTCGCGGCGATGCACGGTTCCGTGCGCGCGCTCGGCGTGATCGGCGACGACGCCGAAGGACGCGCGCTGCGAGAACTGCTCGAGCAGGCGGGCGTGGACGCGGGCGGCCTCGTCGCCGATCGCGGTCGGCCCACGACGGTCAAGCGCAACCTCGTGGGTCTCGCCCAACATCGGCACCCGCAAAAAATGTTCCGCGTCGACCACGAGTCGCGCGAACCCATCGACGATGCCGCACGCCAGCGCGTGCTCGGCCTGCTCGAAGAGAGCCTCGAGTGGGCGGACGTGGTCGCGATCGAAGACTACGGGAAAGGAGTGTGCTCGGAGCGCTTGTGCCGCGAAGTGATCGCGCGGTGCCGTGAGCGGGGCGTTCCGGTGATGGTGGACCCAACGCCCGCGGGCGACTTCGCGAAGTACCACGGCTGCACCGCCATCACTCCCAACCGGACCGAGGCCGCCCGCGCAACCAGGCTGGAAGAACGCCCGTCGGCGGCGCAGGACGAGGCCCGATCCGCGGCGATCTGGATGGCCCACGCCCTGCGCAGCGAACTCGCGTGCGACGCCGTGGTCCTCACCCTCGACAAGGAGGGCGCACTGCTGCTCGAGCGCGACGGCAAGCCGACGCCGATCCCCACCGTCGCCCGTCAGGTCTACGACGTCACCGGCGCCGGCGACATGGTCCTCGCGGCGCTGTGCGCGGCGCGCGCCAACGACCTCGCCTGGCCCGACGCGGTGCGGTTCGCCAACGCGGCCGCGGGGCTGGAGGTCGAGATCTTCGGCGTCCAACCCATCCCCTTCGAGCGCGTCTACCAGAGCCTGCTCACCCACGGTCGTCCCGCCTCGGCCAAGCTGCGCACGACGGAGGAGGCCCGGGTGGAAGTGGCGGCGGCGAAACGCGAGGGACGCAGCGTCGTCTTCACCAACGGCTGCTTCGACCTGCTCCACGCCGGGCACATCGCCTTGCTCCGACGCGCCGCGACGCTCGGCGACATGCTCATCGTCGGGCTGAACTCCGACGACTCCGTCCGACGCCTGAAAGGCGGTGACCGACCGGTCCACGACCAGGCGGACCGTGTTGAAGTGCTCTCCGAACTCATGTCGGTGAGCCTGATCGTCGTCTTCGACGACGACACGCCGCTCGGGCTGATCGAAGCGCTCAAGCCCGACATCCTCGTGAAGGGGGCCGACTACGAGAAGAAGGACGTCGTGGGGGGCGAGTTGGTGGAGTCTTGGGGCGGTCGCGTGGAACTGATCGAACTGCTCGAGGGGCGGAGCACGAGCGGGGCCATCGAACGCATGCGCGGCGGGGCGACGCCCGAGCCCGGGCACGCGTGAGCAGGGCGCATGTCGCGATCGTTCGGCCGGTGTACGCCGACATGATCGTGCGCGGCGTAAAGGTCGCGGAGGTGCGGCTCTCGCGCACCCGTCGCCCGCCGTTCGAGAGTGTCCGCCGAAACGATGTGGTCTTCATCCGCGAGTCTGGAGGCGGCTATCGCGCAAGAGCCCGAGTTTCGCGGGCGGTGCACATCGAACTGTTCACACCGCGCGACGTGCGAGCGATCAAACGGAGCGTCAATGCGGCCGCCTGCGGGCGACCCGAGTTCTGGCGTGCGCACGAGCACGCGCGCTACGCTTGCGTCATGTTCCTTCGAAGTGTTCGCGAGGTGAGCGAGGGACCGCCGCTCGATCGGCAATACGGGCGCGCCTGGATCGTGCTGAGCGAGGACCCGGCGCCCGCGGAGCAGCCGTCGTGACTCAACAACGCCTGCCCGATCTCAACGCGTTGGCCCTGGCCGACCTCTTCGCGGTGCTGGATGAAAACGGCCTGATCGAGCGGCTGGTGGAGCTCATGCGCGACGAGGACCTTGGGCCTCAACGCGTCGATGTCACGGGCCGGGCCGCACGGGCGGTACGAGAGACGACCGCTCCGGCTCTGGTGACCGAGGTGCGCACACGCGAGGGCGCGGTCGTGTGCGGGCTCGCAGTTTTGCCCGAACTGCTGCGCGTGTTCGGGCCGGATGTCGGCTGCGAGACGCTGGCTGACGACGGCGAGCGGGTTGACCCCGGTGACGCCGTGACGCGCCTGGAAGGCCCGGCGGAGCAGATGCATGCGCTGGAACGCCCCCTGCTCAACATTCTAGGCCGCCTGTCAGGCGTCGCCACGCGGACGAGCGCGTTCGTGCGCGCGACACGCGAGCGGAACAGCAACACCCAGGTGCTCGATACGCGCAAGACGACTCCGGGCCTGCGCGTGCTGGAAAAGTACGCCGTGCGCTGCGGCGGCGGGCATTGCCACCGCCTCGGGCTCCATGACGCCGTTCTGCTCAAAGACAACCACCTCGCGGGCGTGCCGACGGACGAACTCGCCGCCTTCGTCGCTCAGGTGCGCACGTACGCGTCGCGGGAGCAGCCGCTGCGCTTCGTCGAGGTCGAAGTGGACACGCTGGAGCAACTCGATGCGCTGCTCGCCCTGGACGAAGGCGTCGTCGATGTCGTGCTGCTCGACAACATGGGGCCCGAGACGCTCACGCGGGCGCTGGCGATGCGCGGCGCGACCGGGGCCCGGACGCCCTTGTTCGAGGCGAGCGGGGGCGTGACGCTCGAGACGATCGGTGCGATCGCGGCGACCGGGGTCGATCGCATCAGCGTGGGCGCGATCACGCACGGCGCGACGTGGAGCGACTTCGGGCTCGACGCCGTGGACGCGGATCAGGACGATGTATCGCGCTGAGGCGCCTCGTAGTTCGGGTCGAGCTGTTCGATCATCCGCTCGATGTAACGCCAGGCGTTGAGCTGCGTGCGGATCTCTTCGAGCGCTCCCGGCGACGGGGGCGCCTCGAGCGCCGCGAACTGACTCGCGACAGCTTCGCGGAACTTCTCGCGCTCTTCCTGCGCCCAACGCTCGAAGCGCGCGCGATCCTCGGGATCGCCCGAAGCGATCGCCTCCTCCATCTCCTCGCGGACCGCGAAGATGTCGACGAGAAAACCGTCCGGGAGCGCATCGCTTCGCTCCTTGCTCGGACCGCCGAGTCGGTGCAGCAGGGCGTTGGCCCGACGCTCGTCGTCGGCGAGCGTCGCCTTCGCGGCGTTCAGCCGAGCGATCGCTGCGTGCACCTCATCGGTATCGCCCGCCCGATCAGGGTGGAGCGCGGCGGAGCGTCTCAGCCAGGCCCGCCGAAGCGTGGCCTCGTCGATGTCGTAAGACGCCGCCAGACCCAGCGCCTCGAAGGGGTCGAATCGAGCGTCGGCGGGGGTTGTGGCGGCCGGGTCGGATCGTTCAGGCTGGGTCATGCCGCACGATATGGAGCCTGTTGAAGCCACGCTGCCCCGTCGCCCGGTCGCAAAAGGGCGTTATCTCGCGTTCAGGCGATTGACCGGCCCACCCACAGTTCGGACACTGGGGGCGCTCGCCCCCTTCCCCGATGGGAGGGCTGACAAGGGCGTGGGCTCCGTCGATCGGTGGACCACCGGCGGTGATCGCAAGGAGGCGTCCGTGCCCAAGCACATCGGCATCGCGGCCGTCAGCCCCGAGGGCTCGGCTTTCTGCTACCGGCTGATCGGTCGGCGAGCCTCGGAGGTCGCCGACCCCTCGGTGCGCCCGCTCGTCTCGTTGCACAACCGCCCCTTCTCCACCTACGTCGAGTCGTTACGGGCGGGCGACTGGGCGGGCGTCGCCGAGATGCTCATCGAATCGGCCCACGTGCTGCACCGCGCGGGCGCCGACTTCTGCGTCGTCCCCGACAACGTGGCCCACCATGCGCTACCGATGGCCGAGGGCGAGTCGCCGATCCCGTGGCTCAGCATGATCGACCTCGTCGCGGACGCGGTCGACGCCACGGGCAGCAAGACGATCGGCCTGATCGGGACCAAGTTCGTCATGGCGGGCTCGACCTACCAGACCGCGCTCGGGCTCCGCGGCATCCACCTGCTCGTCCCCGAGGACGAAGAAGCCGACGCCATCGACCAGATCATCTTCCGCGAAGCGATCTACGGCAGCGTGACGTCACCCTCCCAGCAGGTGGTGCACGACGCGATCGGACGCCTCGCCGAGCGCGAGTGCGCGTCATTGATCCTCGGGTGCTCGGAGGCGTCACTCCTGATCGGCTCCGAGGCGTGTCCGTTGCCGCCGATCGATCCGGTGGAGCTGCTCGCCGAGGCGGCGGTCGCGCATGCCATCGACGGCGTGCAGGCGAGGTCCCCCTGACCGCGTTGTGCGCCGAACGTGGGTAGGATCGGGCCTCGCGCTCGAACACACGAGCTGCGCGCCCGGACCTTCCACGGACAGGAGACGATGATGCTGCGGTTCTTTTTGACGGCGGTGGCCTACGCGGTCGCGTTGGTGCTCGTTGGCTTCGTGACCTACTCGGTGGCGCCCCCCGGGGCAAACGCCATGACAGCGCTCGTCATGTCGAGCCTGATCGCGGGGCTGATGATCGTGTGCGCGATCTTCGCGCTGGCTATCAAGAAGAACCGCACCCTCGGGATGATCGGCATCCACGTCGGGCTCGTCGTGCCTCTGCTCGCGATCGGCGGAACCGGCGCACGCCTCGGCGGGTCCCTTGCAAACGCGAACGCCGCGAATGAGTCCATCGAGCGCATCATGCTGCTCATGGAGTTGGATCAGCCCGCCACGCTCGTCGATCGCGGCCAAGATGCCGAGGACAGCCGTTACGCCGTGCGCGTCTCCGAGGCGGACTCCGCCGCGGCGGATGCCCTCTTCAACCCCATCGGCTACCAAACCGTCGGCATCGGCTCGACCGCCATCCTCAGCGCGTTCGCCTTCGTCGCCTTGCTCTCGCACCGCCCGCGCGTGCCCGAGGCGGAACCCGACGCCGACCAGTGAGGCAAGGGCACGAAGGAACGCCAAGGACGAAGCTGCACATCCCGACAGCCCGCACTCGAGCGCACAATCCACTCCGTGCGCCGAGCCCGCGTGAGTGACGCCCTCTGCGCACCGCCAAGCCCCACCGTCTCTCCCTTCAGCAACTCCTCCCCGCTGTGCGCTTGCACGTACCTGCCTTTTCCACACTCTCTCTGTCTTCCCTCTGTCCGCTCCGTTGCTTCGTGTAGTCAACTCGCACAGCACAGAGAAAACGCCCGCTCGCGCGGGCGCTGACTGCAATCAGGTTGCGGTCCGAGGCCGGACTCAGCCGGCGTACTTGATCGAGCAGCCGTAAGGGCGGGTCTCGGTCGTCGTGACGGTCGAGCCGTCGATGATCTGCTGGAGGGCCTGGTCGACGTAGTTGGTCACGTTGTTGTCGGCGTCGTAGGGGCGGGCGCCGCGGTCGCTGTCGATGGCGCCCTGATAACGCAGCATGCCTTCGGTGTCGATGATGTACATGTGGGGCGTCACCTTGGCGTCGTACATCTTGCCGACCTTGCCCGACTCATCGAGCAGCACGGGCATCGAGACGTTCCACTTCTGGACGTGTTCGCGGTCCATGCCGTGGTTCGGATGGCCCTTGCGCGTCGAGTTGACCTTGATCCAGACGACTTCGTCGGCGTACTTGGACGCGAGATCGTTCATCGTCGTCATCTTGTCGTGGTGCTTGACGACGTACGGGCAGCCGGGGTTCCACCACTCAAGAACGACGATCTTGCCGTCGGCTGTGAAGTCGGACAGGGTGTGCTCGTTGCCCTTGAGATCGGTGAGGGTGAAGTCGGGGGCCTTCTGCCCGACCTTGGCCTTGGGGTCGTCGTCACCCATGCCGTACTGGGCGACGGTGGGACTAGCGGCGAAAGCGACGAGACCGAGGGCGGCGCAGGCCGCGGCAAGACCGGTGAACCAGCGTTTGAGATGACCCATGCTTGTGCTCCTGATGGGCTGTGGGCGTCCGTACGTTGGTGCGCCCGTGGGCGGAATCAATCGAACCGCCGACGTGGCGATTCTCCGTAAGTATTAACTATACAACGGTTTACGGTTTCTTCATTCTGCGGGAACGTCGATCGTGATCTGGTGGTGGGACACGTCAGACCCGCGTTTCACGCTCACCACCGCGACGATCTCATCGATAGCGGCGAGCTGGTTTTTGTCGTAGCGGATCCGCAGCGTGTCGGCCTTCTTCTTCGTGTCGGCCTTCGTGTTCAGGGGATAGGCGGGTGTCTCCTGCCCGGTCTCGTGCGGGAAGAAGATGAGCTCGTCGGCGCCTGGGGCGGAGATGACGAGCGTCCCGCCGTCCCAGGTCGCCTTGAGACCCGCCTCCTCGGGAGTCTCGGCTTCGGTCGGCACGCTGCGACGGGTGCGTTCGAACAAGCGAGCCGTGCGGGTGGGCTGGGCGTCGCCCGGCGACTGCGCGACGGGCAGGCTCAGGCTCGCCTTGCCGCTGCCGGGGAGGCAGATGTCCTTGCAGACGAGCCAGTCCGAGGACACCTCGATAGTGAGCTCGTCCTGGTTTGCGAGTGATTCGTCGATAGTGACGGGGAAGAGAATGAGGACGGAACCCTCGTAGATGTAGTCGACGGTGTAGGACGCGCCCTGGTCGAAGGTCGTTGCGTACATCTGCGGGACGGGCCACTGGGGCTCGCCGACGGTGACGCCTTCGGGCACATCGAACTCCCAGGTGGGCCTCATGCCGGTCACGCCGGGGTTGCGCCAATAGATGTGCCAGCCGCGGCTGACGCGGTAGACAAGGGCGATGTGGTTGTCCGCGTCCTGACCGGGCACGAGATGGGAGCGCTCGGCGACGAGGCGGACGCGCACCAGGTCGTCGCCGGAAGGCTGCCCGCCCTGACGCGCGTGGGTCGACGGGGTCGACAGGGCGAACAGGACCGCAAGTGCGAGCGCGGCGAGGCGAAGGACGGTGTGGCGGGCGCGCGTGATGGGCATATGTCGGGACTCTCCTGCCTGGCCGGGAAGATGCGATTGCTCGCGGCGTGGGGCCAACTCTCCGCCGCCAGCGGTTATTCTGTACCGATGAAGGCTAACCGGGTAACGATGAAGCTGTTGGCGGGTGTGTGCGGGGCGTTCCTGATCGCGGCGGGACCGCTGACGGGGTGCGGCGGCAAGATCAGCGACCGGAGCATCACGGTTCTGACCGTGGACGACCTGTCCGAACGCCTCGCGGAGCGTGGGGACGAGGTGCTCGTGCTCGACGCTCGGGACAGGCAGTCGTTCGAGGCGGGCCACGTGCCCGGCGCGCGGCTGACACGCCTCAGCGAGATCGATGTGAGCGCCGAGAACCCGCGCTTCGACGGCTATGACGCCATCGTCGTGTACGGCGACGACCCGGGGTCGGGGCTGGCTCGTGCGTTGGTCAAGCGTTTGCTTGAGTCCGAGCACGACGACGTCTACCTGCTCGAGCAGGGTTTTACGGGTTGGCGGACCGCGGGCGGCCCCGTGGCTACGGGATCGCGCTGATCACGAATCGTTTGTGGGCTGCGGCGGATCCCGCACGGTGACAACCGCATACCGTTGTCTGGCGACCCACTTTCCCCTGTCGAAGTATGGAGCAATGGTCGGGTGCCAGGTATGGAGGCCACACATGCAGGCACAGGACACAGAGACGGCACAACTCGGGCGGGGCGGGGTCTACGCGAACGCGGCTCTGGCGGTGGGACGCACGCCGCTGATCCGCCTGGACCGCCTGTCTCCGGAGGGCGGGGCGGAGATCCTGCTCAAGATGGAGATGAGCAACCCGCTCGCGAGCGTGAAAGACCGCATCGGCAGGGCGATGATCGAGGCAGGTGAGGCCGACGGCTCGATCGCCGAAGACACCGAGATCATCGAGCCGACCTCCGGCAACACCGGCATCGCGCTCGCCTTCATCTGCGCCGCCAAGGGCTACCGGCTCACGCTGTGCATGCCCGAGTCGATGAGCCTTGAACGCAGAGCCGTGCTCAAGCACTTCGGCGCGCAACTCGTCCTCACACCTCCCGAGAAGGGCATGCCCGGCGCGGTGGAACGCGCGAACCAGTTGCGTGACGAGTGGACCGCCTCGGGGCGAAAAGTCTTTGTGCCGCAACAGTTCGACAACCCCGCCAACCCGCGCGTGCACGAAGAGACGACCGGGCCGGAAATCTGGGCGGACACGAGCGGCGAAGTGCATGGCCTCGTCGCGGGCGTCGGCACGGGCGGGACCATCACGGGCGTGACGCGCTTCATGCGTCGGCAGATGCCAAGCTTTCAGGCGATCGCCGTCGAACCGGTGGACTCGCCGGTGATCTCGGGCGGCGACCCGGGGCCGCACAAGATCCAGGGCATCGGCGCCGGGTTCATCCCGCGCAACCTCGACGTGAGCCTGCTCAACGGCGTGGAGCAGGTGAGCAACGACGACGCGTTCGCGTGGGGCCGCAAGCTCGCCCGCGAAGAGGGCATCTTCGGCGGGATCAGCACCGGCGCGAATGTCTGCGCCGCGGTCCGCATCGCCCGCCGACCCGAGATGCGCGGCAAGCGACTCGTCACGATCGGCTGCTCCTTCGGCGAGCGCTACCTGTCGACGCCGCTGGTCGAAAAGGACGGCTGAGGACCAGCCCCCGGGCGCGCGCAAACGAGGAAGCACGGTCGTGGTGCTTCCCCGGGAGGCGGCCGTAACGGTCTCATCGGCGGACCCGTGCTGATCAATCGAAGAGGTGTGCCGAGTTCGGGAGTTCGGCGGTGCGGAGCACCAGCGTGGTCTCGATGCGGAAGTTGGATTCGCTGGAGTGACGCTCGGCGAAAAAGAGCTTGAGTTGGTACGACTCGCCCGGCTCAAGTCCGAGTTCCTGCGCCTTGGAGTCGAGATTCACGGAGCGGCTGGCCTGAGAGTGCACGCCGCCGATGTCGACGGCGAGCTTGCCGTTGATGAAGACCCAGACATCGTCGTCGCCCGTGAAGCTGAAGACGAGGTCGTAATCGCGGTCCTCCGGGTCGATGTAGGTGAACTCGGTTTCGAGCTCGAACGTGAAGTGGAAGTTTCGGGAGCCGGGCTGCGCCCAACGCAGCCAGCCCTGCGAGTTGCCGAAGCCGGCGTTGTCGATGGGGAAGAAGTATTCGGGGCGTTCCTTGGCGAAGACGTAGAGGTCGCCCTGTCGCTCGAGAGTGATCTCGTGGGCGATCGATAGGTTGATGCCCGGAATGTCACGGAACCACTGCGCGAGCGACTCGCGTGACGTGAGCGGGATGTCTTCCCAGGTGCGGTCCTCGAGCAAATCCTCGTTGAAGACGGGCTTGCCGTCGGCGTCGAGCGTGTCGGCGACGAGGCCTTCATAGACGCCATTGGCGCCGTTCCAGTCCCTGTAGAACATGTCCGGGTAGGTTTCCATGTCCGGGTGCTCGGTCCGGAAGTCGCGGACGATGCCGGTGAGGCGGATTGAGTCCGGGCCTGTGGCCTCGTCGTTGTCACTGGCGACGGCCTGGGGGACGGAGGTGAGCGGCGCCGCGAGGCCCGCGATCATCACCACGGCCCCGGCGGGAACGAGCGAACGGAAGAGCCTGCGAGCGATGTTGGTGGAGCCTGGCATGGCGCGGCCTCCTGGGCGGCGTGGTGTCGGCCCGATCCAGCGGTGGGCGTCTCGCCCCGGGCCGGCGACGGGCGAGCACTTCAAACCTCCGATTCAGGCGTGCCCATCTGCAAGTGGGCGGATCGCGAACAGGGAGAAGCGATGCCGGTCGTGCGGCCCCCGATCAGCACGCTCCCCTCGGCAACGCGACCGGGGCGATATGATCGGACCCGAACGCTCATCGCCGATGGGTCACACCAGCCAAGGAGACGAGGCATGGATGCCTTCCTGATCGACGGCGGTCGGCCCCTGAGCGGTCGGCTCGCCGTCCGTGGCTCGAAGAACGCCGCCCTGCCGCTGATGGCGTGCGGCCTGCTGACCGACGAGCCGGTGACGCTGCGGGGCGTGCCGCGGCTGGCGGACATCGCGAACATGCGCCGTCTGCTGCACGAGCTCGGGTGCGACGCCCGGCATCACGACGACCGCTCGGTCGCGCTGCACACCACCGAATCGTCCTCGTCGCACGCGCGGTACGACATCGTGCGCACGATGCGCGCCAGTGTGTGCGTGCTCGGCCCGCTGCTGGCGCGTCGCGGCGAGGCGCGCGTCTCCATGCCCGGCGGGTGCGCGATCGGTGAACGCCCGGTCGACCTGCACCTGCGCGGGCTGGAAGCGCTCGGCGCTCGTATCGAACTCGAGTCGGGCGACATCACGGCGCGCGCGCCCGACGGGGGACGGCTGATCGGCGCGCGGGTGTTTCTCGGCGGCCCCTTCGGGCCCACCGTGCTCGGCACCGCGAACGTGATGTCCGCGGCGACGCTCGCGCGCGGGACCACGATCATCGAATCGGCGGCTTGCGAGCCGGAGATCGTGGACGTCGCGCGGCTGCTGACCTCGATGGGCGCGCAGATCAGCGGCGCCGGGACGCCGCGCATCACCATCGAGGGCGTCGACGCCCTGCACGGCGCCGAGCACGACGTGATGCCGGACCGCATCGAGGCGGGCACGCTGCTGATCGCGGCGGCGATGAACGCGGGCGACCTCGTGCTCGAAGGGTGCCCGCTCGATGCCTTGATGGCGTTAACGGACCACCTCGAGCGCGCGGGGGCGACGATTACGATGGAGAGCGGCGATCCGATGCGCGCCATCGTGCGGCTGTCCGGTCCGGAACGGCTGGAGCCGGTCACGGTGACGACGCAGCCTCACCCGGGCTTCCCCACCGATCTTCAGGCCCAGATGATGGCGCTGCTGTGCCTTGCGCGGGGCAACAGCGTCATCACCGAGCGGATCTTCCCCGAGCGCTTCCTGCACGTCGCCGAACTGTCACGGATGGGCGCGCGGCTCTTCCGCCAGGGGCCGACGGTGGTCGTCAGCGGCGTGGAGCGTCTCATCGGCGCGCCGGTGATGGCCAGCGACCTGCGCGCCTCGGCGTGCCTCGTGCTCGCGGGGCTGGCGGCGCGTGGACGGACGATCGTCCGGCGCGTCTATCACCTCGACCGCGGATACGAGCGGCTGGAACAACGGCTCGCGGATGTGGGGGCGGCGATCCAGCGCGTGGATGAGCGTGAGCTGCCGATGCTGGACTCGTGAGCCTGCGCACGACGAGCACCGACCTCGCAGAGCTAGCCGGCGGACTTTCGGGAGGCGGCGTCGCTGCTCAGGATGCGTTCGACGTCCCCGGCGCCTTCGCGCTTGGCGTCGTCCAGCGGCGTGTTGCCCCAGCGATCGCGCGCGTCGGGGGACGCGCCGAGTTTGAGGAGCAAACGGACGGCGTCCGCGCGGCCTTCCGAGGCCGCCAGGTGCAGCGGGGTGCGCCCGTCGTAGTCCTCGGCGTTGGGGTCCGCCCCGCGCAGGACGAGACGCTGGAGGCCCTCCAGGTCGCCCTCGCTGGCGGCCCAGCACGTGTCGAGCATGAACTGGCGTTCGTCGGCGTCTTCGCGCAGGCGCGGATCGAGCTTGTCGGAGTGGCTCTCGCCCAGCCCGTCGTAAACGTGGAAGTTGAACCGCTGCACAAGTCGCTTGCAGAACTCGATGCCGCGCACGCTGTTGCCCTGCGTATCGAGGCGTGGGGACCAGGTGCAGATGCCCAGAACGTTGGGGACGACGGTCATGACGACGCCCGAAACGCCCGACTTGGCGGGCAGGCCGATGCGGAAGGCCCACTCGCCGGAGTAGTCGTACATGCCGCAGGAGAGCATGAGAGAGAGGCAGCTCTGGACCGTGCGGGGCTGGAGGACCTGTTCGCCCGTGAGGGGGCACAGCCCGCCGCCGGCGAGGGTGGCGGCGACGACGCTGAGCGTCTCGGCGGTCATCTCGAGCGAGCAGATCTGAAAGTAGAACTCGAGTGACTCAATGAGGTCGGAGCCTTCGGGGAACGCGCGGTGTTCGCGCATGGAGTAGCCCAGCGCGAAGTTGCGGTCGGCGGTGGCGCGTTCGGAGAGGTAGACGGCGTTGGAGAAACCGGGCGGCGAGCCGCCGGCGAGGCGGGCCCACATGGTCGCGACGTGATCGAAGCGGTCGGCGATGGGGAGGTGTCGTTGGATGAGCGCGGCGCACATGATGCCGCCGGCGTTGATCATCGGGTTGTGAGGCCTGCCTTCGGGGTTGAGCGAGAGCTCGTTGAAGCTGACGCCGCTGGGCTCGCAGCCCATGTGGGCGTGGACGGTGTCTTCTCCGAGCTCCTCCAGCGCCAGGCAGTAGCTGATGGCCTTGGAGACGGACTGCACGCAGAAGCGCTCGTCGGCGTCGCCCGCGCGGATGCGCTGACCGTCAATGGTGCAGATGGACATGCCGTACAGCTCTGGATCGACGCGGCTGAGCTGCGGGATGTAGTCGGCGACGGCGCCCTCGTGGTTGTCGACGGTCTCGTCGAAGATGGCGAGCACGCGCTGCTTGAAGTCGGGGAACTCGGGGATGACGAGGGAACGCGTGACCGCGGCCTCGAGCGCGAGGATGCCGGGGCGGACGATGTCGAAGAAGTCGTGCTCGTCGAGCTGGGCGTCGGCGGGGAGATCGCGCAACGCCCCGATAATGGACCGCAGGCGCGGATCGTCGGCGCGGAGGCCGGCCTCTTCGAGGACGCGCCGGACTTCCGAGGCGCGGACGCGGTCCTCGCCCAAGGTGAGCATGGACCGGTACAGATGTCGTTCGCGCGTATCAAGCACTGGGCGGCCTCCCTCGGGTTCGCCGGGGATTGTTCCATTCTTAATCGGCTTACGCGGCTTGCCTTCTTGGATCTGCATGGAGGACCCCACCGGTGCCCACGCTTGCCGACCGCCCATCTTTGCGTCGCAGGCAGGTCTACGCCTGCACGAACACCCGATCTCTACGGGGAGTTCGGCGCGTTACGCAGCACCGAGACCGCTCGGCCCGCGGCTTCCATCGCAGCTTCCCGCGCGCCGAAGTCGCCCATATCCACACGCTGCGCGAGTTCGTCGAGGTCGATCACCTCACGCACCACATTGCCCGAGTCGACCACGACCAGCGCGGCGCTGCCCTCGGCTGTGAATCGCCGCAAGCTGCGCCGTTCGGAGATCGAGTAGTACAGGATCTCCGGCTCGACGGCCTGATAGAGGTCCATGACGAGGCCCTGCACGTCGCGTTCGCCGGTGATGCGGACGGGGTCGAAGACAGCCATCGGCTCGATGCGGACATCGCCGCGCAGTCTCTTGGCGGCCGTTCGGGCGGCATTCAGGCCGATCGCGGTTGCTGGGGTGAGTTCATCCGTTACGTCGCCCCCCCAGAAGACCACGACGAGCCGTGCGTGCCAATCTGCGAGCGGAGCACGTTCGTCGACAGTCCAGAACTCCGCGGGGATCTCGGGCATCTCGACGCCCGCGACAACGTCACCCAGCCGCGGCACCAGCGACTCGAGCGAATCGAGGCGCGTCAGGTGGGCGACTTCGACGCCGACCCGTCGCGTCAGCGAACCGCGCTGCTCGACGTCGAGCGTGATGCGCAGCGGCCGACCGAGGGCCTCGGCTTCGACGCGGCGGATGACGAGCGTGTCGAGCGTCTCGTCGGTGACGGCTTCGACGACCACGCGCATGCGGTCGCTCATCGCCAGGAGGCGGACGTAGGGCGCGATGCCCAGCCGTTCGTCGCCGGGGACGACGCGGGCGTCGCTCCAGTTCAGTTGGCCGAACGGCGGGACCAACTCGGCGCTGGGCGCATCCAGCGCGAGCCCGAGCTGAGGCAGGATGACGGGGGGCAGGCTCTCGCGGACGCAATCGAACGTGGACGACGCGGCGGCGCACTCGAGCTGGACGTAGGAGGAGGCGTTGAGTTGGTGCTGCACGCGGATGACGCCCGCGCCGGAGACGCCGGCTTCGGGCGGGCGGGTCCAGAAGGTGTACTCGCCGAGTCCGAGCTCGATCTCGGGCTCGGCGAAACCGTCGATGCGGCGGGTGGTGAAGTGGATATCTTCGAGGAGTCGCGCGTCGCCGTCGCGGACGGTCATGACGATGCGTTCGCGGATGGCGTGGGTGGAGTAGGTCTCGCGCAGGTCGGCGAAGACGCCTTGGGGATCGACGGCGACGGGGCGGTTGTCGGCGTTGTGAGAGAGTCCTGACTGCGCGGCCGCGATGTTCGCGAGGCCGAGGTGCACGATGGCGAGCATGACTGTGAGCGTTCGCATGGCGGCTGATGCTATGCGAAGGGGCGTCGTCGATTAGGAAGACGAACCCTCGGCGTGGAGCCGCCGGCGCAGTTCGGTGATCGTGGCGTCGAGCGTTGGGTGCACGAGGTCGGGGGCGATCTGGGCGAGGGGTACGAGGACGAAGTCGCGCTCGTGGAGGCGCGGGTGCGGGAGGGTGAGGCCGGGCTCGTTGATGACGGTGTCGCCCAAGAGGAGGAGGTCGAGGTCGAGCGTGCGGGGGCCCCAGCGGGCTTCGCGGGCGCGCTCGCGGCCGCGCTCGGACTCGATGGTCTGAAGAAGGCTGAGCAGGTCGTGAGGCGGGAGGTCGGTGTCGATCGTGAGGCAGCCGTTGAGGTATAGACCCTGGCCGGGCGGGCCGACGGGCCGGGTCTCGATGATGTCGGACACCGCACGAACGACAACGCCCTCGACGGCGCGGAGGCGGTCGAGGGCGTGACTAATGTGGGCGTTTCGGTCGCCGAGGTTGGAGCCGAAGGCGACGGCGCCAGTTGGCCGGGGTGGTCGGTGGGGCGTCACTCGACAGGCTCGAACTCGCGCTCGCGGTGCTGGAGCTGGGCCTTGAGGCGGGCGAGGATGGAGGAGTGCATCTGGCTGACGCGCGACTCGGAGAGGTCGAGCGTGGCGCCGATCTCCTTCATGGTCATCTGCTCGTAGTAGTAGAGGACGACGATGAGGCGTTCGGCGCGACTGAGGCCCTTGGTGAGCAGGGTCTTGAGGTCGCGGCGCTGGATCTCGGCGAGGGGGTCGATCTGCCGCCCGTCCTCGAGCACGTCGATCTCGCGGACTTCGCGCGAGCCGTCGCTCTGGTAGCGCTGGCGGTTGAGCGAGCTCATCTGGACGGCCGAGCCGTCTTTGAGGATCTTCTTGACCTCTTCCTCGTCCACGCCCAGCGCGTTGGAGATCTCCTCTTCGTTGGGTTTGCGGCCGAAGCGCATCTCGTGCCTGCTCCTGACCTGCTCGACGCGCGAGGTGCGGTGGCGGACGAGCCGGGGCACCCAGTCCATGGCGCGGAGCTCGTCGAGGATGGCGCCACGGATGCGCTGGGCACAGTAGGTTTCGAACTTCACGTTCAAGTCGGGTTTGAAGTTCTTGATCGCGTCGAGCAGCCCGAAGAACCCGACGGAGACGAGGTCCTCCACATCGACCTCGTCGGGGAGGCGCGTGTAGACGCGCTCGGCGTTGTACCGCACCAGCGGGTGATACTTCTCGACGAGGTAGTTGCGCACCTCGTCGGTGGCCTTGGCGCGGTACTCGGTCCACACGTCGGCCATGTCCATGGCGTCGAGACGCTCCCGGGTCTGGCGCGATGCGCGGTAGGACGCGATGACGTCGATCGTCGCATCCGAGTCCTGGTCCGCTTCGTGGCGGATGGGTTCGGAAGGCGCGGTGGCGAACGTTGAGGCCTTCAAAGTCGGCATGGTCCTCTCCTTGGCCGTTGTGCCGCGCGAACGCGGCTGTAAGCGCCATCCTTGGCGGTCACGCGGTTATCAGAACCGCTGGACGAGCGCGCGTCAACCGGCGTGTCCGGATAACGCGTCGGGATGGGCCGATTTATCACCGGCAGACGGGGGCGGGCTCGATAGTCGGAGCGGCCGGGCGGCATCACGCCGCTGCGCTCTCGGGGACGGCATCGTTCACGGGGACGCCCTCCGCGTCGACGAGACTGACACCACCGGCGGGGTCCAGCCCGGGCGGCTCCCCCACCACTCGTGTGAGATGCTCGCTCACGATCGTCTGGGCGATCCTGCCGACGACGCTGCCGACCACCCAGCAGATGAGCAGCGCCAGCAGCGCATCTTCGAGCACGTAGGCCGCGTCGCGGCCCGACGCGAGCCCGCTGACGATCGCAACGGCGAAGCCGCTGAGACCAAAACAGCCGGCCAGTGCCGCTACCGGTACCGGACGATGCATCGTTGGTCCCTCTCATGTCGGCTCGGCGCATCCGCATTAGGGCGAG
>CAYTSW010000035.1:2023-22167 GCA_964440605.1 uncultured Phycisphaeraceae bacterium | reverse complement strand
CTTGAGTCGGCGATCCGCAAGTTGGAGAACGCCCGAGCGCTCGTGCTGGCGCTCGCGCGTGAGGACGCCGAGGCGTATGCGCATTTGTCCGAGCTCATGCGCACGCCGGATGATCACCCATCGAAGGCCCAAGCGTTGCCCGCCGCCGCGCTGGCCGCGACGCAGGTGCCCCTTGCGGTAATCGCGGCGTGCGCCGACCTGCTGCGGCTGTTCGAGTCGCTGGTCGCGATCACGAACCGGAACCTGCGCAGCGACCTGGCGATCGCCGCCGTCCTCGCCGACGCCGCCGGTCGGGCGTCGCTCTGGAACGTGCGCATCAATCTGCCCCTTCTCGAAGAGTGCGACCTCCACGGCGGCATCATGGAAACCGCACGATCCATGATCGCCGAAATGACCGCCCGAACGCAACGCATCGAGCAAGGCTGCCTCTAACGCCTCCACCACAACCGGGCCCGCCAGCGGCTGGCGTCCCCTTCGTCGCTCCGCCTCTCCCCTCCGTTCCTGCCGTCGCCTCTGTTGCTCTGTGGACCTGCCTTTTAAAAACGGCCGATACACCCCCAATGACCGCCCCGAAGGACCAGTCCTTCCAGGCACGCCTCCAGCGGCTGAACGAACGCCTCCAAGGGCGGCGCGATCCCACGCCGGACTCGCCGTTGTCCCACGACTCGGCCAAGTGGCTCGGCATCCACTTCCGCTGCTGCAACGTCTACGCCCGTATCTATCGCTCGCCCGACGGGCGACGCTACGAGGGCCAGTGCCCCGGTTGCGGCGCGCCCGTCCACGCCCGCGTCGGCCAGGGCGGCACCAGCCGACGCTTTTTCGAAACCACCTGAACGCAACCCGCGCCGCAAGCGCTCGAGCGTGCGAGTCTGGCGATGCCGCGTGGAGAGGGGAGTGCCGCCGCGCGGGCTCGAATACAGTGTCACCATGTCACGGACGACCACCAGCTATGAACTCGGGCGCGCCGCCCAGGTCTGCGCGCACACCGGCGACCCGCTTCAGCCGGGCGACCCCATCGTCGTTGCCCTCGCCGAACACGAGACCGACGACGCGTTCGACCGCTTCGACTACAGCCGCGCCGCGTGGGACGCCGGCGCCCGCCCGCCCCGGCTGTTCGCGTGGTGGAGCGCCGAGGTCCCGGAGCCTGGGCACAAGCCGGGCCCGCTGGTGGACTCAGGGGCGCTGGGCGGTCTGTTCGACTCACTCGCCGACGCCGAAGACCCGCGCCGCCTCGCCTTTCGGCACATGATCGCACTCATGCTCATCCGCAAACGTGAGCTGGTCCACGCCGGCTCGCGTCCGGGCGCGGGCGACGAGCCCTCGGTGCTGCTCGTCCGCCGCAAGGGTGAAGACGCGGGAGCGGAGCCGATCGAGGTTGTCGAGCCTCCGAAGGACCCCGAGTTGCTACGCGCGGTGACGGAGCAGCTCGCCGAGATCGTGAGCGTCGGCCCGTGAAGCGCGTACTGGTGTTGGCCGCCTTACTTGCAACGCCCATGGTCGCGGGTTGTTCCAACCAGCGCGAGCACGCGGACCCCATCGCCGCACCCCTCCCGAGCGCCGGCGAACTGCTCGAGCTGCACAACGAGCGAGTGCCCCGCATCGAGCGCGTCTGGGCGCGGGCCGTCATCACCGTTCGCTTCACCGACGAGGACGGCGACCGCCGCATGGAACAGGGCAACGGCTTCTTCCAGCGACGCGACAGCGAGTTGCTCGCCCTCGACATCGGCAAGGTCGGCGAGACGTACCTCTGGTTCGGCGCTGACGACGACCTGTACTGGCTGCTCAACCGCCTGGAGGACGGTCGCGCCGTCTTCGGTCGTCACGACCGCTTCACGCCCGACAAGCGGCGCATGCTCGGGCTGCCCGTCGCGCCGCGTGAGCTGCTCACGCTGGCTGCCCTGCGCCCGATCGACCCCGAAGCCGTCACGATCGAGCGCGATGCAGAAGGCGCACCCGCCGTCGTCGAGGCCGACGCCTTCGGCGCTTGGCGGTACGTTTTCGCGAACCGCGATCGCCCGGAGATGCCGACTGTTGTCGAACGGCTGAATGCCGACGGCGCACCGGTCATCCGCGCGGAACTGACCAACGCCAAGACCGTGCAGCTCGACAACCCGGGCGGCTTCCCGCCGCGCATCTTCGGTCGGCTCTTCATCACGCACCTGCCCTCGGACAGCTCGATCAGCATTCAGCTCGATGGCGACGTGACCGACGGCGTCCGACGGGGCGTCCCACGCCCTCAAGCGTTCGACTTCGACCTCCTGATCGACCTCCTCGGCCCCTTCGACGAGGTGGTCGACCTCGACGCACTCGAGGACGCTTCGTCGTAACATCCCTCGATGCTTGCTCGGTTTCGTCATGTTCCCTTCCGGGTCGCGCTGGCGTGCGCGATGCTGGCGTGCGTCGCGATCGCAACGGCCCCCGCCCCGCCCCCGCCCACTCTCACGACAGAGGACGCTGCGCAGGATCCGCGGCAGATCACTGCCGCCGGCGACGACCAGCGGGCGTGGGTGCTCTGCGAGTCCGTGGATGGCACCACGGTGCTTTTCGTTGTGCCGCGCGAGCCCCTGGGTCAGGCGCGATCAGCCGCGACCTTCCCAACAATGCCCGCGGCCCTCGCCGCGACCGACGGGGACGCCGCCATCCTCTTCGAGCCCGCCCCCGAATCCGACGCGCCCCGACGCGCTCGGCTCGTCGACGTCACGACCCAGCCCGGCGGCCGCAAGTTGCTCAGCCCGCCCGCGCCGCTCCCACCCTTGCCACGCGACGCGGCGATCCGCGGCTTCGCGAGTGCGGGAGACGCCGCCGCCGTGCTGCTTCGGCGTCAATCAGAACCCGAGCCCGTCTCGGACGACGAATCGTCGGGCGGGACGACCCACGAACTGCGCGTGCTGGCACCGACGGCGTGGGAGATCATCGATTTTCCGCCCGACCTGGTCGCGGACCAAAGCTCGCTTGACAACGTGAGGCTCATCTCGTCCAGCCTCGGCGTTGCGCTACTGGCACCTTCGTCAGACTTCGAGATCGCGACGATTTGGACGCGGCGACAGACCCGACACGCCACGGACGAAGAGCCTCCCGTCTTCGCGTGGCAGCCCACGCGCGTCACGTTGCCCCAGGAGCCCCACCGGTTGTTGACAATCGAGGGCCAGCCCTGGGCGCTGGTGCACGGGCCGGGCGACACCCTGAGCATCCTGAAGCCTTGGGGCGATGAACTTGTCACCCAGGCGACCGTGGAGAGCGTGCCCGATACGTTCGTCGCGGCGGCCCTGGCGGGCGACATCCTGCTGGCCTGGCCCAAGACCGACGATCCGCCGGCCATCGTGGTCCACGTCGTGAACACCGAAGGGGTGACGCTCCACCGCGACGACGCTCGCCCCGCCGGGCCCGTCTCGACCAACGACCTCCAACTGATCGTGCTGATCGTCGCCGCGATCGCGGTGACGGCGATGCTCTTCATCGCCCGCCCGCCGCGCCCGGAAGGCGTGACCCCGATCATCCCGGACGGCACGGTGCTGGCGACGCCTTCGCGACGCATCATCGCGTTCGTGATCGACCTCGTGCCGGGGGTGGTCTTCGCGTTGTTCATCTGGGGTTCGGAGGCGCAGACCGCACAGGACGCCGTCAACGAGCTCAACCAAGCCGGCATCGCGCCCTTCCTCGTCATCGGCGGGGTGACGCTCATCCACGCGACGATCACCGAGGCGCTCTTCGGCTGCACGCTCGGCAAACTGATGACCCGCTGCCGCACCGTTGACTACCAGGGCAATGTCCCCGGCTGGTGGCGTGCCTTCTCCCGCACGCTGATCAAAGTGGTCTGCCCGCCGATAGGGCTCTTTACGGTGCTCGCGCCGGCGCTGCCGCACCCGGCGTCTTTCGAGACAATCGTGGTCATGCCGCGTCCGCGCGACGCCGATCCCCCCGAAGAAGGCCGCTGACTCAAGGGTGCCCGCGCTCGCGGTGCAGTCGGACGGCCGATCACCCGATAAACGTCTGGCGCGGCTGGCTCCGCGCTCGGCGCGCGTCCTCCGCGCGCCCCGCCCACAATGAGTGATCCCCCAACCACCCAACCCGAGCCCGAAGCGAACGACGGAGCGCCACCCGGGCGCACCCCGCTGCGTGGCTTGCGCGACCGCTGGCCCATCCCGGTGCTCGCGCTCTCGCTCGTGCTGCTCGGCGCGGGTATCGCCGCCTGGTCCGCAACCACGCCCGACCCCGATTTCGACGGCGCGATGGACAGCGTGCAGGCGAACCTCGACGCGCGCCGCTACGAGCAGGCCCTCGAAACGCTCAACGGCCCGCTCGCGGCCAACATCGAGCACCCCACGATCACTCGCGAGCAGCTCGGGCGCTTCTGGGCCCTGCGGGCCGACACGCTTCACCTCTACGCACGCAGCGAGGGCATCGACCGCTTCGAGAATCACAGGGCGATCGTCGACAACTACGAGGTCGCGCGCGCGCGATACGACTTCCCACTGACGCCCGATCAGCAGGTCCGCCTCGCCGACGCACTGCTCGCGATGGAGCGCGAGGAGGAGGCGTTGAAGGAAGCCGACCTTTTGCCCCCCGATCGAGCATCCGACCGCGCGCGCATTGTCCGGACGGTGATCGAGCGCGGGCTCGCGGCCGGCGCGTCGGACTTCGAGCGCCAGCGCGCGTTCGAGCTGCTCACGTCGCTGCGCGCCGACCCGTCGGTGTCGGAGGACGAGCGCCTGTGGGCCGTGGCGCAGCAGGCGCGGCTCAGCCTCGACGCCGCGCGACCGCAGGCCGCGATCGACCGCCTGCTCCCCGCCATCCAGCGTCTGGATCGTGTGCTCTCGCCCGAGGCCGCCGGCCTGCTGACCATCCTCGGGGAGGCGTATCTGGAACTCGGGCGCCTCGACGAAGCCACGAAGCACCTCACGCTCGCCGAAGAACTCGTGCCGGCGTCAGACCGCCTGTCGGGTCGGATCGGCGTGCTGCTGGCGCGTGTCGATGCGTCGCGCGGCAACACCGTCGAAGCGCGCGACCGCTTCGCGCAGGTCGCCTCGCGCTTCCCATCGACCCCGGTCGCGACCGCCGCCTGGCTCGGCGTCGCCGAGACGTCGTCCGACGACGACGAGACGATCCGGGCCTACTCAGAGGTGGTGCTGGGGCTGGACGGTGCCTCGAAGGTGGGGGACGTGACCGCCGAGCAAGCGCACGACAGTCTCGGCCAGCGCCACGCTCACGCCATGGCCCGCGCCGACGACCCCGACCAGCTCAAGCACGCGTTGCGGCTGGCGATCCTCGCAGGACGACTCTTCACCGACGATGACATCCCCGCCGAAGCGGTGATCCGCTTGGCCGAAACGCATCGTGCGGTGGCCGACGACTTGCTCTCGACGCAGCCACGCACTCCATCGGGCGCGGTCGACCTGGTCGGCGGCGACCCAATCACGATCGAGGAGGCGCGTCAGCACTTCGCCAAGGCGGGCAAGCATTTCGCACGACACGCCCGCATGACATTGCTCGCGGATACGGACGTGTACCGCGATTCGCTGTGGATGGCCGCCGACAGTTACGACCGGGCGGGCGACGTCGAGCAGGCGATCGCCCTCTTCGCCGACTTCGCCGAGGCCGCCGACGGCGACCCGAGGCAACTCGAAGCGCAGTACCGCCTCGGCAAGGCGTGGCTGGCGCGGGGTGACTTCGACTCGGCCATCGAATTCTTTACCCTGCTTCAGGACAACCACGCCACGAGCATGTGGGCCTATCGCAGCTACGTTCCGCTGGCCCAGGCCTATCTCCTGCGGTCGGGGTGGGCCGACACCGCCCGCGCGCGCCCTCTGCTCGAGCGGATCGTCGACGGGCAGGTGCTCGACCCGGATGCCCCCGAGTTCCGGCAGGCGCTCATCGCGCTAGGCGATATGCACCGCCGCACCGGTGCGTATGCACGCGCTATCGCGCGCTTTGAGGAGGCGGCCTCGCGCTACCCCGACCTGTTGGACGAGCCGCAGTTCGTCTTCGACCTTGCCGAGGCCCTCCGGCGTTCCGCGGGCGACATCCGCGAGCAGCTCGACGAGGCCATGCCCGCGACCGAGCGCCTCCGACTGCGCGATCTGCGCCTCGACCGCCTGCAACGGGCGTCCGACCTTTACGAGACTGCGCGCACCCAGCTGATGGACCGCGACCCGCGCGCGCGCAGCCGGCAGGACGAAGTGATCGTTCGCAACGCCCTGCTCTTCCGTGCCGACTGCACCTACGACCTCGCGCAGCTCATCCGAGAAGACGAGCCCGAGCGCGCCGAAGAACTCTTCAAACAGGCCATCCGCCGCTACGACACCGCGGCCCAGCGCTACGCCGATGAGCCCGCGAGCCTCTCGGCGATGATCCAGGTGGTGAACTGCTACATCGCGCTGGGCGACCACGAGGCGGCTCGGATTGCGCACCAGCGCGCACGCTCGCGACTCGATCAGCTACCCGACGAGGCCTTCGAAACCGACGCGAGTCCGATGGACCGCACGCATTGGGAACGCTGGCTCGACGCCGCGATCGAGCTCGACCGCATCGCGGACGCGCAGTAGTTCGCGGCCCCCGCTCCCGGGGGGTTCGCGGCCAGTTGCGCTGATGAGGCGATCCGGGTGACGAATTCGCGCATGCTGCGCAATTTTCATCCACGGGCGAGGCACTGGCCGACCTCAATACTGCCCGGCAGGAGCCTCCAACGCCGAGAGGATCAGGATGACCGCACGCGACGACGCTCAACACACACACACGTCGGCCCCGCCCCCACCGCATGACAACCCCGTGGTCTGGCTGCCGCGACTGCGGCGGATCCTCGATCAGCAGGCGGGGCTGTACCAGCAACTCGACACCCTGAGCAGGCAGCAGTCGGACCACGTCCGCAGTGGCGAGACGGATCGGCTCATCGGCGTGCTCGGCCGGCGCCAGGCGCTCATCGAACAGATCACCGCGTTGAACGCCGAGCTCGAGCCCTTCACCAGCAACTGGGATCGCCTCGCTCCCTCGCTCGAGGCCGAACAGCGTGACGCGCTGCGCGAGCGCATCGACACACTCGATCAACTCATGGACGACATCGCGGGTCGCGACGAGGCGGACCGCGAGGCCCTCGAACGCCGCCGAAATCAGCTCGACGACGAGATCGGTTCACTCGCCGCGAAGAAGTCCGCCGTGTCCGCCTATGCCGGCTCCCCTTCGTCGGCATCCGTCGCACCCCGTTTTCAGAACCGCACGGGCTGACCATGGACACGAGCACGGCGACGCCCCTCACGAGCAACCCAGCGACGGAAGTCGAGGCGACCCCCGCGTCGTCGTCCGGCCCGGCGATGAGCGAGAGCGATCTCGCGGATCTCATTTCTTCGTTCAACGATGCCGCCTCGCGCTTGCAGCTCACGCAGGAGTCGCTGCGCGCACAGGTCGCGCGTCTCGAAGACGAGCTGCGGGACACGCGCAGCCAGCTCAAGCGCGCCCGGGAACTCGCCGCACTGGGCGAGATGGCCGCCGGCATCGCCCACGAGATCCGCAACCCACTGGGCTCGATCAAGCTTTACGCCAACGTGCTGCGGCAGGACCTCGAGGACCGGCCCCAGCAGCGCGAGGTCGCGTCGAAAATCGCCCGAGCGGTGGACGGCTTGAACGCGGTGGTCGGCGATGTCCTCGCCTTCGCCCGCGAGATCCGCCCGACGCGTCGCGCGACCGATCTGGAAGACGTCACCCGGCGCGCGATCGAGGCGTGCGCCGACGGGCTCGTGCGCAACGATGTTGAGGTCGCGACGGAGTTCGCCCACCGCGAGACCCGAGCCGCCGCCGATCCGGGACTGATCCAGCAGGCGCTCGTCAACCTCGTGCGCAACGCGTGCGATGCGCTGACCGAGGCCGAGGCGCCGCGGCGGATCGTCGTCGCAACCGGCGTGCGCAGCGCGTTGCTTGAAGACGGCAAGCGCCGGCCCATGTGCTCCATCCGCGTCGCCGATTCGGGCCCGGGCATCCCCGATGAAGTCCGTGCCCGTGTCTTCAACCCCTTCTTCACGACGCGAGCGACGGGCACGGGCTTGGGTCTGCCGATCGTGCACCGCATCGCCGATGCGCACGAGGGGCGCGTTCTGATCAGCAATGGAAAGCCCGACGACCCCGGGTCACCACAGGGCGCACACGTCGAGCTGCTCATCCCCGTCGAGCACGAAGCCGCGAGTGCGGCAACCAACACCCGCACCGGAGAAGCCGCATGAGCACCGTTCTCGTTGTGGACGACAAAGAGATGCTGCGCGACTCCGTCGCGGTCACCCTCCAGCGACCCGGCTTCACCGTGATCACCGCCACGAGCGGCGAGCACGCGCTCGAGCTCATCGCCAGCCGCAAACCCGACTGCGTCGTCACCGACCTCAAAATGCCCGGCATGACGGGGATCGCGCTCATCGAGCGCGCCAAGCAGATCGATGCCGACCTGCCCATCGTCCTGATGACCGCCTTCGGTACCGTGGAGACCGCGGTCAAGGCGCTCAAGCTCGGCGCGTTCGATTACATCACCAAGCCCTTCGAGGGCGACGAGCTCGTTATCGCCGTCAAGCGCGCCATGGAGCACGCCCGGCTCAAGCGCGACAACGAGGTGCTCCGTCGCAGCGCCGAGCCGGTGCTCACCGCCAGCGGCCCGAACGCCGGCGCCGACGCGAGCGGGTTCACCGGCATCGACCGTGTCATCGGCGACTCCACGCCCATGCGCGAGGTCAAGGACAAGTTCGGCGCCATCGCGGAGTCTCACGGCACCGTGCTGATCAGCGGCGAGAGCGGCACGGGCAAGGAAGTCGTCGCTCGGGCCATCCATGAGGCGAGCCCGCGCGCGCACGAGCCCTTCCTCGCCGTCAACTGCGCTGCCATGAGCGAGTCATTGCTCGAGTCGGAGCTGTTCGGGCACGAGCGCGGCGCGTTCACCGGTGCCGAGTCGCTGCGCAAGGGCCGCTTCGAGCTCGCGCACCGCGGCACGCTGCTGCTCGACGAGATCTCCGAGATCAAGCCGCAGATC
This sequence comes from uncultured Phycisphaeraceae bacterium, assembly GCA_964440605.1. Lineage (GTDB taxonomy): Bacteria > Planctomycetota > Phycisphaerae > Phycisphaerales > UBA1924 > CAYTSW01. The sequence continues at coordinate 13,169 of CAYTSW010000035.1, read as the reverse complement.
CAGGCGAAGCTCCTGCGTGTGCTCCAGGAGCGCGCGTTCGAGCGCGTCGGCTCCAGCCAGACGATCGGTGTCGACGTGCGCGTGATCACGACGACGAACCGCGACCTCGCCGCCGCCGTCGCCGACGGCTCCTTCCGGCAGGACCTCTTCTATCGGCTCAACGTCCTGCCCATCGAGCTGCCCTCGCTGCGCGAGCGCTCGGGAGACGTGGAGATGCTCGCCCCGCACTTTGTGCGCATGGCCGCGGCTCGCGAAGGCCGCCCGCCCAAGACGATCACCGACGAAGCGATGGACCTGCTCACGCGTTACCTCTGGCCCGGCAACGTGCGCGAGTTGCAGAACCTCTGCGAGCGCGCGGTGGTGCTCTCGCGCGGCGAGACGATCGACGCGGACCTGATCGGGGGCTGGCTCACGATCGCCCCGCAGCAGACGATCGCGACCACGGCGTCGCCGACGTCAGCCAACGGCGACGGGACCCACCGCGAGAGCAAGCTCGCGCCATCGGAGCAAGCGATCGCCGGCCCGTACCGCATCGCGGGCACGGAGCCCCGTCCGCTCGCGGACCTGGAGCGCGAAGTCATCGTGCAGACGCTCGAGCGATTCGAGGGCCACCGCCAGAAGACCGCGGCCGCACTGGGCATCGGCGTGCGCACGCTCGGCCTCAAGCTCAAGAAGTGGAAGGAAGAGCAGCTCGTCGCCTCCTCTCTGTAACGCCGCGAGCCGCTGGTTGGCTGTGCCATGACCTTCATCGACCAACTGACCAACGCCGACGCCCTGCCCACGCTCGAGCGGAGCATCCAGTTCGCTGCGCGTCGGCAGAAGATCATCCAGCACAACGTCGCCAACGTCTCGACGCCGCACTTTCAGCCCGTTGATGTCTCGGTGTCCAGGTTCCGGAGCCAGCTCGCCGACGCGGTCGACCGGCGGCGCGAGCGCTTCGGCGGCCACCGGGGCGAGCTCGAGCTGCGCGACATGCGCCAGGTCACGACCGAAGGGCCCGGCCGGTCACTGCGCCTGAACCCCACCGAATCCGGGCGTAACGTGCTGTTCCACGACAAGAACAACCGCGACCTCGAACGCCTGATGCAAGACCTCGTCGAAAACGCCTCGACCTTCCGCGTGGCAACCGATTTGCTCCGCTCGAGACTCCAGCTCCTCGGTGCCGCCATCAGCGAACGGGTGTAACGCCCTGAACCAGCGAGGGACTCCCCACCATGTACGGCAGCCTCGACATCTCGGTCAGCGGCATGATCGCCCAGCGCACGCGGCTCAACACTATCGCCGCCAACCTCGCGAACCAGAACACCATCCTCGACGCCAACGGCGAGCCGAACCCTTATCAGCGCCGCGCGACTATCTTCGTCCCGGGCGACCCCGACGCTTCGTCAAACACGGGGCGCAACCTCGGCGTGCACGTTGCGGAGATCACGCTCGACGATGCGCCCTTCCGCAAGAAGTACGAGCCGGGCTCGCCCTACGCCAAGCCCGATGGGCACCCCGATGCCGGGTACGTCTACTACCCGAACGTCGACCCCGTGACCGAACAAGTCAATGCCATGGAGGCTCAGCGGGCGTACCAGGCCAACGTGATCGCCGCGGAGGCCGCGAAGTCGCTCATGGCACAGGCGTTGCGGCTGATCGGCTGACAACGCGCAGATGACGCTCAGCGGCGCACATCCTGCGCCGAAGCGAGGCCCAGACGATGAACGATCCCCTCGGACTCATCAACTCGGCAAACGCCCCGGTCGGCCCCATCAAGGCGCCGAGCGGACGCACGTCCGCCGGCGGCGTCAAGCAGGATCCCGAGGCGCCGGGCTTCCGCGATCTGTTGATGGAAAACCTCAAGACCGTCAACAAGCTCCAGCAGGACGCCACCCACGCCATCGAAGACCTGCAGACCGGCAAGCGCGACGACCTCGAGACCGTCATGATGGCGACCGCCAAGGCGGACAACGCCTTCCGCATGCTGCTCCAGGTGCGCAACAAGGTGATCGCGGCGTACGACGAGATCAAGCAGATCCGGGTGTGAGTGTCCTCACGGTGGTCACCTGATCCGGCTTTGGCTGCGCAGGAGCCGGGCCCCCCGCTCAGTTGATCGTTTGGTCACTTCGTCCCTCCGCGGCTTCCGCCGACAAACCCGCCTCCCGCGCGCGTTCTCTTCCCGGCACGGACGCCATCGACCTTCCACGAGGCAGGAGGCCCTACGTTGGATCAGCTGCGGCGTGTTCTCGCGACGATTCAGGCGGCGTACGGCCAACTGACGCCGACGCACAAGCTGCTCGCCGCGAGCCTCGCGGTGGTCCTCGTGATGACGCTCTTCCTCGTCAACCAATACACCGCCAAGCCCGACATGGTCCCGCTGCTCGACGCCAGCTACTCGCCCGAGGAGCAGGCCGAGGCCAGCACCTTCCTCAAGACCGCCAACGTGTCCTACGAGCAGGGCCCGAACGGAGAACTCATGGTGCCCGCCACGGAGCACCGCTTCCTGCTCGCCCGCATGTCGCAGCAGGGCGCGCTGCCCGGCGACACCTCGACCATGTTCGAGGATTTGCTGTCTCAGCGGTCGTGGACCATGACCAGCGACGACCGGCGCACCGCGTCCCGCGTCGCCCTGCAAAACGAACTGTCGTTCATCCTCTCGCAGTGGGACGGCATCTCAAAGGCCGCGGTCATCCTCGACGTGCCCGATCGCCAGGCCATCGGCAAGGCGATGCGCCGCCCCACCGCATCGGTCAACGTCTTCACGCGTTCGGGCGTCACGCCCGAGACCGTCGACGCGATCGCAGCGTTTGTCTCCGGCGCCGTCGCAGGGCTCGAGATCGATGACGTCCGAGTGATCGACGGTACGACCCGCCGCCAGTACCGCGCCCGCGACGAGCAGAACATCTCCGCCGCGACCACGCAGGAACTCATCGCGCAGGTCGAGCGTTCGCAGCGCAACAAGATCCTCGATCTGCTGGCGCCGCAGATCCCCGGCGTGATCGTCGCGGTGCACGCACAGGTCGACTCCACCCGCCGCCAGCGCTCGCGTGACGCGGTGTTGCCCGAGGGCAAAGGCTCGGGAACGCTGCTCAGTCAGGAGTTGCGCTCCGAGTCCGAGGTCAGTAGCGCGCAGCGCGGCGGCGAGCCGGGCGCCCGCGCCAACACCAGACTCGACGTCAACACCGGCGGCTCCACCGGGACGACCTCCACCGAAGAGACGACCGACACCGACTTCGACACGCGCTTCGGCACCGAGAGCGAGCAGATCATCGACCCGCGCGGGTTCGCGACCAAGATCAACGCGGTCATCACGATCCCGCGCGACCACATCGAACGCATCGTGCGCGCCACGCAGCCGCAGGACGAGAACGCCGACGACGCCGCGCCGGTCGACGACGCGGCGCTCGACGCCGAGCAGCAGCGCGAGGTGACGCGCGTAACCGATCTGGTCCGCGGACTCATCGACACCTCGTCCTACGACGGCGCCGACGAGGGCGACGTCATCGTCAGCGTCAGTCCCGTCTCCTTCGAGCAGCTACCGAGCGCCGCACCGACGCAGAACGCCGGCCTCTTCGGCATCGGCGTTCTGGCGTCGGGGCCCGGAGGCGGTCTCTCGGGCACGGTCAAGACGGTCGGGCTGGGCGGTCTCGCGGTGCTCGCGCTCGGGCTGGTCGTGTTCACAGCGCTCCGCGCGAGCAAGCAGGAGGAACTCCCCTCGGCCGAGGAACTCGTCGGCATCCCGCCCGCGCTCGACACCGACGAGGAGATCGTCGGCGAAGCCGAGGGTATCGAGCCACCGCTCCAGGGCATCGAGCTCAGCGACGACGAGATGAAGAAGCGCAAGATGGGCGAGCAGATCACCGACATGGTCAGGGATCGCCCCGAAGACGCCGCCAAGATCGTCCAGCGCTGGATGGCCGATTCCGACTGACCGCGCGACCGCGAGACGCACACCATGCCCAGACGACCAGGCGACAAACTCCCGGAATCCGCGGCCGAGCTCGACGGCGTGACCAAGTCCGCCGTCCTCTTCGTCTCGATGGACGCCACCGTCGCGGCGAAGATGCTCAAGCACATGCCGCAGGAGCAGGTCGAGGAGCTCACGCGCACCATCGCCCAGCTCGGCCGCGTTCCCGAACCGCTGCGCGACGAGGTGCTCGAAGAGTTCTACGGGCTCTCGCTCGTCTTCGCGACCGAGAACGAGGGCAACCTCGACTTCGCCAAGGTTCTCCTCAAGGACGCGCTCGATTCTTCCGTCGCCGACCGCATCCTCAACCAGATCCAGACGCAGGTCACCAAGGCGCCCTTCTCGTTCCTCCAGAAGGCCGAGGCTGAAAACCTGCTCACGTTCATCCAGGACGAGCATCCGCAGACGATCGCGCTGATCACCTGCCACCTCCCGCACCACAAGGCCGCCGAGATCCTCTCGGGCCTCCCCATGCAGAAGCAGATCGAGGTGATCAAACGCATCGCGAACATGGAGCAGACCAACCCCGAGGTCATCCGCGAGGTCGAACGCGGGCTCGAGTCGCGCCTGTCTTCGATGCTCACGCAGTCGATGGAGAAGGCGGGCGGCGTGCCGACCGTCTCGGAGATCCTCAACCTCGCCGACCGCGCGACCGAGAAGTCCATCCTCGAGGGTCTCGAAGCCGAGGACCCCGATCTCGTCGAAGAGATCCGGCGCCTCATGTTCGTCTTCGAGGACGTCAAGCAGGTCGACGACAAGGGCATCCAGGCGGTACTGCGCGAAGTGGACAACGACGAGCTCGCGCTCGCCCTCAAGACCGCTTCGGAGGAGCTCGCCACGAAGATCTTCTCCAACATGTCCGAACGCGCCTCGCAACTCATCAAGGAGGACATGGAGTACATGGGCCCGGTGCGCGTCAGCGACGTCGAAGGCGCTCAGCAGCGCATCGTGGACATCGTCCGCCGCCTCGAAGAGGCCGGTGAGATCATCATCGCCGGCAAGGGGGGCCAGGAAGACCTCATCGTCTGAACCCTGTCATTCATGGGACGGGCTTGCAGCCCGTGATGACTCTGTCTTAGCTGAGACGGGCTGCCAGCCCGTCAAGATTCTCTCTTTGGTGGCACGGGCGTCTCGCCCGTGCGAACGGAAACGCGATGGCCGTCCTCAAGCCCGCCCAATCTCGCTCGCACCTCAAGGACGCGGTCGTCCTTCATCTGGGCGACCTGCGCCGGCAGGCCCAGCGCATCGCCGACGAGGCGCGTGCCGAGCGCGATCGGATCATCAAGGACGCGCACGAGGAGCGCGCCCGCATTCTCGAAGGCGCTTACGAGGAGGGGTTCGCCAAGGGTCACACCGAAGGCCTTGAACAAGGCAGGGCGGAGGGGAGCGAGCAGGGGCGTGAGGAAGCGCTGCGGCAGCACGCCCAGCACTTCGATGCCCTCACCCAGCGTTGGTCGCAGGGGCTCGACGAGTTCCTCCAAGTCCGTCAGCTCCTGCTCGACGACGCCTCGCAGCACCTCCTCGAGGTCGCGCTCGACATGGGCCGAGCGGTGACCAAACGCGCCATCGACGTCGATCCGACCCCGGTCGCCGAGCAGCTCCGCGCGGTCATCGACATGACCCTCCAGCCCACGCGGCTCGTTATCCGCCTGCATCCCGAGGACGCCTCCGACGCCAACGAGCTGCTTCCCGAGCTGCTCCAACGCATGACGACGTCGCCCCACGTCGACATCGTCGAGGACGACGCGCTCTCACGCGGCTCGTGCATCGTCCGCACCGACCGCGGCTCCGTCGACGCGTCGGTCAACACGCAGCTCGAGTCCATCGCCGCGGCCCTCCTGCCCGAACCGGCCGCCGAAAATAACGAGCCCGACAGCGAGGGCCCGTCGGCATGACGCCCCTCGCCGCGGCCCGCCAGCGACTGGCCGCTCTCCAGCCCGTTGCCATCCACGGCACGGTCGCGTCCCTGCGCGGCCTCACGCTCTTCGTCGACGATCTGCCCGCCCCGGTCGGCGGTCTCGTCCGCGTCGGCCTTGCGCGCGACCGGCGCCTCGGCGAGGTTGTCGGCTTCGACGGCGCACGCGCCATCGTCATGCTCCTCGGTGAGTCCACGGGTGTGCGTGTCGGCGACGGCGTCACCCTGACCGACGCCTCCGCGTCCGTCCCCGTCTGCCACGCGATGCTGGGCCGCGTCATCGACGCGTTGGGCAGGCCCATCGATCACAAGCCGGTCCTGCGCGACGCGACCCACAAGCCGCTCCAGCCCACGCCGCTCACCGCCATGCAGCGCGGGCGCATCACCCAGACGCTCGAGACGGGCGTGCGCGCCATCGACGCCATGAACACCGTCGGCAAGGGACAGCGCGTAGGGATCTTCGCCGGTCCGGGGGTCGGCAAGTCCACGCTCCTGGGCATGATCGCCAGGCGCACACGCGCCGACGTCAACGTCATCGCCCTCATCGGCGAGCGCGGCCGCGAGGTGCGCGACTTCCTCGAACACGCCCTGGGTGAGGAAGGCCTCGCGCGCTCGGTCGTCATCGTCTCGACCAGCGACGAGTCGCCCCTGCTGCGCACGCGCGCGGCCCTCGTCGCCTGCACCGTCGCCGAGCACTTCCGCGCCCACGGCGCCGACGTCATGCTCATGCTCGACTCCGTCACACGCCTCGCCCACGCGCAACGCCAGATCGGCCTGGCCGTCGGCGAACCCCCGGCGACGCGCGGCTACACGCCCTCGGTCTTCGCCATGCTCCCGCGCGTGCTCGAACGCGCGGGCGTCGTGGTCGACGAGCACAACAGGCCCTCCGGCTCGATCACCGGCTTCTACACCACGCTCGTCGAGGGCGACGACATGACCGAGCCCGTCGCCGACGCCGTCCGCGGCATCCTCGACGGGCACGTCGTCCTCACGCGCAAGCTCGCGCAGTCCGGCCACTACCCCGCGATCGACGTGCTCGACTCGGTCAGCCGTGTCGCCGACGACATCTCCACGCCCCAGCATGCCGAGGACCGCCGAACCGTGCGTCGCCTCATCGCCGCCAAGAGGGACGTCGAGGAGCTCATCCAGATCGGCGCCTACGCCCGCGGCTCCGACCCCAAGGTCGACACTGCCCTCGCCCTCGACCAGCACATCAACGCTCTGCTCACCCAAAGCACCGACGACGCCACGCCGATCACCGACACCGTCCAGGCGCTGAACACCATCGCCACGCAGGCCAACGCCATGACCAACCGCTGACGTTTCCTGTTGAACCCCGGGGGGAAGCCCCGGGGACCGCCTCTCGCCCGCCCCATCCGCATGCCTCCCTTCCGCTTCAAACTTGATCCCGTTCTCGACCAGCGCCAGCGTCACGAGCGTGACCAGCAGGTTGTCGTCGCGCGCCTGGAGGCGCAACGCCTCGAGCTCGAGAACAAGCTGCGGGAGCAGCAGTCGTTTATCGTCGGGAGCAAGGACGCGATGCGCGCAGCGATGGGGGGGGCTCAGGGGGGCACCGTCAACCCGAGCCTGCTGCGCCAGCAGGCGACGAACACGCTGCACCTCAACTTCCGCGCGCACCAGACCGTCCTGAATCTCGCCGGGCTGCACCGCAAGCTCGAAGCCGAACGAGCCGAGTTGGCCGAGCGGGCCAAGAAGCGCCGGGCGATCGAGCTACTCAAAGAGCGCCGTCAGGAGGAGCACCGGCGCGAGCGGGAGCGCAAGGAACGCACGGAGCTCGACGAGATCGCCACCAGCCGGGCCGCCCGTCGCGCCGATAACGAACCCTGAATCACCCAGCCCACCGGAGCCACGCGATGATCCGAGCGCTCTACATCATCATCACGACGCTGGCCCTGGCCCACTTCCTGGGGGGCGCGGTCTTTCTTGCGTGGCTCAGCGCGACGGATCGGCTGAGCATCGATCGTCTCGCCGACGTGCGGGAGATGTTCGCCGAGACCGTCGCGCACGAGCGCGCGCGGGAGGACCTCGAGGCCCAGGCCGCGGCGGATCAGGCCGAGCTCGACGCCCAACTGGCCAAGCAGGGCACGCCCCCGATCACCGCCGAGCAACGGGTGGAGCGCGACCTGGCTCAGGACCGGGCGACCGAGCAGCGGCTGGAGCGCATGCGTCGTGACACGCAGGACCGCTTCGAAGCGCTCATGCGCCGCGCTCGTGAGCTCGAAGCCGAGCGCGCCGCCTTCGAGCGCGAGCGAGAGGCCTTCAATCGCCTGCGCGAGGAGATCGCCCGGCGTGAGGGGGACGAGCAGTTCGAGAAGGCCGTGCGTATGTACGAGGGGCTCCAGGCCGAGCAGGCGGGCCGGCTCCTGGAAAACCTGGTGAACGAGGACGAGACCGCGCAGGTCGTGGCGTACCTCAACGCGATGAAGGCGCGCAGCGCGACGGCGATCGTCGCGAGCATCGCCGAACGCGATGCGGCGCTGGCAACCGATTTGCTCGAGCGTCTTCGGGAGCACGGCCTCGTCGCCGACGTCGCTCCCGAGGAGCCCTGATGACCGCGACGGCGCAACTGTTTCCCTCTACGAGCACGACCCCGCGCATTGTTGATGCGCAGAAACCGCGCGACGCAACGCGTGATGAAGGGCCTCCCTTCAACGAGGTGCTCGCGCGGCGGTCGAAGCAGTCACCGGAGGAGCCGGCGGCGAAGCCGGAGGTTCAGCCCGCGGCAGCAGCACCGGATGAGTCACCGGCCGATGCGCAGGTTGACGAAGAGACGGCGCCCGCGCCCGAATCGTCTGCAAGTGAGCAAGCGGAGCGTCCCGGGCGAGGCGAGACGCTTCCCGGCGAGGCGACGCAAGCGACAGCTCCGGGCGCACAGAGGGTGGATGGTCAGACTCGGACCCCGATCGCGGCGCCCGCGGAGCGTGAGGCTCCTGCGGTCACTGAGAACGTCGCGGCGCAGAAGCGGGGTGCTGCCGATGTCGGCCGAGCGTCTGCGACGGCACCGGCGGCGCCGACGCTCGGGCGGCCGACTCCAGAAGCAGCAACGGAGGAGTCCTCGCAAGCACCAGCGCCGGCGTCATCGTCTCAGAGGCCCACGGTTGATCGCGGGTTGCCCAGGACCGAAGGGGAGCTTTCTCGTCACGCCGAAGTATCCAAGGCAAAGGAGCCGGTAAGCGAGAAGGCATCCCCTTACGATGCCGCTTCGGTGGTCAAGCAGGCGGAGAAGGCGAGCGAGCCGGAGCGTGCATCGACTGTTGCGGTCGTCGCTCAGCCGGTGCGTCCGACAAAGAGTGAGGCAAGCGCTCAACCGAGTCAGCCGCAGCAGCCTTCGACGGCTGCACCCGCGACCGAAGCAGCGTCTGCGAACGCCGATTCGCAACACAACGCCGCGACCGGCGACGAATCGCCCGCGCAGCAGCAGAACGGCGAACGATCGGCTGCGGAGCCACAGCCGCCGTCCAATGACGCGAGGTCATCGCGGACCAGCGTTGAGCCTCGCGCGACGACCGAGCGTACTCCCGTGCAGCAGGCGGCACCACCGCAGACGACCGCGACACAAAGTCCGTCACCGACGCCCCCGACGCACGGGACCAGCGTGGTCAAGCCCACGCTCGCCACGCCAGCGGCGGTGCCGGCTGAAGCCGCAGCCGCGAACGCCACTGCCAGCGAAGCCGACCCGGTCGCGACGCGCAACGCGGCGCTGGTGTCGCGCGGGCTCTCGGCGGTGCTCGCGCAGAAGGGCGGTTCGCTGACGATGCAACTCGCCCCGGAGTCGCTCGGCTCGGTGAAGGTGCAGATGACGATCGAGCAGGGGCAGTTGAGCCTCAGCCTCGAGGCCAGCACGCAACGCGGGCAGCAGATCCTCACCGACCAGCTCGCGGGCCTGAAGTCCTCGCTCGAGGCGAAGGGCATGACGGTCGAGCGTGCCGCGGTCTCCCTCGCACCCACCGCTCAGCAGGCCGACGCACCTAATCAGTCGAGCAACACGCCGAATCAGCAGCATCAGCACCAGCACCATCGCGACAACTCGCAACGCGACGCCGAGCAGCACCAGCAGCACCCGGGCCAGCAGCAGCGTCGCGATGGGCGGGAACATCAGCGGGGCAGCTTCGGCACGCTGATTGATCAGCACACCGAGGAGTTTGCCTTCACCCTCGGCGTGGACGCCCGCGCCTGACCCACCCTCGCACGCGAGAACACGCTTATGTCCGCGATCCCATCCAACCTTCAGACCCAGCCCGGCGCGGCGGCACCGAACGACGCCTACCGCGAGCTGTCGAGCGAAGACTTCTTCCGCATCATCTTCACCGAGTTGCAGAGCCAGGACCCGCTCCAGCCCAACGACTCGCAGGCGCTCCTCGAGCAGATCAGCACGATCCGCTCGATCGAGAGCGATCTCAACCTCGCCGAGAACCTCGAGGACATCGCGCGGCAGGGCGAGCTCGCGTCGGCGGGCAACCTTGTCGGCAACTTCGTCACCGGCAAGATCGATAGCGGGTTGGACGTCGCGGGCTTCGTCGACTCCGTGACTGTCACCGCAGAGGGGCTCAGCGTCAACCTCTCGTCGGGCTATCAGGTCAAACTCGACGACGTGACCGAGATCGTCGATCCGGCACTGTTCGCCGCCCCGGACTCGGCGGCGCCGACCGTGAACAACGGGGTGCCCAACACATCAGCGACCGCGGGAGCTGAGTTCGCCTTCACGTTCCCGACCGATGCCTTCGCAGACGAAGACCCCACCGACGTGCTCTCGTACGCGGCCTCGCTCTCCGACGGGTCCGAGCTGCCCGACTGGCTCGACTTCGACCCCGAAACGCGCACCTTCACCGGCACGCCCTCGCCCGAAGACATCGGGCAGTACATCATCAGGCTGACGGCAACCGACTCCTTCAACCAGTCCGTCTCCACAACGTTCCGCATCAACGTGTCCATGAGCGAAGCCGAACCCGACGACGCTCCGTAAAACGGACCCAGCGCCATGATCCCCGGCTCCGCCGAACGACTCCTGCGCAAGCTCGCCAGCGGCGTGCGCCCGGGCGCCGCCCGCACACCCGCGCGTTCGGCGTTCGAGCAGACCGACTTTCGCGCCCTGGTCGATCGAGCCCGCGCCGGAGACCTCGCCAGTGGCCGGCCCGTCGAGCTCGCCCACGACGGTCCCGCGACGCTCAACAACGAGCAGCGAGAGAAGCTGGCGGTCGTCGCCGATGCTGCGGCCGCCGCGGGCTTCGACTCGATCGTGATCAGCCTCGACGAAACGATCA
>CAYTSW010000035.1:0-1923 GCA_964440605.1 uncultured Phycisphaeraceae bacterium | reverse complement strand
GCTGCGGCCGCCGCGGGCTTCGACTCGATCGTGATCAGCCTCGACGAAACGATCATCACGCTCGAGCTGGCCGAGCGTCGCGTTACGCGTGTCGATACGCACGCCGGCGCACGCTTGATCACTGCGCCGGCGTTCGTGCGCATCCCGGGTGAGATGACCGCGCAGGATCTGCAAGACGCCTTTGCCGGCCGCGGCGCGGGGGACACGGAGGACGCCGACGGGCCTCGAGTCCGCGCGCCGAGTGCGCCGCTGAACTCTTCGCTCGCACGCCTGCTCGCTCCGCAGCCCGGCTCGGATAGCAACGCACCGGCTGGCAAGCGAGTTGCGTAGGAGGAGCGGTGGCACGGGCGTCCCGCCCGTGCGCGCTCCAAACCGACCATCCCACCAGGAGGCTCACCACATGGCGTCCACCAGCTCTCTGTTCACCGGCCTCTCCGGCCTCGGCTCCAACTCACGCCGACTCGACGTCATCGGTAACAACATCTCCAACGTCAACACCGTCGCCTTCAAGTCCAACCGCCTGAACTTCGCCCCCAGCTTTAGCAGGAATCTCAGCCTCGGTTCATCGCCCAACGGCGCCAACGGCGGCACGAACCCCGCTCAGGTCGGTGTCGGCGTCACCGCCGCCGCGACGCAACGGAACTTCGCCAACGGCGCGCTCTCGACGACGGGCGTCCCCACCGACCTGGCGATCGAGGGCGATGGGTTCTTCATCGTCGAGCGAGAAGGCGTGCGGTCGTTCACGCGCGACGGTGCGTTCCAGCTCAACGCGAACAACGAGCTCGTGTCGACCTCCGGCGCCCGTGTCCAGGGCTTCGCGGTCGACGATGAGTTCAACCTCGTGGAGGGCGGGACGACGGGGCTCTCCATCCCGCTGGGGGTCACCACGATCGCCGAGGCCACCACCAACGTGCAGTTCTCCGGCAACTTCAACGCCGACGGCGACGTCGCGACCACCGGCTCCATCCACACCTTCGACGCCTGGGAAGTCGCCGGTCCGACCCCCGCGACCGGCGCGTCGCTGCTTGCCGACGTGCTGACCGTGCCCGCCTTCACCAACGGCGACGTGCTGCGCATCGAGGGAGCCGAGGTCGGTGGGAAGACGATCCCCGCTGCCGAGCTGACGCTCGACCCCGCCACCACCACCGTGCAGGACGTGCTCGATTTCTTCCAGGACGCCCTCGGCGTGATCCCCGGCGCGATCGCTGGCGGGACGGGATCGGTCACCATCGATGGCACGGGGCAGATCGTTGTCACCGGCAACTACGGCGAACTGAACGAGCTCACCCTCGACGCCAACTTCTTCGACATCGTCGACGGCACGACGGGCACCTCGCTCATCGGTGGCCTCGGGACCTTCAACCCCACGCAGACGCAGGAGGCCAACGGCGAGTCCGTGCGCACGACCTTCGTGGTGTACGACTCGCTGGGCACTCCACTCAACGTGGACGTCACGGCCGTCCTCCAGGACACTGGCCCCGGCACGAGCTGGCGCCTGTACCTGCGTTCGGCGGACGACATCGAGATGGGTCTGGGCGAGTACTTCCTCGACTCGGGCGGCACGCCGATCGCGCCCGAGTTGCAGTTCGACGAGTTCGGCGAGCTCATCACCTCCAGCCCGATCAACATCACGCTCGATCGCTTCGACACCGGTGCGCGCGACCCGCTCAGCTTCGATCTCACCTTCAACGCCGAAGGCGGGAGTGTGACCGCGCTGTCGAGCCCCAACGGGGCTGAGGGCGTATCGACGCTCGCCTCGACATTCCAGGACGGCTCGCCCCTGGGTGTGCTCACGTCTTTCGCCGTCGGAACTGATGGCACGATCACCGGCGGCTTCACCAACGGGCTGACACGCACGATCGGGCAGGTCGCGATCGCGAACTTCACGAACCCCGAGGGCCTGATCGACGCCGGCGAGAACAT
>CAYTSW010000034.1:0-22823 GCA_964440605.1 uncultured Phycisphaeraceae bacterium | reverse complement strand
TCCTCGGCGCGGTTCTTCATCGTCGATATCGACGATGAAGAACCGCGCCGAGGAGATGGGCGGGTCGAAGTCCATGGCGATGTTCGCGCCGACGCCGGCGTTGCCGCCGACGAGCGGGTCGGTCAGCCCGTTCATGCCCGAGGCCATCGGGTTGTCATTGGGACCGAAGGCAACGATTGGCGCGCCTTCGGTGGCGATGATCGGCAACTCCGCCGAGCCTTCGAGTCCGAAAGTGACCCCCAGGTCGGCGTACTGATCGAAGATCTCCGTGCCCTCGGCAAACTCCTCGAAGTCCACGAGGAAGAGCGTCTGGCCCATGACACTCATGGGTGGGTCGACACCCGCGAGCCACGCCGCGGCCCCGACGGCCCAATCCGCGAAGCCGGGTCCGTTGTTGGAGTTGTTGAAGACGATCGCTCGCGCCATCGGTGCGCCACCAAGGTCGCCGCGATCGAACGACAGCGCGACGGGCAGGCCGGTGAGGTCGGACGAAGCGAAGGCGATGGGCGTGCCGTTACCGTTGGCCTCGAAGCCGCCCGTTGCGGTCGTGGCGGCCTGGATCTGCAGGGGCGTGGAGGGATATGCGTTCGCGGGCGAGGCGGGGTCGAGGAAGATGGTGTCGCCCAGGTTGCACGCGCACACGCCATCGACGCCTCCGGCGCCGAGGAGGGTGTTCAGGACGGCGTCGCGCTGGCTGAGGAAGTCGGTGTTGTTCGATCCGTCTTCGCCCGCGATGTAAAGCCCGCCGCCGGCGAGGAGGAACTGCTGGAGGTTGGTCGCGGCGGCCGTGGAGGGGACGGACCCGGTGTTCGGGCAGCCGGGATTGTTGTCGGAGACACCGCTCGGCGCCCAGACGACATCGAAGGGGCTGAGGTCGATCGTCTCCAGCGCGCTCACGCCGGCGGCGACGGTCACGTCGTACCCCGCATCCTGGAACGCGGACACCAGCCCGTCGCTCTCCAGACAACCCTCCTCGGGATCGCCCAGCACGAGGATGGACTGCGCGAGCGCCGCGGGCGCAGCGACAGACACGGCGAGCAGACTCAGCAGGCGCGCGATCGTCTTCACGGGTGTACTCCGTTGTTCGGTTCTCTCTCCGCCCGCCAGCGCAGACCTCGTCCCGCGGGGGCGGCTTTCTCCCTAAGCCCCTGCAATCTAACCGATCGACCGCGTACGTCAACGGGGTACCAACCCCCCAGAACGCCCAACTCGCGCGCCCCGGGACCGCGTTCTCAGCCCCGCGGCCTTGGGTCGTACCCCTGAGCGAGCGGCCGACGCCGTCCCCGACCGAACGCCAATCCCGACACTTTCAGCCCGATCGGCATTTGTTTGCGCTTGTACTCATTGCGATCGATGGTTCGGGTGATCGCATACACCATCTCGGCGTCGAAGCCGGTTGACTGAATAATGGCCGCCGGGTGTTCGTGGTTCTCCACGTAGCGCTCGATGATCTCGTCGAGCACCTCGTAGGGCGGCAGCGAATCCTGATCGATCTGGTCGGGCCGCAGCTCGGCGCTGGGCGGCTTGGTGATGGAACGCTCGGGGATGGGCGGGCGGTCGAAGCCGAGCTCGGCGTGTCGGTCGTTGATGTGACGGGAGAGGGCGAAGACATCGGTCTTCGAGACATCGCTGAGGATCGCAAGCCCGCCATTCATATCGCCGTAGAGCGTGCAGTAGCCCACCGCGAGTTCGCTCTTGTTGCCGGTGGTCAGCGCGAGCGAGCCTTCCTTGTTGGAGAAGGCCATGACGACCAATCCGCGCAGCCGGCTCTGGATGTTCTCCTCCGTGATGCCCGGTTCGCTCCCCAGCCCGGCTTCGGCGAACGCCGGCTGCAACAACGCCTCGGCGGCCTCGTGCACCGGCGCAATCGGCACGCTCACGCTCCGCATGCCGATGCGTTCAGCGAGTTCCATCGCGTCCTCCACCGAGTGCCCCGATGAATACCGCGAGGGCATGATCACGCCCAGGACGCTGTCTGGCCCGAGCGCAGCCGCGGCGATGGCGGCCGTCAACGCCGAGTCGATGCCCCCCGAGATCCCGAACACGGACTTTGTAAACCCGCTCTTGCGCGCATAGTCGCGCAGCCCCAGCACCAGGGCGTGGAACAGGTCGGTGAGGCGCGGCGTCTCGAGCAGCGGGTCGGCGATCTCCGGCGCATCGGATGCGTCGAGGTCGACGATCAGCGTGTGCGGCTCAAAGCCGGGGGCAGCGGCCACGAGGCGAGCGTTGCCCGCTTGATCCGGCGTGAACACCGCCGAGTGGCCCGAAAAGACGAGATCGTCATTGGCGCCCACCTGGTTGACGGAAGCGACTGTGACGCGATGGCGTTCGACGTGACGCCGGAGGATCTCCCTCTGCCGCGCGCCTTTCCCCGAAACGAAGGGGCTGGCCGACGGATTGACGATCACCTGCGCTCCCGCTTCGACGAGCTGCTGCACGGGGTCGGGCTCGTCGGCGTAGCGATCGTGGTGCGTGACTTCCGGCCCCACATCAACGCCTTTCCAGAGATCCTCGCAGATGCTCAGGCCGACGCGCACGCCGCCCGCTTCGATTACCACCGGGCGGTCGCCGGCCTTGAAGTATCGGTGCTCATCGAACACGTCGTACGTCGGCAGCAGGCGTTTGTCGTACCGGGCGACGACCCGCCCCGACCGGAGCACGAGAAGGCTGTTCGTCGCGGCGGCCGCGCGATTAAAGGACGCCGGGTCATCGGTCGACTCGGGCCGCCACGGGCAGCCGACGATCAGGGGAGTGTCGGGAGACCACTCCCGAGCGAGCCCGAGCAGCGCGTCGCGGCAATGGGCGACGAATCCCTGCTGATTGATGAGGTCGCGCGGCGGGTAGCCGCTGATGACCAGCTCCGAGGTCGCGACCAACGACGCGCCGCGTTCGAGCGCATCGCGAGCCGCCTCCCCGACGAGTCGCGCATTGGCGGGCGCGTCGCCGACGAGCGGGTTCAGTTGAAGCAACGCCAGACGCATGGGCCGATCGTAGCGGTGCCCCCACGCGAGCCTCCTGATCGCCTTCTGGGCGGATTGGCCGACCCCCCCCACCGACTCCGGGCCCGCCGCGACGGCGAGCCCGCTACGATGGCGACCGACGCCGGTCGGTGGCCCGGCGTGACTCACGCCGCACCGCCTGATCCCCCTCGTCCGCAAGGAGCTGGTCATGCTTCGCTTGTCTTTCTGGTCGTTCGCTCTCGCCGGAGCGATGGTCTTCAGCAGCGACGTCGCGCTGGCGCAGGGCGGCCTGCAACTGCGTGAGCGTCCCGACGCCCGCCAGGCCCAGCCCGCCCGCGAGGCCGAGCCGATCGATCTCAAGACCGGCCTGAACGAAGGCCGCACGACCCGCTACGAAGTGCGGCGGAACATGGAGTTCGCACAGAAGCTCGCCGAGGCCGAGCCCGACGAGGCGGTGACCTCGACCACCTCCCACATGGCGGGGCTGGTCATCACGGTCGAGCGCGGCTTGGGCGAGAACCAGCCGGCGATCGTGCTCGTCGAGATCGAGTCGTTCGAGGCGCGCGTGAGCGACGATGAGGGTGCGACCGCGGTCGCCTTCGACTTCGCGGGCGACGCCGAAGCCGTCGCTGCCGCTGGAGGTGGCGTGGATGCGCTGGCCGCCCCGCTGCGCGACGCCGAGATCCGTCTGACGGTTGACGAGGTGGGCAACGTCGGCGAGGTCAGCGGGCTGGAGAACCTCTACCGCGTCTATGCGCAGCTCGACGACGCTCCCGAGGGCTTGCTGGGCTTCATGGACGAGGAAAGCTTCCCCCGCCTGATGAGCAAGCTCTTCAACGCCGAGGGCGGCGTGGAGCACTCCAAGACCGGCGGACAGGGCGCGTGGAGCACCACTGAAGAAGTCAGCCTCGACGCCGCCGGCACGCTGATGATCGCTCGGAGTTGGACGCCTTCGGACGCCGAGATGGGCCTCACAACGCTCACCGGCAACTTCGCGCTGCGCTACGAGGCACCCCCCGCCGAGAACGCCTCGGCTCCCGACGTCGCTGTTGAAACCTACCGCGGCGAAGGGCGCGTGATCTGGGACGCCAAGCACGGCGGGCTCAACTTCCTCACCACCCTCGAGCGCCTCCAGATGCAGTGGACGATGGGCTCCATGAGCCTCGACACCCAGCAGGTTTCAGGCACGATCATCCGCCGCATCGTGCGATAACACGTCTTCGGGCGGCGTGTCCTCCGACGTCTCGCTCGCGATGGAAACCCGCAGCGTTCGATCGAGCCGCAGCGCCGCCGCCGCGACTAGCGAGGCAGCGCCCGAGGTGCCATAGTGCGCCGCGCTGACGACCAGCGCGACCAGCGCGATGGAGCCGGGCTCGAGCCCGCCCAACGCCCCGAGCCACACCGTGCCGCCTTCCGCCACGCCCAGCGCCCCCGCGGGCGATGAGGCCTGGATCAGGAAGTACGTCGCCGCCAGCACCAGCGCCTGCTCGAAGGTGAGCCCGACATCGGCGGCATGGGCCGCGATCCAGAAGCGCATGGCCTGCACCGCCACGTCTCCGCCCCGCAGGAGCAGCACCGTCGCGAGCGTCGATCGTGATCGCAGCAGCGGGCCGGAGCCGAGCATCGTCTTGCGCATCCACGCGCGCTTGCTGAAATATTGAGCAGCCACGTACACAGCCGCCACGCCCAGCACGGGGCCGACGACCGCCAGCGCGAGCCACCACCGGCCCACCCAGGGCTCGACCGCCGCGGCCCCCGCCATCGGCAGCAGCACCGCGCCCGTCAGCGCCGTGAGGCCGACCATCCACGCCGCGATCTGCACAAACAGCACATCATCCAGACGCCGATGGATCCCCACTCGGGCCAGCAGCCCTAGCTTGAACGGGAGCACGCTCAGAAACGTCGCGATAATGTTGACGCCCAGCACCCGCCAGGCCGGGATCCCAAGGTGCAGCGGCTTCGCTCCGGCGTGGAACACCAGCCCGTTGAGCCCCAGCGAAACCACGCTCAGCACAATCAGCGCGACAAAGACCCACGCCGGCGCTGCGGACAACGCTTCGAGTGACGCCTCGTTCTGCTGACCCAGCGCCGTGTCCACCGCCCACACCGCGAGCCCGACGCCGATCGCGCCACCCACCACCTGCACGCACACCCCGATGACGCGTCTGGCTCCCGGCATGGGCCGCATGCTATTGAAACCGCAGCACCGAAAAAGGAAACGGCCCGCTGGCTCCCAAGCGTGGAGGAGAAGAGGGAGCGAACGGGCCGTTTCGCGGTTCCGACCGGAGAGAGCAACGGTCGACGGGCGGTGGAGGAGAGTGTGGAGGAGATCACCCGCCTGCTGCGCCTGTCCGATCGGGCGAAAGTCTGATCGGGTTGTCACGCCGAACCTCGCCTCAAAGGCCTGCTGAACGACGCCTGTTTTCGCTTTCGGCTCGCGGCCGCCGCGACGATGAGAAAACGCGTAGCCCCGGCTTTCTATTCCCGAGCGCGTCGCTTCGCGGACTTGCTATGGCTTCGCGTCTCAGAGGTTGCGAAGGGCCGCGATGCGCTTCTCGGTCGGCGGGTGCGACGCGAACAGCCGCATCAGGGTGTTCCCGCCCCCCGCCAGCGGTTCAATGATGAAGAGGTTGTTCTGCGCCGGGTTGGGCTGGCGCAGCGGGATCCGGCGCGCCGCGTGGTCGATCTTCGCGAGCGCACCGATCAGGCCGTGCGGGGAGCCCGCGATCTCGGCACCGTCGGCATCGGCGATGAACTCACGCGAGCGCGAGATCATCGCCTTGATCACCGCCGCGCCGACCGCCGCGATGATCACCGAGAGCAGCATCACCAGCGGGTTCCCGCCCTCGCGGCTGGGCATGAGGAAGAACGACCACTGCGCGACGAAGGCCAGCACGCCGGCGATCGTCGCGCTGATCGTTGAGATCAGCGTGTCGCGGTTCTT
This sequence comes from uncultured Phycisphaeraceae bacterium, assembly GCA_964440605.1. Taxonomy (GTDB): domain Bacteria; phylum Planctomycetota; class Phycisphaerae; order Phycisphaerales; family UBA1924; genus CAYTSW01. The sequence goes on along the minus strand of CAYTSW010000034.1, from coordinate 16,919 downwards.
GATGTGCGCCAGCTCGTGCGCGATGACCCCCTCGAGCTCGTCGCGGTCGAGCATGCGCATCAGACCCTGCGTCACCGCGACGGCGCTGCGCTTCGGCGATCGCCCCGTCGCGAACGCGTTCGGCGCGTCGTGCGGGCACACGTATACGCGCGGCATCGGCAGCCCCGCCCGCTGACGCAAGCGGTCCACCGTCGCATACAGCTCCTGCGGCGACATCGCGCCGGGGATGCCGGGCCCACCCTGAGCCGTCACCTCGCGGCCCTGCATCGCCTTGACCGCGATCGTGTCGGAGAACAGGAACGCGCCGACATTCATCACCAGCCCGATGACCAGCGCGAACACCATGCCCCCCATGCCCCACTGCGCGCCCACGAGGATAAACAGACCCATGAGCCCGCCCATGAGCATCGCCGTCTTGGCGTGATTGATGAACGTGTGCATGTTCAAAGCCTCCCGGAAACACCGCCGCGGTTCGATCAACGAGCAGGCGCGGCGTCACCCATCATTGGCCCGACGCCCCGCGCCGTTGCACCCGTGGTGCGAGGGGCGTGCCAAACCCGTACGGGTCGACCGGCTCCGCTTCCTGCCACCCTGGCACACGACGGCATCGAATCGCCTCACGCGCTGCCGCATCGACGTCGGGCGGGCCGCGACATTCTCGGCCCCGGCCCGGCGTGGACGGCACGAGCGTCGTAACCCGATGCCGGATCATCGTTTACGAGGAACCGCACTGGCGATCAACGCGTAACGAGTGCATGGTGGAGGTGGCGACCGGTCGGACGCACAGGACCGATCGGTCGCCCTTGGAAGGCCGAGCGACACACGGGCGGCACAGGCCCATCACCCGTTCGGCCAGGAGAAGGACCTCATGACCAAGAGACGACCCGACACGGGCGCTGCTATCCGCTGCGCCGGCGCGATCCTCGCGCTCAGCTTCGCCGCTCACGCGGCCCCCGTCGCACTCGATCCCGACGTCACGCTCGAACGCCTCGCACCGCCTGCCGATGACGCGGGCTCGTTCGCCTCGCCGGAGAGCCTGCCGCTGATCGGGGCGCTCGGGCCCGCCCGCGCCGCGCTCTCCATGCTCACCGAGCTGGGTGAAGAACCCGACCCGGCGGGACTGGCACGCACACGTGCCCACTTGCTCACCGAGATCGCCGCACGCCGCGCGGAAGGACCCGCGACCAACCACAAAGGCGAGCGCGTCACCGCACAGCCCGTGCGTTACGTGCAGGACTTCGACCCGCAGGTAGGTGAACTCGACGAATGGGCCGAACTACGCGCCCGCGCCGTCGACGGCTACGGGCGCATCGCCGGACCGTTCCGCAACGCCTCCACGACGGTGCGCATCCACACCGACCCCGCCGAGTCGTACACCGTCCAGTTCGACCTCGCGCTCGTCGCCGCACGCATCGGCGACCCGGCGGTCAGCGACCGCTTCTCCGTCGAGGTCGACGGGCAGCCCATCCTTGAGGAGCTCTTCGCGGATCTGGCGGAAGTCGCCAGGGAACACCTCGAACACCCCGACGATCCGTTGATCTACCCCAAGATCACGCTGTTCTTCTCCGCCGAGCACCGCATCACCGAGATCAGCTTCACCTCCACCGCCGAGGGCCTGCCCGGCGGCGAAGTCTGGGGCCTCGACAACGTCATCATCGATCGCTCGATCAGCGCCGGCGGCTCCTTCGGCGGCGCCGGCGGCTCCTCGCGCAGCGCGGGCTTTGGCGCCGGCGGACCCGCCAGCCTTGCCCACCGCGCCGGACCCAACCGGTTCAACAACCTGCCCTCCGGCTCGGGCGGCGGCAGCTCCGGCGGAGGCGGCGGCGGAGACACCGGCTTCCCCGGCCTCGGGCCTCGCATCATCGACGAAATCCCCCTGCCACCCGACGTCAACCCCACCCCCGCGCCCGATCTCCCTCCGGTCCCCGAACCGGAAGGCGATCCCAAGGTCCCGGGCAACCCCGACGACCCCTCTCCGCCCGTCCCCACTCCCGGCGCCACCGTTCCATTGCTCTTCGGGCTCGCCGCGCTGATGCGTAGGAGGAGAGCCGCGGCTTGAGCCTGCGTCCTTCGCGACGCGTCGACGAGCGATCGGTGGCGATACCCCCCGGGCCGCCGCACAGGGCGGCCCGGGGGGCGTCCGGGCTTGACGATGCGTGGCGTGCGCACGACGCGCCGCGCACGGTGCGGTAGCGTCTGGCGGTGCCCGCACTCATGCTCATCGCGATCGCCCTGGCCGCCGGCGCGCTCTGCGCCGTACTAACGCTCGGCGTGCGCGGCTTGGCGACCCGGGCGCGACTGCTCGACTCCGGCGGCGCCGAGGGGCACGCCAAGGCCCTGCGGGCGGTGCCCAACGTCGGCGGCATCGCCATCGTCATCACCGTGGTGGCCCCGATACTGCTCGGCCTCGCCAGCGTGCGCCTCGCGCCCGACGCGATCACCCGCGCGCTCGACCGCCCGGATGCCGCCGCCCTCGTCGAAGGGCTGCAGGCCCACACGCCGCTCGCGCTCGGGCTCGTCGCCTGCCTGCTCGGGCTGCACGCGATGGGGCTGATCGACGACCGGCGCGCCCTGGGATGGCGACTCAAGCTCGGAGCGATGGCGACCGCCGCGATCGCGATGACGCTCGGGTTCGACGTCCGCCTGCTCACGGCGCTCGACACGCACGTCGGCGGCTCGTGGCTCTCGGTCGTCATCACCGTGCTCTGGCTCGTCGCGGTCACCAACGCGATGAACTTTCTCGACAACATGGACGGCGTGACGGCAACGGTCGGCGCCGTCTCCGGCGCGTGCTTCCTCGTCGCCGCAACGCTCAGCGGGCAGGTCTTCGTCGGCGCAACGCTCGCGCTGCTCGTCGGCGCCCTGCTGGGCTTCCTCGCCTGGAACCGACCGCCCGCCTCGATCTTCATGGGCGACGGCGGCTCGCTGCCCGTTGGCTTCCTGCTGGCCTTCCTGACCGTGCGCACGACCTACGTGTCCGACCCGTCGGGCGAGCTGGTCAACCACTGGCACGCGGCGCTCATGCCGTTGTGCGTGCTCGCGGTGCCGCTGTACGACCTCGTTGCGGTCAGCGCGATCCGCCTCTCGCAGGGCCGCTCGCCCTTCGTGGGGGACCAACAACACGTCACGCACCGCTTGCGCAACCAGGGACTGTCGAACGGGCGGATCCTGCTCGTACTCGCGGCGGCGGCGGCGCTCACCGGCATGAGCGGCATCGTGCTCGCGACGTCGACGGGGCTCACCGCTGCGGTCGCCGGGCTCCAGACCCCCCTGCTGCTGGCGATGCTCGCGTTGTTCGAGCACGGACGCCGAAACAAGGAGCGCGCCTCGTGACCGCGGACCAGCAAACCCCGACGGGCGACCGGGTGCGCTGGCTCGGCGTCGGGCTCATCCTCGGCCCGCTGCTGACACGCGCGATGACCATCCCCGCCCGCGCACCGTACTTCGACTTCACCGACCCCGCCGACCCCACGGGCGGCATGATGCTCCCCCACATCGCCCTGCTGCTCGACACGCTCATTTGGATCGGCGTGTGCCTGTGCCTGTCCCGCCGAGCCCGTAGCGGGGGCGAGGCGGGACTCCGATGGGGCTTCGGGCTCGCGCTGCTCGTTGGCGCACTCGGCGTTGCGCTGCACACGCTTGTTCTGACACCCTTCTGCGCTTCGGGCATCCGGGGCGATCTGCGGGCGCTCGAGGTCATGTCACCCTGGCTCGCCGCCTTCGCCGGGGCGTGGGGACTCCTGCACGTCGTCCACGACCGCACGCTCTGGCGCACGCTCGTCGCCACCACGCTCGGCCTCCTCCTGATGCTGGCCTTCCGCGGCGGGTACGAGGTCTTCGTCCAGCATCCCGAGAACGTCGAGCGCTTCGAAGAGAACCCGGCGCAAATGCTGGGCCAGCTCGGGCTCGAGCCGGAGTCCGACGCGGCACGTCTCTTCGAACGCCGCCTGCGCAAGCCCAACCCGCGGGCGTGGTTCGGCCTCGCGAACGTCTTCGCCTCGGTCGTCGCGGCCTTGACGGTCGCGTGGGCGCTGCTGGCGATCGGCGGGTGGCGCACTCTGCCCAAGCAGCGCCAGGGCGTCGCGGGCCTCTGGACGCTCATCGCATTGGCTGGCATGGCGGCTCTTGTGATGGCCGGATCGAAGGGCGGCTACGCCGCGCTCGCGGCCGGCCTCGCGACCGCCGCCGCAGCGCGCTTCCTGCCGCGACTCACGCGCTGGCTGCTCGTCCTCGCGCCCGTCGGCGTGACGGGCCTCATCCTCGTTCGCGGCCTGCTGGGTAATGCACTCAACGAGATCAGCCTGCTCTTCCGCTTCCACTACCTGCAGGCGGTCCCGGGCATCGTCGCGATGGAGCCGCTGACGGGCGTGGGGCCGGGCGGGTTCAAGACGGCCTACGGGCTCGCCAAACCGTTGGAAAATCCCGAGTTCATCGAGTCGGCCCACCACGCCTTCGCCGACTGGCTGGCGATGCTGGGGCTGTTCGGGCTGGGCTTCGCCGTCATGTGGATCGCGCTGCTGTGGTGGGCGGGACGATCGGCGCTTCGGTTGCCCGCCGCGACGGATCGCACGGCTCCGCAGCGTGCGGGCCTGGGCGGCGTGCTGATCGCGGTGCTGGCCACTGCGGCGGCGCTGCTCATCGGCGGACCGCGGGCGCCGGACGATCTGGCCGCCCTGCTCATCGCGCTGGGGCTCTGGTGCCTGGCGGTGCGCACGATCGCGGCGACGGGAACGTCGATCGACCGATGGCTGGTGCTGGGCCTCATCGGGGCCGCCGGCACGCTCAGCGCGCACGTCGCGATGGAGGTCACGCTCTACAACGCGAGTTCGGTGGGCGTCGCGGTGGTGTTGGCAGCGCTGGCCGTCGGCCCAATCGCGGGCGTCGCCAGGCGGCGCGGGGCCGTCCCGCTCAGTCGCGGCGTCGCGGTGATTGGAGCGTTGCTGCACGCCACAGGAACGCTCGGGCTCACCATCTTGTCCATGGGCTCGCTCCGGCCCGGCCTCGCGTTCCTTGCCGAGATCCGCGACCCGAGCAACGACCGCCCGGACCTCTACGGCCTCGAGCTCTCCATTACGCCCATGTACTGGAACCACGCATCGGGCGACATCAACGCCCAGGGGAGCGACACGGCCCTCGCCCTCGCCGCCCGAATGCGTGACGCTCGGCCCAACGACGCGGCGGAGGCGCTCGACCTCGCGCTCAATGCCGCGCTTAACGACGTCGGTCACTGGCACCGTCGCCCCGACCGGTGGATGCAGCTCGCCCGCGTGCACCTCACCCGGCACGCGCTGCTCGGAGACGATGATTCGCTTGCCGAAGCCGAGCAGGCGGTCGCCCGGGCGACGGAGCTGGACCCCAAGGCGCTGCGCCCGCACGCCGAGCTCGCCAAGCTGCGGGCGCGGCTGGGCGACGTCGAGGGTGCCGCCGACGCGGCCGAGCGGGCGTTGGCGATCAGCGCCGCCGCCCACCTCGACCCCCTGGCCCAGCTCCGCCCCGAGAAGCGGGCCCTGCTGGAAGCAATCGCGGCGCGGGGTCTCCCGGATCGGGCAGGGGCGATCGCCCCCGAGGCCGAATGATCTGAGGCGACGAGTTCACGAATTTCCGAAGGACCGCTTGAAGCGGGGCCGATTATCGTTAGCATTTCCGACGGAAAGGCTGCATCGTCAGCGATCCGCGTGTATCACATGGTCGTAACGGATCGGCATTGAGCCGGTCTGCCAGGCCGTTGGGCCGACCCACTGGTGTGGGTCCGCGACAGGAGCGTGTGTCATGGACAGCGACGAGGACGACTGCGCCAGGTAACCACCCCTCCCTGCGCTCACAGTGCACCGAGCTTGAGCGATTCGCTCTCCAGACACGACTCACCGCCCACAGATGAATGCCCGCCGCACGCGCGGACCGGACTTCGTGGGACACCCCGATCATCAGTAACAGCACACCGGGCGTTCGACGCTCCGGCGATCGGCGAATCGGCCGGCTCGCTCGGCGGACCCCGAATCGATCACGAAGCCACCGCCCCCCCACGCACCCCCAGCCGAAGCACGAAGAAGGCACGCCATGGACCTGTCAAACGTCGCACTCAAGCACATCCGCAACATCGGCATCTGCGCGCACATCGACGCGGGCAAGACCACCTGCACCGAGCGCATCCTGTACTACACCGGCAAGAACTACAAGATGGGCGAGGTGCACGAAGGCACCGCGACCATGGACTTCCTCCAGGAAGAGCAGGAGCGCGGCATCACGATCCAGTCCGCCGCGACGACCTGCCCCTGGGAGCGCAACGGCACGCTCTACCAGATCAACCTGATCGACACGCCGGGCCACGTGGACTTCACCATCGAGGTGGAACGCTCCATGCGTGTCCTCGACGGAGCGGTCGCGGTCTTCGACGGCAAGGAAGGCGTCGAGGCGCAGTCTGAGACGGTCTGGCGCCAGGCCGACCGCTACGGCGTGCCCCGCCTGTGCTTCATCAACAAGATGGACAAGATCGGCGCCGACTGGGAGTTCAGCTTCAACTCCATCAAGGAGCGTCTCGGCGCCAACCCCGTCGCGATGCAGATCCCCATCGGCTCGGGCCACGAGCTCGAGGGCATCGTCGATCTCGTGCTCATGAAGGCGTACTACTTCGACGCCAACGAGCTGGGCGCCAAGGTCGAGGAGCGCGAGATCCCCGACTCCGTGAAGGAACTCGCCGAGAAGCACCGCCAGGAGATGATCGATCAGGCGTGCAACTACGACGACTCGCTGATGGAGAAGGTCCTCAACGACGAGGAGCCGACCGCCGACGAGCTCCGCGCCGCCATCCGCAAGGGCTGCCTCGCCAAGGAGTGCAACCCCACCTTCACCGGCTCGGCGCTGAAAAACATCGGTGTGCAGCGCCTCATCGACGGCATCATCGACTTCCTCCCCGCACCCACCGAGGTGGAGCACGTCCAGGGCACCGACCCGCGCGACCCCGAGACCAAGCTCACGCGTCCCAACGACCCCGATGCGCCCTTCTCCGCGCTCGTCTTCAAGGTCGTGGGCGACACGCACGGCGACCTCACCTACATGCGCATCTACTCGGGCAAGGTCGCCAAGGGACAGCGCCTGCTCAACCCCGTCAACGGCAAGCGTGAAATCCTCAGCCGCATGTTCGAGATGCACGCCAAAGATCGCCAGCCTCTCGAGGAGGCGACCGCGGGCTCGATCATCGCGGCGGTTGGCCTCAAGAGCTCCATCACGGGCGACACGCTCTGCGATCCGGACAACCCCATCGTTCTCGAGCGCATGACCTTCCCCGAGCCGGTCATCTCGATGTCGATCGAGCCCAACACCGCCGACGACAAGCGCAAGCTGGGCGACGCCTTGGTCGCGATCCGCCGAGAGGACCCCTCGTTCCGCTCGGAGTACAACGAGGAGACGGGCCAGACGATCATCGCGGGCATGGGCGAACTCCACCTGGAGATCATCAAGAACAAGCTCACGCGCGACATGAAGATCAACGTCGAGGTCGGCAAGCCCCGCGTCTCGTACCGCGAAGCCATCACGCAGACCGCCAACGGCGTGCGCGGCAAGTTCGTCAAGCAGACGGGCGGTCGCGGTCAGTTCGGCGACTGCACCCTCAACGTCATGCCCTTCACCGCCGAGGAAGCCGAAGAGGCCGGCCTCAACTTCGACGACAACATCGCCTTCGAGAACAAGATCGTGGGCGGGGCGATCCCCAAGGAGTTCATCCCCTCGGTCGAGGTCGGCGTCCGCAACACCGCCAAGAGCGGCATCCTCGCCGGCTTCCCGCTCATTAACATCAAGGCCGAGCTCGTCGACGGCTCGTTCCACCCCGTCGACTCCTCGCAGGTCGCCTTCGAGCAGGCCGCCCGACTGGCCATCACCGAGGCCTGCCAGAAGGCCAAGATCACCCTGCTCGAGCCGATTATGAAAGTCGTCGTCACCACCCCCGACGAGTACTTCGGCGCGGTGACGGGCGACATCTCTTCCCGGCGTGGCATGATCGTCGACCAGCAGGAGCGTGCGAACGTGCGCCTGATCACCTGCGAAGTCCCCCTCTCGGAGATGTTCGGCTACACGACCGTGCTCCGCTCGCTCTCGCAGGGCCGCGCGACCTCCAGCATGGAGCCGCTCAAGTACGCCCCGCTGCCCCCGAACATGATCAAGGAAGTCGTCGAGTCTTAAGGCCGGCGCACCCGCGTTCGCGACCCCCCAAGGGCGGCCAACAGGCCGCCTTTTTTGTCCGCCCCCCGGCCCGCCCCGGCCTGCGGTACCCTCATCCACCGCTCGACGCACGCACCTCCAGGCACGGAAGGCCAGCGCCATGGTCAAACTCACCAAGATCTACACCAAGACGGGCGACGATGGGAACACGATGCTCGGCGACGGCTCGCGCACGCGCAAGACCCACGCCCGCGTCGAGGCGTACGGCGCCGTCGACGAGGCCAACGCCGCCATCGGGCTGGCGATCTGCCACCTCGACGAGGCGGAGCGCGACGACCCGGAGCTCACAACGCTCACCGCCGAACTCCGGCGCATCCAGAACGACCTGTTCGACGTCGGCGCCGACCTGTGCGTGCCGCAGGCCAAGCACGAGGAAGAGGGCCAGGCCCTGCGCGTGACGCCCGATCAGACCGAGCGTCTCGAGCGCTCGATCGACCAGGTCAACGCGAAGCTCGACAAGCTCGAGTCGTTCATCCTCCCGGGCGGCTCGAAGGCGGCGGCCGCGCTGCACGTTGCGCGTACGACCACTCGCCGCGCGGAGCGGCGCGTGGCCTTCCTCATCGACGCCGAAGAGGCCCGCGTCAACCCCGAGGCGCTCACGTATCTCAACCGCCTGAGCGACCTGCTCTTCGTCTTCGCCCGAGCCGCGAACCAGCAGGGCAGGGCCGATGTCTTGTGGGTCCCCGGCGCCAATCGAGAGTAAACGTCTACAACCGTGGCCGGGCTCGCCGGTTCCACAGCAAGACCCCGACTCACCGCAAGAGCGGACCCGCCGCATGCCCGTCTCCATCACTCAGGACTTCCAGCACGAGTTTCACATCGATCAACGCGTGCGCATGCGCAAGCGGCTGATGTGGTATCTCATCGTCAGCATCGTCTTCAGCCTGCTGCTCACCGTGCCCCTCGGGTTCGGCGTATATATGGCCTGGGACATCGGAGAGGTCACGCCGAGGAGCCGCCTGCAACTGATCAACCTGACGTCGAGCCTCATCCTCTCGGTGTTCTCCATCAGCGCGTACGTCGTGATCGCCTTCTGGCTGCGCAAGCGTGAGCCGAGCCGCGAGCTCGCCGTCGCCATCGTGTACTGGCTGATTGTGATTGTGGGTATCGTGAGCATTGTCGCGCCCGTCATGACGCTCAAGATCGGCGCGGCGCAGCTCGACATCCCCGAGGCGGGCGTTCGACTGATCCGCAGCGGCGCCGCCGGCGCGCTGTTCGGGATCCTCTTCGCCCACTTCTTCGCCGCGGTCTTCATCCCCTGGACGCCTCGAGAATCGCTGCGTCCGATCGCGCCGCTCGTCGCCGTCGGTGCCGCCACGCTCGCCTACGCCTGGTGGGGCTCGTGGGTGGTGCTCGCGACGCTCGTCGCACTCTCGCCGCTCATCGCCGTCCCCGGCACCCTGCTCTGCTGGTGGAAGCACTCGCGCTACCGCGACAAGTTCACGCGGCGCATGCTCGGGCTGGTCTACGGCGAGATGAAGCAGGAGCTCTCCACCGCACGCCAGATCCACGACGCCATGTTCCCGCCGGACATCGTCGACGGTCCCGTGCACGTGCGCTACGCCTACGAGCCGATGCGCCAGATCGGCGGCGACTACGTCTTCGTCCGTCGCGCCCAGCCGCCGGATCGTGCGATCGACGTCGTCGTCATCGACGTGACGGGCCACGGCGTCACCGCCGCCCTCACCGTCAACCGTCTGCACGGCGAGGTCGAACGCCTCCTCGCCGAGCGTCCCGAAGCCGGGCCCGACGAACTGCTGCGTGGGCTCAATCGCTACCTGCACATCACCCTCGCCGAGCACAGCGTGTACGCGACAGCGGTGGTCTTCCGCGCCGACCCCGACGCCGACGAGCTGCGCTACGCTTCGGCCGGCCACCCGCCCGCCTTCCTGGCGACCTCGGACACCCAGCTCCACCAGCTCGACTCGACAACGTTCCTGCTGGGCGTCTGCGCCCCCGACGACTTCAACCCCGAAGAGCGCACCCTGCGCTTCACGCGGGGCGACCGCGTCATCGCGTACACCGACGGCGCCACCGAAGCCCTCAACAGCGAAGGTCGCCAGCTCCGCGTCGAAGGCCTCACACGCATCCTCATGTCGCTCGACCCTCGCCGCGACGACTGGCCGACCGTGATCCAGTCCCACGTCGAACACCACCGCGACGGCCCCGCCCGCGACGACACGCTCATCATCGAGATCAAACGCCCGCTCGAGTGAGCGATGCCCGATCGGGTGCCTGCAAAACATCCCCGGGGTGCCCGGCTACTGCGCAGCAGAAGCCGGACAACAGGCTCAGAAGGCCCGCCCAACGCCGCGTTCTGCTGCGCAGTACGCGGGCACCCCGGCGGGCTTTTCTACGTGGCAAAATTTCTCCCGCTTACTTCACCTCGTCCGACACCAACTCACCACCGATCAGAACGCCGACGCAGTGCGTCGTGTACTCGAACGGGTCGCCGTCGTAGAGGGCGATGTCCGCATCCTTGCCGACCTCGAGCGAGCCGACGCGGTCGTCGATGCCCAGCAGGCGCGCGGGCTCGATGGTGATGGTCTCCAGCGCGCCGTCGAAGCCCAGGCCGTGCACCGCCGCGATGGCGGCCTCGAACAGAATCACGCGCACCTTCGGGACGTAGCCTTCGTAGCCCGACTGGATGCACACCGGGATACCCGCCTCACGCAGCTCCGCGGCTGTAGTGAAGCTGAGATTCTGCGTCGGACCGTACGCGCGAAACATCGTCGGGTGCAGGATGACCGGCACGCCCGCCTGCTTGATCTCGTCTTTGAGCAGATACGCTTCGGCCGCCATATCCAGCCACAGATCGAAGCCGAACTCCTCGGCCAGGCGCAGAGCGCTGGCGATGTCCTGCGCACGATTGGCCGTGACGATCAACGGCAGCTCGCCGTTCAGGACCTTGACGAGCGCTTCTGTGTCGAGGTCACGCGCGGGAGCGGTCTTGCCGTCGTCGGCCTCGGCGGCTTCGAGCTCGCGCTGGTAGCGCTGCGCGCCGATGAGCGCTTCGCGCAGCATCGCCACCTGCTTGCCGCGCGTGCCGGGGCTCTTGCCGCCGCCCTTCTGCGAGGCGGGATCGAGTGTGCACGCCAGGCCCGCGACCTCGCGGATCACGGCTTGGCCGACCGTGTCGCCCGCGGACTTGACGATCATCGTCTGGCCCGAGATGAGCTCGCCCGGCGCGTGGCCCGTGTGCAGCGTGGTCACGCCGAAGCTGCGCAGGTACTCGACCAGCGGCTCGCGCGGGTTGTATGCGTCGACGGCGCGCAACCCCGGCTGCACCGGCTCGGAGCGGTCGAGCATGTCCTGATCGTGCGCCTGGCCGTCGGCGTTGTAGATGCCCGTCAGGCCGGCGGTTGCGTGGGCGTCGATGAGCCCCGGGATCGCGACCGCGGCTTCGATGACCTCGTAGCCATCAGGAATCGTGACTTCCGCGCGCGGGCCGATCGCGTCGATCGTGCCGTCGACGATCAGGATCACGCCGTCTTCGATCGTGCCGGCGGTGACAGTGTGGATCGTCTCGGCCTTGATGGCGGTCTGGGCAAGCGTGGCCTGCGCGACGAGCGTGCAGGCGAGCGCCGCGAGTGTGCGCATGGTGGATCGCATCAGTGGCCTCCCTCGGCGTGGCCGTGACCGTGATGATGGTTATGCCCCTGGCCCTGCTGGTAGTTCTGGGCGTTGATCAGGTGGTCGTAGCAGCAGAAGTAGGGGCGGATGTCGTGCGACGCGCCGTAGCCACCCTCGGCGTACAGGCGGTCTTCGTCGTCGTCGAGGTCGAACACTTGCTCGCCTTCGACCCATGTCTCCTCGACGCGCGTGTACACGCTGAACGGATCGCCCGAGAGGACGATGAAGTCGGCGTCCTTGCCGGGCGTGAGCGTGCCGACGCGGTCCTGAAGGTCCATCATCTCGGCGCCGCGGATGGTCAGCGCTTCGAGCGCCGCTTCGCGTGACATGCCCGCGCGCACGCCGAGCGCCGCCATGCGGAAGAACAGCCGCGAGTCGGTGATCCAGTCGTCGGTGTGGAAGGCGGTGCGCACGCCGGCTCGTTCGAGCTGGCCGCCCGTCTCGAAGATCAGGTTCACCGCCTCGAGCTTCCCGCCCGGGGAATCGATCAGGATGATCGAGCAGGGCACGTCGGCGGCGGCGATCTCGTCCGCCACCACGCCGCCCTCGGAGACGTGGTGCAGCACAACGCGGAAGCCGAACTCCTCGGCCAGGCGCAGCACCGTCATAATGTCGTCGTGCCGGTGTGTGTGGTGATGCACGATCCGCTTGCCGTCGAGCACCTCGAGCAGCGTTTCCATGTGCAGGTCGCGCGGCGGCAGCTTGTCCTCGTCGACGTTGCCCTCGTCGTCCGTCGCGGCCTCGACCTTGTCGCGGTACTCGATCGCCTTGATGAAGAGCTCGCGCACGAGGAACGCGCTCTTGCCGCGCGTGCCGGGGAAGCCGCCCGCGCCACCCGTGCGGATGGAGTTGGTCCCATTGGCCATCTTCAGCCCGCCCATGGGCGAGCCATCGCCGAAGCGGTAGGTGATGGCGTCGATGGTCCGCGGCGTCTCTTCGCCGAACCGCAGCTTGACGTACACCGTCGTCCCCGACGAGAGGTGTCCGGAGCCGGGCATGATGTTCAGCGACGTCAGCCCGCCGGCCAACGCGCGGCGGAAGCCCGAGGAGCGGACGTTGATCGAGTCATATACGCGCACGCCCGGTTGGAGGGGCGATGAGCCGTCGGCCGCGCCGATCCCGCCGATGTGCGAGTGCGTGTCGACGAGCCCGGGCATGATCACTTTGCCGCTGGCGTCGACGCGCTCCGCGCCGTCGGGGATCGTCACATCACCCGCGCCCCCCACTGCCTGGATCACGCCGTCGCGTACGACCAGCACGCCGTCGTCGATCGGCTCGCCGTCGATCGGGATCACCTGTGCGCCGACGAAGACGACGGCTGTCTCCTGCGCGCACGCTATCCGCGTCGCGGCCAACACAAGGGCCGCCATCCACCACATTGCTTGTTTCATCAGGGCCTCCGGAGTACAGCTCCAGCATACATGACTACCCGCACTTATGCGCATGCTTTCCCGTGATGTCATCAGATCAACCCGCGCGCTCACACGCCGCGACCACGTTCTCCAGCAGCATTGCGACCGTCACCGGCCCCACGCCCCCCGGGACCGGGCTCAGATGCCCCGCGACTTCTCGCACCGCCTTGAAGTCGACATCGCCCACCGTCTTGCGCTTGCCGCTCGGCTCGGCCAAGCGGTGGATGCCGACGTCGATGACCACCGCACCCGGCTTGACCCAGTCGCGTTCGACCAGACCCGCGACACCCGCGGCGGCGACCAGAATGTCCGCCGACCGTGCCAGCTCCGCGATCCCCTGCGTGTGCTTGTTGCACGAGATGACCGTGGCCTCCGGTCGCATGAGCATCACGGCGATGGGCTTACCCACGATGTTCGAGGCGCCGATGCACACCGCGCGCTTGCCCTTGAGTTCCATGCCGACCGACTCGATCATGCGCACGACCGCAGAAGCGGTGCACGGCGCCAGCGAGCTGCGCCCGTAGACGATATTCCCGATGTTCGCCGGGTTCACGCCCTCCACGTCCTTCTCCGGGGCGATCAACGCCTGCACGCGCGGCGTGTCGACGCCCGCGGGCAGCGGCAGGTGAACCATGATCGCGCGCACCGCGTCGTCGTTCGAGAGCAGCAAGACGCGCCCCGCGATCTCATCGAACGTCGCTCCGGGCGGGAGCAGGTGCAGCTTGTAGGCGATGCCCAGCGTCTTGCAGGTCCTCGCCTGGTTCTCCGCGTACACCCGCGCGGCGTCATCCCCTTCGCCCGCCGCCAGCACCGCGTCCAGGCGCGGTTCGATCCCGCGCTCCCGCAACGCCACGGCGCGCTCCCGCACCCCCTCGCGCACCTGGGCGGCGATCGCCTTGCCATCGATGATCTGCGCTCGGGTCATGGGCCAATATCATACGCGACCCGAGAGGAGCGCCCGTTGATGAACACCAGGAAGACCGCCGGCGAGACCGACGATCGGCAACGGGCCCGCGAACTGCGTGAGGTGCTCGACCGCGCCGATCGCGCCTACTACGTCGACGCCGATCCCATCATGTCCGATCAGGAGTATGACACGCTCCTCAAGGACCTTGAGCAGCTCGAAGAGCGGCGTCCCGACTTGCGCGAGCCCGACTCGCCCACCCGGCGCGTCGGAGGCGAGCCCATCGAGGGCTTCGAGACGGTGGCGCATGAAGTCCCGATGCTCTCGATCGACAACACCTATGACGCCGACGAGGTCCGGGCATGGGTCAAACGCGTTCACAAGCAGCTCGCCCGCGACCCGGGCGACGAGGTGAACTCCCTTTTCGCCGGGGAGCCCATCCGCTTCGCGTGCGACCCGAAGATCGACGGCGTGGCCCTTTCCATCCGCTACGAGACAGGGACACTTGTGCGCGCGGTCACCCGCGGCGACGGCGAGAAGGGCGACGACATCACCCACAACGCGCGCACGATCCGCTCGATTCCGCTCGCGCTCGACGACGAGGACCCGCCCGAGCTCGTCGAAGTGCGCGGCGAGGTGTTCATGCCCCTCGAGGAGTTCCGGCGCATCAACGCCGAGCGCGAAGCCGCGGGCGACGAGCCCTTCATGAACCCGCGCAACGCCACCGCCGGCACGCTGAAGCAGCTCGACCCGAAGAAGGTCGCCCCGCGCAAGCTGCGGTTCGTGACCCACGGCGTGGGCGCGTTGCGCCCCGACGGGGTGATCACGAGCTTCGGGGACTTCCTCCGCCGTGCGCGCGACTGGGGCATGCCCGTCAGCGACGCCACGCTCCGCGACGATGACGAGGGGATCATCAAGGCCATCGACGAGTTCGCCGCCAAAGCCGATGAGCTCCCCTACATGGTCGACGGCATGGTCGTGCGCGTGAACGACTTCGCCCAGCAGCGGGCGCTGGGCGTCACGAGCAAGAGCCCGCGCTGGTGCATCGCCTTCAAGTACCCCGCCGAGCGCAAGCCGACGAAACTCCTCGACGTCGAACACCAGGTGGGCAAGACGGGCAAGGTTACGCCTCGGGCCATCATGGAGCCCGTGCTGCTGGCGGGCACGATCGTGCGGCACGCCTCGCTGCACAACTACGGGCAGGTCCGCGCTCGCGACCTGCGCATCGGCGACACCGTGATCGTCGAGAAGGCGGGCGAGATCATCCCGCAGGTGATCGAAGCGGTGACGAGCGAGCGTCCGAAGAACGCCGCGCCCATCACCGCGCCCGAACTCTGCCCGCGCTGCGACGGGCCGCTGGAGGTCGAGCCGCCCGAAGCCGTCGACGACGCCTCGAAAGAGACCGCACGCCGGTGCATCAACCCCGAGTGCCCGGCACAGATGCGCGAGAAGCTGATCTGGTTCTGCGGCCGCGGACAGATGGACATCGATGGGCTGGGCGAGAAGACGATCGACCAGATCCGCGACGAGTCGGGCGTACCCCTCGACCACTTCGCCGACATCTTCTCGCTGCACGAGCACCGCGACGCCCTGCTCGAGCTCGAGCGCATGGGCGAGAAGAAGGTGGACAACCTGCTCGCGGGCGTCGAGGAGGCGAAAGACCGCACGCTCGCGCGTGTGCTGGGCTCACTCGGCGTACGCCACCTCGGCTCGTCCAACGCCAAGCTGCTCGCGCGCCGGTTCGAGACCGTCGATGCGATCCGACGGACCTCGCTCGAAGACCTGATCGACATTGAGGGGTTCGGACCCGTGCGCGCCGAGGTGGTGCACACGTGGCTCACAAGCGACGCGGGCGCGCGCACCATCGACCAGCTTCGCGACGCCGGCGTGACCATGCACAACCCCGACTACCGCCCCCCCGACGCCGCGGAACCCGACTCCCCGTTCGCCGACAAGACCATCGTCATCACCGGTTCGTTCGAGTCCTTCGAGCGCTCGGTGCTCAAGGAGCGCCTGGAGCGGCTTGGCGCGAAGGTCACCGGCTCGGTCTCGAAGAGTACGGACGTGGTGATCGTCGGCGACAAGCCGGGCTCCAAGCTGGAGAAGGCCCGAGAACTGGGCGTCGAGACGTGGGACGAAGCCCGCGTGCGTGACGAGCTCGAGTCGCCCGCCTGATCCGTGCGCCGATCTCGCCGATGAGAGGTGCATGCAGAGCGTCGAGTGGAAGGCCGAACTGCGTGACCCCGAGCTGGCCCGCGTCATCCTCGGGCGCCTCGGCGGGGTCCGCGCGGGCGATACCGAGCAGCGCGACACGTACTACCGCGTGGGGGACGGCCTGCTCATGAAGCGCGAAGCGCGAGACGAACCGACCGAGTGGATCCATTACCGGCGCGCGCACTACCTGCGCCCGCGCCTCAGCCGCTTCACGATCTATGCCGACGAGGAAGCGCAGAGCCGTTTCGGCACCCGCCCGATGCCCGTGTGGGTCGTCGTTGAGAAGCGGCGCACGATCTGGCTCGCGGGCAGCGTGCGCGTGCACTTCGATGACGTGCAGCATCTCGGGTGGTTCCTCGAGATCGAGGCCCTCGTCTCACGTTCGGCCAACGTCGCGCGCTGCCACGAACGCATCGCCTCGGCACGCGAAGCGCTGCACCCGGCGTTGGGCGAGCCGCTCGCCGTGGGCTACGCGCAGTTGCTGGCGCTCGAGCTCGAGACGGACCAGCCCGACGCGCCCTCAGCGGCTTCGTTCCTGCGGT
>CAYTSW010000033.1:0-22919 GCA_964440605.1 uncultured Phycisphaeraceae bacterium | reverse complement strand
GGGGGCGGTGGGGGGGTCGGTGGGGGGGTCGGTGGGGGTCTGTTCGAGGTCCCATCGGACGGTGACGCGTCCGCCGGGCTTGCTCAGGCCGCCGTACTTGAGGCTGTTGGACATGAGCTCCTGGATGACCATGCCGAGGGGAGTGACCTGCGAGGCGGGGACGAGGACTTCGGGGCCGACGACGTCGAAGGTGCCGGGGCACTCGGGTGGTACGAGGGCGCCGACGAGCGAGCGGAGGCCGATGGGTGACCAGCGTGCGTCGCTGAGCAGGGCGTGGGCGCGGCTCATGGCTTCGACGCGTGAGCGGATGGAGGCGGCGAAGGTGTGGACGTCGGAGGCGTTGGCGGAGACAAGGTCGATCATCGACAGGAGGCCGCCGAGGGCGTTTTTGACGCGATGGTCGAGCTCGCGCAGGAGGAGGCTCTGGACCTCGGCGGTGTGCCGGAGTTCTTCCTCGGCCGAGCGTGCTTCGGTGACGTCGATGCTGACGCCGGCGACGCGGTAGAGGTGGCCGTTGTCGTCGGCGATGAAGCTGGCCTGGGTGCGGACCCACTTGATGGAGTGGTCGGGGAGGATGACGCGGTAGGTTTCGTCGAAGCCGCCGGTGCGTTGGCCGGCGAGCCAGCGGGCGTAGCGTGAGCGGACGCGCTTGTGGTCGTCCGCGTGGACGGTGCGTTGCCAGGCGTGGCTGTCGCGGACGAGTTCGTCGGGGGAGATGCCGAGGATGTCGGCGCAGGCGGGATTGACGTAGAGCACGCGGTTGGAGCCGACCTCGAGCACCCAGAAGACCTCGTTGATGTTCTCGGCGAGCTGGCGGAAGCGGAGCTCGCTCTCGCGCAACTGGTCTTCGCGTTCGACGCGTTCGGTGACGTCGCGCGTCACGCACATAAGTTCGTGCTCGCCCGAGCCCGTGGGCGACTCGATGACGCGGTTGGCGGTCTCGAGCCAGACGTAGTGGCCGTCTTTGTGTTGGACGCGGTAGCGGACGAGGGGCGTCGGTCCGGGTTCGTCGAGCACTGTTGCGTGGTGCGACTGAACGTGGGGGATGTCATCGGGGTGGAAGAGTGTGTACGGGTCGCGGCCGACGATCTCCTCGGGCTGGTAACCGAGGATGGAGCGCGCGGCGCTGGAGGCGTAGAGGTAGCGTCCGTCGGTGGCGTGGCGCGAGAACATGTCCCGGGAGTTATCGGTGAGCAGTTCGAGGAGCAAGGCGCTCTGGCGGTAGCGTTGGTCGGCTTCGCGGACGTCGGTGACGTCGACGATCGAGGCGATGACGCCGCGGACGGGGCCCGCCTCGGCGTCGGGCGTGTAGGTGATCTGGACGTGTCGGATCGAGCCGTCGGGGCGGGCGATGTCGGCCTCGTAGCAGGCGTCGTGGCCCCCCATGGCCCGATCGAGGTGGGGCCGGGCGCGCGCGTAGTCGCCTTCGCCGATGATGTCGCGCAGGTGCCGGCCTTCGAGTTCGCCTGTGTCGTACCAGTCGGCGTAGGAGGCGCTGGCGAGGCGGAGGGTGTGGTCCGGGGTGATGTACGAGATGAGCACCGGGACGCTGTCGGTGACGAGGCGGAGCAGTCGCTCGCGGTCGTGGAGCAGGCGCGACGTGCGGACGCGTTCGGTGACGTCGGTGCCGACGGAGACGAGGCGGCCGGTTTCGGGCTCGATCGTGTGGCGCCACTGGATGAAGCACTCGTGGCCGCCCGGAAGCTCGAATCGGGACGTGAGCTGGGCCGCGGGCCGCTGGCTCATGACGGCGCGGAGCGAGGCGTCCTCGGCGGCGCCGCCTTCGTCGTCGCCCAGCGCCTGTCCGAGTGTGTGGCCGATGGCGTGTTGTCGGTCGACGCCGAAGACGCGCGCTGCTTCGCGGCTCCAGGCGACGATGCGCATGTCCGCGTCGCGCACGAGCGCGATGCAGGGCATGGCCTCGAAGTGCTTGCAGGCGGCGCGTCGGCTCCGACGGGAGCGCAGCAGCGACCACGCCGACAGTCCGATCCCGACCAGCGCGAGTGCGGCGCCGCCCGTCAGCGCGAGCGAAGAAGCCGTGGTCATCCCCAAGAGCAACGTCATGTCGGCGTGGACCCTCCGAAAGCTCGGGCGTGAGCGTCGTTTTTCGCGGGCGAGCGTCGGCGGGATGCATCTTCAGAGATGACGCTGAGCGGCGCACACGCGACGCCTCCGGGCCGCCCCTCAGTCTCCGGGACAATGCCCGGAACGGGCTATCTGTGTCGCGTTTCGAAGTCTTTCATGAAGGCGACGAGGGCGTGCACACCAGATTCGGGCATGGCGTTGTAGAGCGAGGCTCGCATGCCGCCGACCGAGCGGTGCCCCTTGAGGTTGCGCAGGCCGGCTTCTTCGGCCTGCTTGATGAACTCGGACTCGAGGTCCTCGCGCTCGCAGCGGAAGCAGGCGTTCATGGCCGAGCGGCTGTCGGGGTCGACGGTGCCCTTGAAGAAGTCGGTGGAGTCGATGTGGTCGTAGAGGAGTTTGGCCTTGGCGTCGTTGCGCTGGGCCATGCCCTCGAGGCCGCCGTTGGCCTTGATCCACGCGAAAACGCGACCCATGAGGTAGATGGCGAAGGTGTTGGGGGTGTTGTGTCGGCTGCCGCCCTCGTAGCAGACGTCGTAGCGGAGCATGGTGGGTGTGGTGGGGCGGTGCTTGCCGATGAGGTCCTTGCGGATGATGACCAGCGCGCAGCCTGCGGGGCCGAGGTTCTTCTGCGCACCGGCGTAGATGAGGCCGTAGCGCGTGACGTCGATGGGCCGGCTGAAGATGTTGCTGGAGGCGTCGGCGACTAGGGGCGACTTGGCTTCGGGCAGCGCCTTGAACTCGGTGCCGAAGATGGTGTTGTTGGGCGTGAAGTGGCAGTACGCGGCGTCTTCTGAGAAGGAGTGCGTGTCGGGCGCGGGGATGTAGCAGAAGTTGCGGTCCTCGCTGGAGGCCACGACGTTGACGTTGCCGTAAAGCTTGGCTTCCTTGATGGACTTCTTGGACCAGGCGCCGGTGTTGAGGTAGTCGGCGGCACCGGCTTCGGGTAGGAGGTTCATGGGGACCGCGGCGTTCTGGAGGGTCGCGCCGCCCTGCATGTAGAGGATGGCGTAGTCGTCGGGGATGTTGCCGACCTCGCGGCAGAGCAGCTCGGCTTCTTCCATGACGGAATCGAAGACCTCGCCGCGGTGCGAGTGTTCGAGCACGCCGATGCCCGAGCCCTTGATGTCCCAGAGGTCGCGCTTGGCTTGCTCGATGACCTCTTCGGGGAGGACGGCGGGGCCGGCGGAGAAGTTGTAGACGCGCTGGGTCATGACCGGGTCCTTTCGCGCGATGGCGTCGTTACTGGATGACGCCCATGTCTGCGGAGATGATCTCGTGGGCTTTGCTGCGGATGGTTTCGAGGGTCTGGGCGTCGGGCTCGTCGTCGAGGCGGACGCGGGCGCAAGCGGCTTCGCCGCCCTCGAGGATGACGTTCTCCATCTCCTCGATGTTGATGCCCGCCTTGCCGATGGCGCCGATGACGTGGGCCAGCACGCCGGGGCGGTTCATGTGCCGGACGACCAGCAAGCGCTTGGCGCGGCTCTTGGCGGCGCGGTTGACGACGTTCTCGACATGCCCGCTCTGGCGGTACGTCAGCACGATGCGCACGGCTTCCTCGGCGATGGCCTCCTGGGCCTGCTCGGTCGAGGCGCCGATGTGGTGCGTGCCGACGAACGTCGGCTCGCGGGCGATGGCGATGGAACTGACGGTTTCGGCCGAGCCCGGCTCGTCGGCGAAGACGTCGAGGCCGACGCGCAGGTTCTTGTCGCGCATCGCCTCGAGCAGCGCGGCCTCGTCGACGACGGAGCCGCGCGTCGTGTTGATGAGCGTCGCGCCTTCCTTCATGTGGCTGAGGAAGTCGCGGTCGACGAGGTGCTCTGTCTCGTTGTTGGCCGCGACGTGGAGGCTGACGACATCGGCCCGTCGCGCGACGTGCGAGGGAGAGTCGAGTCGTTCGATGTTGAGAAGCTTGGCCTGCTTGTCGTCGAGGGAGCGCGACCAGGCGACCACGGGCATGCCGAAGGCGTGCGCACGATGGATCACTTCGCGTCCGATCTGCCCGCAGCCGATGACGCCGAGCGTGCGGCCCATGAGGCCCAGCGCCTTGCTGTACTTCTTCTTGTTCCACCGGCCTTGTGCGAGCTCGTTCGTCTGCTGCGGCACAAGCCGGTCGCACCCCAGGATCAGCGCCCAGGTCAGTTCGGCGACCGCGACGGAGTTTTTGCCCGGGCAGTTGGCGACAAAGACGCCGTTGGCGCTCGCGGCGGGCACGTCGATCGTGTCGTATCCTGCGCCGGCGCGTACGACGAGCGCGATCGACTTCCCGCGGTCGAACACGGGCTTGGGCACCTTCGTCGACCGCACGATGAGCACTTCGGGGTCGTGTTTGACGACGGTGTCGGGGAGCGTCTCGGGGGTCTGGTCGGGGTCGACGGTGACCTCGCAGCCGGCGTCGTTCAGGGCGTCGATGCCGGAGGACTGGAACTTGTCGGCGATGAGGATGCGCATGGGCGTGGAACTCCGTGCGCGGGCGGGTGGGGAGCGCCGGCGCCGGGAGAGATTGTATCGCTCGGGGGGAGGGACCGAGGCGCGGAGGGGGAAGACAACACCGATGAACACGGGGCGCAAGCCCGGTGATAGGTGGGCGTTTTGGTAGGCAGCGACGAAGTGATCAAGCCGTACGGATATCCGGCGTCGACCTGGTTTTGCAGGTCAGTGCGTTGGGCGGACACTGAGCACTGACCCCGCAGAACCGGGGTCAGTGGCACCCGAGGGCGTCAGCGGCCCGAGCGCGTCAATCAAGCGTGTGGATGAGCAGGCCGCTGCGGAGCTTGGGCTCGAACCAGGTGCTCTTGGGCGACATGATCTTGCCGGCGTCGGCGACCGCGATGAGCTGTTCGACGGTCACGGGGTGCATGGCGAAGCCGACGCCGGCGCGACCCTCGTCGACGCGTTTCTTGAGTTCGCCCGTGCCGCGAATGCCACCGACGAAGTCGATCCGGTCGTCGGTACGCACGTCGCCGATGCCCAGGACCGGGCCGAGCACGTGGTCATAGAGGATCTGATAATCGAGGCGAGCGACGGGGTCGGCGAGCTGGGTGAACTCCGCGGGGAAGGTGAGCTTGTGCCACTCGCCCCCGACGTAGAGGCAGACCTCGCCCGTGCGCTGCGGTTCGGGGTTGGGCTGGTCCTCGATGAGCTCGAGTTCGCCGACTTCGGCGAGCGTCGCGAGCACGTCATTGGGTTCGAGGCCGTTGAGGTCGGCGACGAGGCGGTGGTAGCCGAGGATGGTCAGCGCCGAGGCGGGGAAGAGGACGCAGAGGAACCAGTTGTACTCCTCGTCGCCGGTGTGGCTGGGGTTGGCGTCGCGACGCTCCTTGCCGGCGCGGGCGGCGCTGGCCGAGCGGTGGTGCCCGTCGGCGACGTAGGCCGCCTCGAACTTGGCGAAGGCCTCGACGTACGACGCGGCGTCGTCGACGCGCCAGACGGTGTGGCGCACGCCGTCGACCGCGGTGAAGTCGTAGAGCGGGTCGGCCTCGCTTCCCTTCTCGACGAGCTGCGCGATTGTTTCGTCGTCGCGGTGGAGGAGGAAGACGGGCCCGGCGTTGGCGTTAATAGCCAGGGTGTGGCGTGTGCGGTCGTCCTCCTTGGCCTGGCGCGTCTTCTCGTGCTTTTTGATGACGTCGTTGAGGTAGTCCTCGACGTGGCAGCACGCGACGACGCCCGTCTGCGAGACGCGCTCGCCGCGGATCGTCGCCTCCTGGCGGTAGAGGTAGAGGCGCTCGCTGTCCTCGCGCTGGAAGACGCCCTCGTTGACCAGTTCGGAGAGGTTCTGTTTCGCGGCGCGGTAGACGGCGTCGTCGTAGGGGCTGACGGCGTCATCAAGCCCGATCTCGGCACGGATCACGTGCAGGAAGCTCTTGCTGTTGCCCTGGGCCATCTGGCGGGCCTCGTCGCGATCCATGACGTCGTAGGGGGGGCTGGCGACACCCTCGACGAGATCCTCGCGCGGTCGGAGAGCGGCAAATGGCTTGATGCGGAGCACGAGCGAGCCTCCTCACGATGCGTGGCGGCCGGCGTCCGGGCGAACACCGAAGCCAAGACGATACCGCCCGAGGCGTGCCATCGCACGGCTCGGGCGGAAGGAGGGCGGAGTGGGTGTCGCGTGGAAGGCGGGAGGAGCGGATCAGTGGTCGAGCGCGGGGGCGTCGTTGATCTGCTTTTCGAAGACGATGAGGTTGGTCATGCGGTCGCTGTCCCAGCGCATGCCGACGATGTCGAAACCGTTGGCGATGCCGAAGTGCAGGAAGGGGCGGATGCGGTTGTCGCACTCGAAGCGCAGGAAGCGATACCCCTGGGTCTGGGCCCAATCTTCGGCCTTGTGCATGAGCTGGCTGGCGATGCCGGCACGGCGCATGTCCTGCACGACGCCGACGAGCCAGGCGTAGTGCGTGTCGGGCTTGGTCTCCATGCCCATGTAGAAGCCGACGGCGTCGTGATCGATGCGCGCGACCTGAATGAGCGGCTCTCGGTTGCCGCCGAGGCGCCGATCGATCCAGCCCGCGTCGCGGGCCGGGCGGAAGATGGCGTTGTACAGGTGCTCGATCGTCTCGGTGTCGGACGGGTCGATTCTGTCGATTGTTGCGTCGGCCATGATGCGGCACTCCTGGTCGGTTCGCCGGAGAGGTGAACCTGTAGACCATTACCGATATTCGTCACGAACGCCACTCAAGATGCGTGCGGGGTGTGTGAGAGGTCCGTGAAAATCCCGGCCCGCGCCGGGGCGCGCCCAGCGGGCCCGCATGGAGCGCCCAGACGCCCGCACGCGTTCACCAGACCGACGCCGGGAGATCACCGATAACCGGCGGTCAACTGTCCTTGACGCGGCTGATGTACGAGCCGTCTTCCGTGCTGACCTTGATCGTCTCGCCGGTGTCGATGAAGGGCGGCACGCGGGTCTTGAGGCCGGTCTCGAGCACGCATTCCTTGAGCTGGTTGGTCGCGGTCGCCCCCTTGATGCCGGGCTGCGCCTCGGTCACGGCGAGTTCGACGGCGGCGGGCAGCTCGATCTGGATGGGCTTGTCCTCGTGGAAGAGGATGGTGGTGCGTCCGTTGGGGCGCAGGTACATCATCGCGTCGCTGGCGAAGTCGCGGTTGAGGGTGAACTGGTCGAAGGACTCGGTGTCCATGAAGACAAACCCGTCGCCGTCGTCGTAGAGATACTCGGCTTCACGCCGATCGACGGTGGTGGCTTCGATGGTGTCCGAGGAGCCGAAGCGTTTATCGAGGTACGAGCCGGTGGAGATGTCGCGCATGCGGAGCTGCATGTAGGCGGGCCCCTTGCCGGGCTTGGTGTGCTCGTACTTGACCACGACGTACACCTTGCCGTCGAGCTTGACCGCCATGCCCGATTTTACTTCGGTCGCCTTCATCGCCTGTCGCTCCTGGCGCCGCTGTCGGCGGCGTCGCACATGATCTTCCATCAACCAGAACCGGATCTTCGCCGCTCGGGCTACGTTTCCGCGCACGGCCGCGACGGACGGACCTGTTGCCGGCCTCGATAGACACTCCGTGGGGACATCGCCGTGACGCAGAACCGACAGGATACGCCCTCGGCTCCGCCCGAGCGCACCGCGCGAGTGAAGAAGGGCCTGCACCGCACCGGGTCGATAAACGCGCTGTGCCGCGTCCTGTATCAGGGCTGGACGCCCGAGCGGACCCCCGCCGAGTTCACATCCAGCGATGTGCAGCACGCCGAGGCGATCGCGCGATTTCTGAACAGGCGCACGCCGGAGATCACGGCTCATCTGGTTCGGATAGGGGCGTTAAACGTCAGCGGAAGCCCCTGCCCACATTCGGGTTGTCGTGAAAGTTTCTGCGGGGGCGTACTACCTTGTGGTGCGTGACGCGGGTTAGCATCTCTGCCATGCCCGCGACCAACAGCGACCCCGTTCCATCCTCATCCCAGTTTCCCATGGGATTGGCGCAGGAGCTTAGAAAGCGTCAACCGTTCGCGAGCGCACGCGAAGAGGCGTACCTCAACGTGCTCCGGACCGCTGAACACCTATCCGGGGCGTTTGACGCCCTGTTCAAGTCGCGCGGGCTCTCGCAGCCTCAGTACAACGCGCTGCGCATCCTGCGTGGTCACGCCGAGCCGATTCCGTCCGGGACCGTCGCTGCGGAAATGGTCAATCGGCAGCCCGACATCACGAGGCTGCTCGATCGGCTCGCCGGCCGGGGTTTGGTCACGCGCGGACGGTCGGCGCGGGACGGGCGGATCGTGCTCGCGCAGCTCACGCGAGACGGGGAGCGGTTGGCGGACGAGTTGAGCGGCCCGGTGGACGAGCTGCATCGGCGGATGCTGGGACATCTACCCGACGAGGAACTGCGGAAAGTGTCCAGATTGCTCGAGGCCGCGCGGCGTGCGGAGCCGACTCCGGACGATTCCGGCCCTGCGTGATCGCGAGCGGGGGACATGGGGCGTCCCGGCATCCCGGAGGGTTGCACGCGGTTTTAACCCGGAGCACACGGAAACTTGGTGGTGCAGGAGTCACCTTCCACCCCGTCGGGCGACGCGTGCGCGCTCGACGTGAGAGCGACACGTGTGCCCCGGCAGTCGGGGCAAGGAGAGAAGACCAATGGACAAGGCTATCGCCATTGCTGGCATCATCGCGCTCGCGGGCACCGCGGCTGCGCAGGACTTCGACGTCACCGAAATCTACCCCGGCATCTCCGGCGAGGACGGCACCAACGACTGGTTCGAGATCACCAACACCGGCGCGGGCAACCTCGACACCGGCAGCCTCTTCTGGGACGACGACGGCCCCAACCAGGCCGACGGCGGCGCGCTCGACAGCTTCATCCTCGCTCCCGGCGAATCCGCGGTCTTCCTCATCGCCGACAACCTGGGCGACGTGACCGACGACGACAACTTCTTCAACGTCATCACCGAGTTCGAATCGGTCTGGGGCAGCGTCGCCAACGTTGGTATCACCAACGGCGGCGGGAACCTCTCCCAGAACGGCGACACCGTCAACATCTCCCTCGACGGCGGCCTCACCTTCCCCGTCACCGTCGGCTTCGACGACTCCTTCGCCAACTCCGGCGCTACCATCGACAGCGTCAGCAGCCTGACCGACTCCGTCCTCGGCGTCAACGGCGCCTACCAGTCCAACGCCTTCTTCAACGACAATAACCCCTTCGGCGACGACGACGGCAACCTCGATAACCTGGTCAGCCTCGTCGGCTCGCCCGGCCTCATCCCCACTCCGGGCGCGTTCGCGATGCTCGGCGTGGCGGGTCTCGCCGGCCTGCGTCGCCGTCGCGCCTGAGTCGTCTGACTCGGTCAACGGACACGTTCGGATCGTCTATCGCACCCTCGGCGTCCTGCCGGGGGTGTTTTTCTGCGCGCATCGGCAGCATCTCGGCAACTGCCCGTGCGTGAAACCCAAGGAGCTCGACAAGAGGCCTTGTGTCCGGAGGAACGCCGTGGACGCCAACGTAGTTTCCGACCAAGTCATCGTGGTCCTCGCCAGCTTGTTCACGCTCCTCGTGATCGTGACGATCGCGATCGCCGTTCCGGTGACTGCGAACGTGCGCAACCGGCGTGAGCGTGAACAGACGAAGCGCGAGATCGCGGCGTACGTCGCCGAGGGGACGATCCCGCCCGACAAGGGCGTGGAGCTGATGCAGGCAGCCGCCGATGGGGATCATGAGGTGGCGAAGCGGGCGATGCACAAGTGGTTCTGAGCCGCTCAACGTCTCGTCAGCAGGTCCGCGTCAGGCGTCGTGTTGCTCGGCGGCGCTGGCTGTCAGCGTGACCGGAGCGTTCGACGGCTTGTCGTTCTGCGCCACGAGCTTCTGCGCGCGGTGGGTCGACCAATCGTCGACCAGCAGGTCTGGTGCTTCGGCGCGGTCGTGAATCTGGAGGATGTCGTAGACGTTGTCGCGCTGGGCGGGGACGAAGCCGGCGTCGCGGATGAGGCGGCAGAGGACCGGCTCGTCGAGGCAGTAGGTCGTGCCGGCGGCGGAGACAACGTTTTCCTCCATCATCACCGAGCCCATGTCGTTGGCCCCGTACTGCAGGGCGACCTGGCCGATGTGTGGGCCCATGGTGACCCAGCTCGCGCCGATGGAGAAGACGTTGTCGAGCATGAGGCGCGAGAGGGCCTGGGTGCGGAGGTAGTCGGTGCTGCCGCTCATGCGCAGGCGGCGGCCGAAGAGCGGGTGCTGGTCCTTCGTGCCCGAGCCGTCGAGTTTGGCGATGGCGTCGCCCGGGAAGGTCTGGTCGAGTTCGGCAGGGTCGGTCTGTCCCCACTCGGGCAAGCGGCCCAGCGGCGTGTTCTCACGCTGGAAGGGCCAGGAGATGAAGGCCTTGTAGTGGCCCCACTGGGTGGATTCGACGGGCGCCGAGCGGTTGACGGTCACCGCGGGGTCGCCATTGGCGGCGTGACGCAGCGCGCGGTCCTGCCAGTCGCGCACGAGGCGCATGTGGTGCACGCGGTCGGCGACGCCTTCGATGTGCCCGAACATCATCGTTGCGCTGGTGAACATGCCCAGCGAGTGGGCGACGTACATCGTCGTGAGCCAGGCCTCGGCGTCGCACTTGCCCAGACCGATCTTGCGGCGGACCGCGGGGGCGAAGATCTCGCCGCCGCCGCCGGGCAGGGAGTCGAGCCCGGCTTCGCGCAGGCGGACCATGACCCAGCGGATCTTGTCTTCGAGGGCGTCGCCGGGGGGGTCGAAGAAGTTGACGAACTCGATGAACTCGGGCGGGCTGAAGGCATGGACGTGGATGTGGGGGAAGCGCTGCTTGATGCCTGCGAGGAGCTCGAGGTACCAGTCGAGCGGGAGCTCAGGGTTCATCCCGCCCTGCATGAGGATCTGGGTGCCGCCGATGGCGCTGAGGGCTTCGATCTTGTCGAAGATTTCGTTGTACTCGAGCGTGTAGGCGTCGTCTTCGTGCCCGTCGCGCCGGAAGGCGCAGAAGATGCACTTGGCGGAGCAGACGTTGGTGTAGTTGATGTTGCGGTCGATGACGTAGGTGCGCAGGGCGTCGCCGTGGAGCGATCGGCAGCGCATGTCGGCGTAGCGGCCGAGTGTGGTGAGCGGGGCGCGCTGGAAGAGTTCGAGGCCCTGTTCCGGGGTGAGCCGGGCGTGTCCCTGGGCGACGTCCCGGAGCAGGCCGGGGTCGAGCGCGTCGATGTGGGCGAAGACGGGCGGCGTGGCGTACGGGGTCGCGGTCATGGTGCTCAAGCCTATGCCTGGGGGCCCTGCGCGGCCCGTTTTGGAGCGTCTACACCGGGTTTCGTCGGGGATCTCGGGAGCGATGCGTTCGGGGCCCGGCGCTTGCGCGCGGGTTTCCGATAAGTCGGGCCGCGGATGCAATCGCGCGGGGTCCGATCAACCGCCAGGCCTCGGCGGCCGATGCTGACCTCGTCGAACTCCAGAGGGTCCTCGCGTGGCGTACACGCCCCGTCCGCACATCTCGGCGGCCTTGCAGCACCTGCGCTTCGGCATCACCGCTGCGTGCGCGGGGCTCGCGCTCGCGCTGATCGTGCAGGTTCTCTGCTGGATGACCCTCCACTTCGGGGACATCACAACGACGGAGCTCGAGCCGCCGGCTGGGGAGTCGACGACGCTCGTGGTCGAGGGCAGTTCGACGCCCGAGGAGCTCACGCCGACGGAGTCCGGCCCGACCGAGACGATCAACACGGTGCCGACGGGCACGGGGCTGTTCGTGCGTCGGGCGACGGACGTGTCGCACATCGTCGGGATCATCGCGGCGGTGCTGCTGACGGTGCTGATGCTGCAGTCGGTCGCGGTCGCGGGGGGCGGAGGCGTGCCCGGGGTGGAGATGGTGGTGACGGCGACGACGTGGGCGTTGATCCTGGCGGCGTTGGTGATGCCGTGGTCGACGCTGGTGCCGGCGACGAGTTTCGGGGGTGTGCTCGAGCCGTGGGCGGCCATGATGCGCACGTCGGCGGACGTGCGCGACGGGGCGCCGGGGTCACCGGGCGGCGTGGTGTACCTCGGGCTTCGGCTGGTGCTGCCGCTGGCGATGCTGGGCGGTGTCGCGGCGATCTGGTTCCGGTTCCGGGCGGGTGTGGAGCGGGGGATCATCGTGACGCACGCGAGCCAGCTCGACGCGAAGCTGGAGGCTGAGATCCGGAGTCGACGCGTCGGGGAGATGTCGACGCCGCGGTCGGTGGGGGCGTTGAACGCGGCGATCGGTGAGAGCGGGGGGGTGGAGGTCGAGGCGCCGGCTCCGGCACCGCCCGCGCAGAGTCCGCCGCCGCCCATGTCGGCGCGTCACCCGGCGAGCCCGCCGATCGCGGCCCCGCCGAGTCCGCCGGCGGGATCGGAGCCGATGAAGCGTCGGCCGATTTGACGGAGATCCAGCTCGGGTGCCACCGGCGGCTTGTCCGCCGGTGTCTTGGGATCGGATGCAAAGCACTGGCGGACAAGCCGCCAGTGGCACCCTCAGGTGTTGTCGTCGACGTACTGACCTCGCCAAGCCGAGGTCAGTAGCGCCCTTCGACTCAGCCTCTCGGGTGTTTGGTCTTGATGGTCTCATGGAGGCGGGTGCGGTCGACGTGGGTGTAGACCTGGGTCGTGGAGATGTCGGCGTGGCCGAGCATTTCCTGGACGACGCGGAGGTCGGCGCCGCCGCCGAGAAGGTGGGTAGCGAAGCTGTGGCGGATGAGGTGCGGGTAGATGTTTTCGACGCCGGCGCGGCGGGCGCATCGTTTCACGATGTGCCAGAGGCCCGTTCGTTCCAGGGGCCGGCCCGTGCGTGAGAGGAACATGCGGCCTTCGTGCCCGCCGGTCATCTTCACCAGTTTCGGGCGGCATTCTTTGACGTACGACTTGAGCGCGGCTTCGGCCGGTTCGCCGAAGGGGACGAGGCGCTGCTTGCGCCCTTTGCCTTCGACCTTGACGATGCCGAGGGTGAAGTCGGTGTCTTCGGTGCGGAGGCCGGTGACTTCGCTGGCGCGCAGGCCGCTGGCGTAGAGCAGTTCGAGGATGGCGCGGTCGCGCAGGTGCATCGGCACGCCCTGGACCGTGGCGGCGTCCCCTGGATCGGGCGCTCCGTCGCGCAGAAGGCGGCGCATGGCGCCGGGGGTGACGACGTTGGGCAGCTTGCGCCAGACGGCGGGGCGTTCGAGGAGTTCGCCGAGGAAGGTCTGGGTGCGGCCGGTGGCGTGCAGCCAGCGTGTGAAGACGCGGATGGTCGCGAGGTGGCGCGTGATGGTGGCGGTCGCCAAACCGCGCTCGTTCTTGAGGTGCGCAAGATGCTCGCCCAAGTGGCGCGGGTGGAGCTGGGTGACATCGTTGACGCCGCCATCGGCGAGGTCGTCGGCGAGTTCGCGCAGGTCGCGGCCGTAGGCCTCGAGCGTGGCGGGCGCGAGGCCGCACTCGACGCGGAGGTAGACGAGGAAGGCGTCGCCGGCTTCGTCGAGGGCGGTCAGGGACGAGGAGGGCGGGGGAGAGGCGGGCATATCCCCCGAGTATCGGCGATGGGGCGGGGCCCGGCTTGAACGGGGCGTGCGCAGTCGGGCGGGCCTCTGCGCAGGGGGGCAGCGTTGTGGCACGCGGGTTGTGAAGGCTTCTTCGGCAAGGAGGCCAACTGCGATGAGCATCGACGTCATCGACATCAAGCGGACGCCGGTCGGGAGCACGGATCGCTCCGTTGCGTTCGCGGACGATCGGGCCCGCACGGGGCGTCGCGACGGGCATCTTCGGCGGATGCTGGAGCTGGTGTCGGACGAGGACGCGCTGCGTGCGCAGCGTGTGCGGGGCTTGACGCCGCTGGAGCAGCTCATCCTCACTCGGGGCTGATCGCTCGGTCCCCTCGCATCTCGCGGAGCGTTTGCGATGAACTACGGGCTGTACATCTCGGCGTCGGCGGCGAGCGTCAACATGGCGCGGCAGGACACGGCGGCGAACAACCTGGCGAACGTCAACACGCCGGGCTTCAAGCCGGACTCGTTGCACGTGCGGGCGCGGGATGTGGCGCGTGTCGAAGACAATCTCCCGTTCGAGGATTCCGACGCGCTGATCGAGCGTCTGGGTGCGGGCATCATGCCCGTGCCGACGGCGACGTCCCTCGCGCAGGCGCCGCTGGAGACGACCAATCGCCCGCTGGACGTGGGCCTGGAGGGCGAGGGCTTCCTGACGGTGGCGGACGGGCCGAACCCGCGCGACGTGCGGCTGACGCGCGACGGGCGGATGCTGCTCGACTCGACGGGCACGCTGGTGCACGCGTCGTCGGGGCGCGATGTGCTCGATGCGCAAGGGCGGCGGATCGTGCTGGACTCCTCGCTGCCGACGCTGATTCGTGGGGACGGGGTGATCGAGCAGGGGGGCGGCGCGGTGGCGCGGCTTGGGCTGAAGACGGTCGCCGATCCGGGCACGCTGAACAAGGCGGGGCAGGGGCTGCTCGCGCCGCGGCCCGAGGACGCGGCGCAGTTGCGTGACGCGACGCCTCGGGTGGTGCAAGGCTCGATCGAGAAGAGCGGGGTGGACCCGGTGAAGGGGATCATGGCGGTGACGGGCGCCGGTCGTTCGGCGCAGGGGGCGATCCAAATGATGGGGTTGATCAATGAGAACCTTGATTCGCTGATCAACCGGTTCGCGAGGATCGCGTGATGTGGGGGCCGGTGCGCATGGACCGCGCGATGGTCGGTGGGATCGGTGTGTGGTGTGGTGGAGGTTTGCTGACCAATCGCCGCGGGTGCGCGGCTTGTCGGTGTGCAGCCGCGCGGGCGTGTGGCGCTTGGGCGTGTTGACCATCTGTTGAACTGGAGCGGGCCATGGCCGTTGTTTCTCTGCATTCCGCCGCGTCGGGTCTGAGCGCGTTGAACACGGAGCTGGACGTGATCGCGCACAACCTGGCGAACGTGAACACGGACGGCTTCAAGGCCAGCCGCGTGAACTTCCAGGACCTGCTGTACCAGGAGAAGGCGCTGCCGGGTGTGGAGAACGCCAACGGAGACGAGCGGCCGACGGGTGTGTTCGTGGGCCTGGGCGTGAAGGTGGCGGGGACGCAGCTGGACTTTTCGCAGGGCGCGCCGCTGGCGACGGGGCGGGCGCTCGACCTGTACATCGACGACGATTCGTCATTCTTCCAGGTGCAGGTGGAGGACGACCGCGCGGAGGGCGGCATCGCGTACACGCGGTTCGGCGCGATCACGACGAACAGCGAGGGAGAGCTGGTGCTGGCGAACGCGGAGGGGCGGCGGCTGGTGCCGCCGATCGAGGTGCCGGTGGAGGCGACGCAGATCGAGGTCAACAACGACGGCGCGGTGTTCGTGCAGATCCCCGGCGAGGCGGAGCCCGAGGAGATCGGGCGGCTGCAACTGGCGACGTTCATCAATCCGCAGGGCCTTGCGCAGTTGGGCGAGAACCTGTTTGCGGAGACGGGCGCGTCGGGGCCGGTGCAGATCGGGGAGCCCGCGACGGAGTCGTTCGGGCAGATCCGCTCAGGGTTTCTCGAGGGTTCGAACGTCGACCCTACGTTCGAGCTCATCAGTCTGATCCGCACGCAGCGGGCGTTCGAGATGAACAGCCAGACCATCCGGGCGGCGGACGAGACGCTGCGGTCGATCAGTCAGTTGCGGCGGTAGGCCGCGGCTGAGGGCGCCGAGAAGACGGAGGATCCGTCATGGTCAGGGACATGCGCACGTGGGTCTTCGTGCTGGCGGTGTTGGTGTTGTGCGCATCAGCGCTCGCGGACGCGGTGCGGTTGCGCACGAGCGCGCTGGTGGACGCCGGCGCGCCGGTGCTGCTGCGCGACGTGGCGATGCTCGAGGGCGCGGCGGCGGAGGCGTTGGGAGAGGTGGAAATCGCGGGGAGTGTGGGTGAGTCGGGGTGGCGGCGCGTGAGCATCGAGGATGTGCGCGCTGCGCTGGCGGATCACGCGAGCCGCCTGGCGATCAGTGGCTCGACGTGCACCGTGCGCACGCGGGCGCCGGTGGATGTGCCGGAGGTCGAAGTCGAAACGCCGGACGACGAGCCTGTGCGCGCCGATGCGGTGGAGGCGAAGACGATCCGGGCGGCGATCGCTCGGCGGCTGGTGCAGCATCTGGGGGTGGGGCTGGCCGATGCGCGGTTCACGTTCGATGTCGCAGATGACGGGTTGCTGTCGCGGCCGGTGCTGGATCGGGTGCTGGTGATCGAGCCCTTGTCGTCGCCTCGGTCGGAGCGGCTGGTGGTGCGGCTTCGGCTGGTGTCGGAGGGGATCGTGGTGGAGGAGCGGAACGTGCGCGTGGAGGCGCAGGTACGCGCGACGGTGGCGGTGGTGGCGCAGCTCATGCGCCGTGGAGAGACGGTGACCGAGGAGCAGGTTCGGGCGGAGCGGCGGTGGCTGTCGCCCCACGTGCGCACAACGCTGGCCGATCCGGCAACGGCGCCGGGTCACGAGGCGGCCCGACGGCTGGAGGAGGGCGACCTGCTGCGTGGGCACGATCTGCGGCCGCCGATTGTGGTGGAGCGGGGGCAGCTGGTGCGCGTGCTGATGCTCAACGGGTCGGTGGGCGTGGAGGTGGTGGCGCGGGCGATGAACGATGCGCGGCGGGGGGAGGTGGTGAGCTGCCGATTGGAAAACGGCAGGAAGTCGTTCACGGCGCGGGCGTATGCGCGGGGGCGGCTCATTGCTCCGGCGGATCGACCGAGAGGCACGGGCGGAGCGCTCATGCCACCGGGGAAAGGACACACGGGCGAGACGCCCGTGCCACCGGCTGGGGTGGAGGCTGGGCGTGGGGCGGCTGGTGGCACGGCTCGTGCGACGGCGGGTGAGACGCCTCGAGCGGAAGGAGCGGACGGATGAACGGGTCACGGTTGTTGGCGGTTGGCGGTCTGGCTGCGGTGGTGGGGGCTTCGGCTTCGGCGCAGAGTCTGTACACGCAGGTGCAGCCGGCGGCGCCGCCCGATCGCGAGGCGGAGCTCCAGACGGAGCCGACGGACGGGACGCCGAGCTTGCAGTCGGTGAGTCTGTACGCGGTGGAGCCTCCCGAGCCGAGGTCGTTCCAGACGGAGGACCTGATCACGATCATCATCTCCGAGCGCACGAACAGCGAGAGCACGCAGACGCTGGAGACGGAGAAGCGGACGCAGTTGTCGGGCTCGGTGACGAGCACGATCGATCTGATTAAGCTGTTGCAGTTGCGTTTGCAGCAGGGGCGTGATCAGACGGACGATTTGCCGGAAGTCGGCGTGTCGTTCGACAACCGGTACGAGGGCGAGGGCGAGTACGAGCGTGACGATCGGCTGACGGCGCGGGTGACGGCGCGGGTGGTGGAGGTCAAGCCCAACGGCAACCTGCTGCTGGAGGCGCGGACGACCGTGCGCACGGACGACGAGGAGAAGGTGATCCTGGTCTCGGGCGTGGCGCGGACGGAGGACGTGACGGCGGCGAACAGCGTGCTGTCGAACCAGATGTACGACTTGCGGGTGGACATCCAGCATGCCGGGCGGGTGAAGGAAGCGGCGGACAAGGGCATCGTCAGTCGCGTGCTCGACACGTTGTTCGCGTTCTGAGCCGCGGTCGGGAAGAGAAAGGCGGGCGTGGATGCGTCGCGTGTGGTTGTCGGTTCTGGCGGGTCTGGTGGTGATGCTGGCGGCGCCGATCGCTTCGGCGTTGACGGTGAAGGACCTGATCACGCTGCGCGGGACGGGCGAGACGAACCTGTGGGGCTTCGGGCTCGTGATGGGTCTGGAGGGGACGGGCGACAGCGGGGACTACTTGCCGATGGCGCGGCAGATGGCGCGGGTGCTCGAGCGGGGCGGGAACGTGATCCCGGATCTCGCGGAGCTGCTCGAGGCGCAGAACGTGGCGGTGGTGATGGTGACCGCGACGCTGCCGCGCGAGGGGGCGCGGGTGGGCGAGACGTACGACGTCTTTGTGCAGGCGGTGAATAACGCGAGCAGTCTGCGGGGCGGGCGATTGTTCATCACGCCGCTGCTGGGGCCGCTTCCCGGGCAGGGCGTGTACGGCTTCGCGGAAGGGCCGATCACGTTTGAGGAGGACGCGATCGATACGACGGGGCGTGTGCGCGGCGGGTTGCGCATGGCGCGCGACATCACGATGCAGACCGTCGATCAGAACTTTCGGCTGGTCTTGCAGGTGCGGCCTGAGTACGCCGGGTGGAACACAACCAAGCTGCTGGCGAACACGATCAATCAGGATCGGCAAGGCTTGCTCGGTTCGGGCGCCGAGGTGGCGCAGGCGCTGGACGAGAAGATCGTCGTCGTGACGATCCCCGAGCCCGAGCGGCGTGACCCGGCGAACTTCATCGGGAGCATTTTGGACATCCGGATGGATCCTTCGCTGCTGTCACTGCCGGCGCGGGTGATCGTGAACGAGCGGGTGGGGTCGATTGTGCTGCAGGGTGACGTGCAGATTTCGCCGGCGGTGGTGTCGCACGGGGATCTCGTGGTGACGACGGTGACCCCGCCGGTGGAGCCGACGCCCGAGGCGCCGCGGGTGGAGGTGGGGACGGCGGCCCTGATCGCGACGGAGGTGGACGGGCGTCGGATGGCGCGGGCGGGTGATCTGTTGCAGGCGATGGACACGCTGGATGTGCCGATCGAGGACCAGATCGCGATCGTTACGCAGTTGCACCGCATCGGTGCCTTGCACGCGGAGTTGATCGTCGAATGAGCGGGCTTGAAGCGTTGGGCAATCAGGGGGTCGGC
Source organism: uncultured Phycisphaeraceae bacterium (assembly GCA_964440605.1). Lineage (GTDB taxonomy): Bacteria > Planctomycetota > Phycisphaerae > Phycisphaerales > UBA1924 > CAYTSW01. The sequence goes on along the minus strand of CAYTSW010000033.1, from coordinate 4,196 downwards.
GGGCGTGACGTGCTGGCGCCGGTGTCGGCGAGCCGCGCGTTGACGCGCGGGTTTGATGCGGTGTTGCGGGAGTTGCAGGGGGAAGGGAGCAACCACCGGTCGGAGACCGGTGCCACCAAAGCCACCGGAGAGGCCGAGGGTGATCGGGCGGTGGAGGCGGCGCGGTCGTTCGTGTCGACGGCGTTGGTGGAGCCGATCCTGAAGCAGTTGCGTGAGACGAACGAGGCGTGGGGGCCGTTCAAGCCGGGGAAGCACGAGGCGCAGTTCCGTTCGATGCTGGATGCTCGGATCGCCGAGCGTGTGGTGTCGGCGTCGGAGTGGCCGCTGGTCGAGCGTTTGGCACGGGATCTGCGAAGTCGGTCGGAGACCGGCGATGCGTCGTCGCCGGCTCGATGACCTCGTAGTCCAGCAGGTGCGCCCATGACCATGGCAGCCGCGAGCCCGGTCGACCGGACCGATATGCAGGCCGCGATCGCGCGGCTCGAGGTGGTGCTCGACCGTTTCAACGAGGCGTATGAGGCGCTGCTCGCGACGGCGCGTGAGCGTCTGGAGGCGATCCGGGCGAGCGACGCCTCGCGGCTGGCTGATTGCATCGGGCGCGAGAGCCTCGTGGTGCAGCGGATCGCCGAGCTGGATGGCGAGCGTGATCGATTGGTGCGGGAGTTGGGTCGGGCGATGGAGCTCGCCGACAGCGGCCCGGTGCGGATGTCGCTGATCGCGAGCCGCCTGGAGGGTGACGAGGGGGAGCGGATGCGTGCGGGGGTGGCGCGGTTGCGGGAGCGGATCGAGGAGCTGCGTGTGGTGAACGAGGTGTCGCGGTCGGCGGCGGAGTTGCTGGCGGCGCACATGACGGGATTGCTGCGCGCGGTGTCGCGTCATCTGAACCACGCCAAGACGTACAGCCGCCAGGGCGCTGTGGACGCTGGTCCGCGTGTGGTCTCGGCGTTGGACGTGAAGAGCTAGGGGCCGCGTCATGAGTCTGACGAGTTCGCTGCTGATCGGTCGGAGCGCGCTGAACGCGAGCCAGGTGGCGTTGCAGGTCACGGGCAACAACATCGCCAACGCCGCGACCCCGGGGTACTCGCGCCAGCGGATCCTGCTGGATCCGATGTCGGGCTCGCAGTTGCGCACGGGCGTATTTCTGGGCAACGGCGTGGGCGTGGAGGCGGTGCGTCGGGTGGTGAACCCGGCGCTGGTGTCGCGGCTGCGCTCGAGCCTGGCACAGGAAGCCGCGGCGAACGTCGAGGTGAACATCAGCCAGACGATCCAGGCTCTGACCAATGAGCTGACGGACGCGGATTTGTCCTCGCAGTTGACATCGCTGTTCAACGCGTTCAGCGAGCTGGCGAACAACCCGGCGTCGTCGGCGACGCGGGCGAGCGTGATCCAGCAGGGGCAGTCGCTGGCGAACTTCGCGCGGAATCTGCGCTCGGACCTGCTGGGCGAGCGTGAACGCATCGAGACGGAGCTGCGCGCGAACGTGGACCGTGTCGACGGCCTGTTGGGCGAGATCGCCCAGCTCAACCAGGCGATTACGGACTCGGAGGTCGGTCAGGGCGAAGACGGATCGCTGCGGGACCAGCGCGATGCGCTGATCGACGAGCTGGCGTCGCTGGCGGACGTGACGGTGACGCAGCGCGAGAACGGGTCGGTGGATGTGCTGATCGATTCGGTGCCGGTGGTGCTGGGCTCGGTCAGCCGCGGGCTGCAAGTGGAAGAGCGGATGATCGCGGGCGAGCTGCGTCTGCGGGTGAAGACGATCCAGGACGAGGAGAGCCTGAACATCACGTCCGGCACGATCGGCGCCCTGATCGAGCAGCGGAACGTCGCGTTGGAAGCGACGCTTGAGGATTTGGATGACGTGGTGAGCCAGCTCATCTTCCAGGTCAACCGTCTGCACACGAGCGGTCGGCCGGAGGGTCGGCTGACGTCGCTGCTGGGCAATCTCGCGGTGCCGGTGGCCGACCAGACGGTCGCGCTGAACGACCCGGCGAACACGACGTTCGCGGACATGCCCTTCTATGCGGAGAACGGCTCATTCACGGTGGTCGTGCACGACCAGAACGGGGGCTCGTCGGAGCATGAGATTGTCATCGATCTCAACGGCGTGGACGCCGGGAGTCAGACGACGGCGAACGACACCTCGCTGGCGGACATCGTGGCCGACCTGAACGCGATCCCGAACCTCAACGCCTCGCTGACGCCGGGTGGCGAGCTGCAACTGACGACGGATGCGGGGTACGACGTGAGCTTCCAGGACGACAGCTCGGGCGTGCTCGCGGTGCTGGGGATCAACACCTTCTTCGAGGGGACGAGCGCGTCGGACGTGGGCGTGCGGCAGGAGCTGCTGGACGATCCGACGATGCTCGTGGTGGGTGACGGGGCGGGCGGGAACCACGTCGCCAACGGCATCGCGGGTTTGCGTGATCTGCGGCTGGACGCGTTCAACGACACGTCGCTAAGTGATCGCTGGCTCGAGACCGTCGAGCGCAACGCGGTGAAGGCTCGGGGGGCGATCACGCGGTTCGAGTCGCTTTCGAGCGTGCGTCAGAGCCTCGAGGCGCAGGAGGCGGCGCTGTCCGGCGTGTCGCTGGATGAGGAGTCGGTGAACCTGATCACGTATCAGCAGCAGTACAGCGGCGCCGCGCGGTTCGTGAGTCTGGTCAACGACCTGACGAACACGCTCATCTCGCTGGTGTAGCCGGGTTCTGGCAAGCGTTTTGCGAGAAGTGAGGCACGATGGGCTCGATCCCCGCCAACCTGACGCGTGTGCCGAGCGCTCTTTCGTCGCAGCTCCTGCTGGGCGGGCTGACGCGGACGAATGGCTCGCTCGTAGAGTTGCAGCAGCAACTGTCGACGTTCAAGCGGGTGAACACGCCGAGCGACGATCCGATCGCGGCGTCGCTGATCTCGGTGGTGGAGGCGGATCTGGAGACCGGCGCCCAGCGCACGCGGAACCTGAGCCACGCGACGAGCGTGCTGAACACGATTGACTCGCGTTTGGGCGAGCTGTCGAATCTCGCGCTCGAGGCGCGGTCGATCGCGTCGAGTCAAGTGGGCGTCGGGTCGGACACCGCGACGCGGGCGCAGCAGGCACAGGTGATCTCGTCGTCGATCACGCAGCTCTTCTCGACGATCAACTCGGACTTCGCGGGGCTGTCGCTGTTTGCGGGCGCCCGGACGGGCGGGCCGGCGGTGGAGTCGTTCTACGGTGGGTATCGCTACGTGGGCGATCGTGACGGGCTGCGGACCGATCTGGGCGATGCCGCGGACTTCCCGATCACGATCCCGGCGGACCTTGCGGTGGGTTCGCTTTCGGCGCGTGTGGAGGGGGACGTGGACCTCGATCCGGCGTTGACGGCCGACACGCGGCTGAGCGATCTGCGCGGGCCGATGGCGAACATCGCCGAGCTGGGTTCGATCGCGATCACGGTGACGGTGGGCGGCACGCCGACGGAGCTGACCGCCGACCTTTCGGCGGCCGAGACGGTGGGGGACGTCGCTGAGATCATCGAGGCGGAGATCCTGACGAACGGACCCGCGGGCGCGGCGGGCACGACCGTCGGCTTCGGCGCGGATCGTCTCCAGATCGCTTCGCCGGGGCCGACGGTGACGATCGAGTTCGCCGATGGTCCGGCGGGCGCGTCGGCGCGTGCGCTGGGCATCGACAACTTCACGTACACCGACGTCGCGACGGTCAACGCCATCCCGGCGACGGATCTGGACCCGGCGGTGACCGACCGCACGACCCTGGGCTCCCTGGGAGCCCCGGCGGTGTTCGGCGACATCACCTTTACGAATGGCGGGCGTTCGGGCACGATCACCACCGACGGCACGTGGACGATCGCCCGGCTGAGGGAAGAGGTCCGTCGGCTCGACCTGGGTGTGCGGGTGGAGGTCAACGAGGCGGGGGACGGGATCAACGTGGTGAACGAGGTGGCGGGGGCGCGTCTGTCGATCGAGGAGAACGGGTCGACGGCGGCGTCGTCGCTCGGGATCCGGTCGCTGGACGTCACGACGCCGCTCTCGGTCTTCAACGACGGGCGTGGCGTCGAGATTGCGCACGGGGCGGGTGATCCGGACCTGGACAACGATTTCGAGGTGACGTTGTCGGACGGGACGACGTTCGTGGTGGACCTGACGCCGGCCGATGCGCAGAACGTGCAGACGGTGATCGACGCGATCAACGCGGCGGC